>CAZTCB010000053.1:0-1908 GCA_964612455.1 uncultured Subdoligranulum sp. | reverse complement strand
CGCAGAGGGTTACTCTTATATGATGCAGTACGTCAGCGGAATCAAGAAAGTGACGGTAGGCGAAGGCGTACAGTACGTGGGCAAAGACTTTTTGTACTGCATAAACAACCAGACTTTTGAAGTATATCTGCCTGACGGGCTCCAACTCGACAAATACTTTATCATGACGTCGTCAGGCTCGGATATAACGGTGAGATTGCCGAGCGATATTACCGAGTTGCCGACTTACTTCATTTATGCAAGCGTAGCCAGCACCACTCCTTCAAACGGCAGGACGATAGTCAGGATGACGGTGCCCGACGCGGTAAAAGAAATACCCGAGTACGGTATCAGAGGTATATCCCTCGACTACTTGGTTTTGCCTAAAGGCTGCGTATCCATCGCCAAATACGGATTAGCGTATTGCGATTGTGACGTCGATTTCGTGATACCCAAGACGATAGAAAGCTACGTTCAATATAGTTTCTATTACAGCAAATTCAGCCGTATCATCTTTGAAGAAGGCATGGAGGCTACCCCCGATTGCACTGGCGGTCCGTTTACGTACGCCACTATAGGCGAATTGACGCTGCCGAGCACGTTGACGTATATCGGCGACTATTTCCTTGCCCTCG
Organism: uncultured Subdoligranulum sp.; assembly: GCA_964612455.1. Taxonomy (GTDB): domain Bacteria; phylum Bacillota; class Clostridia; order Christensenellales; family CAG-314; genus SFEB01. Next base: position 1,294 of record CAZTCB010000053.1, on the reverse strand, counting down.
GCAAAGGTCCCGCAAAACTCGTTATCCCCGAGGGAGTGAGAGAAGTAGGCGGCGCAATATTCAGTGCCAACAAAAACATTTACGAGTTGTATCTGCCGACTACGGTGGAGAGTATCGGAAGCACCCTTATCTTTAACAACTGGACCGTCGACTCCACCATCTATTTCCCGATGAGCAGGAGTGAGGCGTTGGCTGTGTGGTCAGGTGCGATAAACTACTCGACCAACAAAGCGAACGTGGTTTACAACTACGTAGCGCCCAAAGACGACGACAATACCGAGCAGTCGAGCGAAGTCGAAATCGCAATCGACGGCGAAGTAGCGTACGTCGAGCAATCGTCAAAACAAGATTAAACGACGGTTTAACCGAAAAAAACCAAGGCAAAAACGCCTTGGTTTTTTTCTTGCTTTTTTTATTAAAGAATTATGAACGTCGCATAGTCCTAAAAGTTTTGTGATAAAAAAGTTTTAGTTAAAAAAACGCTTGACAAGAGAAAGCGGGATAAGGTAAAATTAACAAAATAGATTATAGTGTCTATTATCGTATCGTTTTGCGGGAAAGTTAAAATGCGGTGAAATTCATTAACTTTTCACGCTTAGCGGTTAAGGCGCGTTAATTTGACGATGACAAACGAGACCGTTTTCGACGAAAGTATTGTGAAACATTGTCAAAACATTGCGCAATCGCTTGATTTTTGGCGACAAAAGATGCATAATGGTACGAAGGAGCGGTCTACACGACTCCGTATTTGGCGTTTAAGGAAATATCAGAGAGATTTCGCGAAAAAAAGCGAGGTCCCTCGGGGTTTTTGCTTTTGCGTTTAAATATATGTAACTCGGGAAATCAATTTTTCAAAAAACAGTTTTAAAAGGAGGCATTGTTTTTATGAAGGAAGAATTTGCAAGATTCCGTGCCAGAATGAACAAAGAAGCGGTATGGCGGTCGATTTTTTACGGCGCACTTATCGGTCTTGCGGTCATGCTGGCGATGGCGTTACCCTTCTACTTTTTTGACGTAGGTAACGCATGGCTGCCCCCGTTGGCATTTGTGGTGGTAGGCGCAGGTTGCGCGGCGTTGTTTTACTTTTTGAAATATCGCCCGACCGAAGAGACGATTGCCCGCAGGCTCGACGCGTTCGGACTCGAAGAAAGAGTCATCACGATGAACGAGTTTAAGGGTGAGGACACCTACATCGCGAGGAGACAGAGGGAAGACGCGCAACAAGCGCTTGCGTCGGTGGACGAAAATCTCATCAAGTTTAAACTGTCCACGGCGTTTATCGTGGCGTTGAGCG
>CAZTCB010000052.1:0-2361 GCA_964612455.1 uncultured Subdoligranulum sp. | reverse complement strand
ACGTCAGCGGAATCAAGAAAGTGACGATAGGCGAAGGCGTACAGTACGTGGGTATATACTTGTTCTTCGGCGCAACGAATATCGACGTAGAAGTTTATCTGCCTGACGGAATGACGATGTCGAGATCGTTGGGCTATCAGGTCTATGGCAGTAACGTAACGGTGAGATTGCCGAGCGACGTCACCGAGTTGAAACCTTACCTGATATACGCGAGCACTTCCTCGCATACGAAACTCACGACGACGATACCCGACGGAGTAACCACGATACCCGATTATTTCCTCTGCTACTGTGACTTTACTGACGTAACTTTCCCCAAAAATCTCACTGAAATTCTGGGGCACGCATTCTATTATTGCGACCACTACGGTGAGTTGGTGATACCCAAGACGTTGGAGAAATGGTACGGACGTATGTTTTTCTACGGCAATTACAACAAGATTACTTTCGAGGAAGGCAGAGAGGAGATTCCCGATTCGTTGGGGACGACGTACTATGATATGCAGTATACGGGTACGTCGTATTATCCGTTCTATTACGCAACGATAAGCGAAATGACTTTGCCGAGTACGTTAAAGACGATAGGTAGATATTTCTTGTACTTTGCCAAGGGCCCGTCCAAACTCGTATTGCCCGAGGGATTGATTTCTATCGGCGACACCGCGTTTGGTTACAACTACTACATCTACGAGTTGTACCTGCCCACTACGGTCAAGTTTGTCGGAAACAGCAGCGTCTTCTCCGCTTGGAAAGAAGAGCAGACGATTTATTCGCCGATGGACAAAGCGACCACGCTGGCGGTATGGGGAGACGCGTTGACCAGTTTGAAATGTAACGTGGTTTACAACTACGTCGCTCCTACGGACGACTCCGACGACGTCGGCGAAAACCTCGCTTTGGCAGGCGAAACCGCGTACGTCGAGAGCAAACAAGATTAAAAACCGTTTGGTTTTAATAAAAAAACAAGGCTGTTTCAGCCTTGTTTTTTTATTTGTCTTTTTTTCATGCGCGTTTTTCTTTGTTTTTGCAGTAGAGAGAAAACGCATTTTGCAAGCTTTCGTTGAGGAAAGAGTAGTCGGTCGGGAGGGCGGTTTTTTGGTCCACCTTGTCCAAAAGGCGGCAGACTTGTTGCGCGGAGTCGGGGTTGAGTCCGTCGCGCACGAGACGTTTTTGCCTTTGGTCGGTTGAGTCGTCGTCAAACGCACCGAAAGAAACGGGGTGGGCGACGGGCGATTCTTGGCGGTTCGGCGCCGACGCGGAGAAAGAGTTTTTTCGTCCGAAAGAGTTGAGTCGAGCGAAATACCCGTCGAGCACGTTGAGGTAGTCATCGTGCGTTTTTTTTGCGCGGAGCAATCGGCGCAGATTTAAGAGAAAATGCGTTTGGACGTACGCGACGAAAGTTATCGCGAAAAATAACGGCAGGTAAAACATATAATTAAACGTACCCGCCCACGCCGCAACGGGAGTGCATGGCAACAGCGCCGCCGAAACGACAAGGCACAGGAGCGGTTTTAACACGCTCGGCTTTTTTTCTTCAAAGACGAGATAGGCGGACGGGCGGAGTTGGGGCGCGGTTTTCATTATTTTGGCAAAACTTGCGTATGCTTGGGGTAGCGGCAGCGGCAGGTCGGCGGGTAGCGGACGACGAGTGCGAACGAGGCGTTCGAGGTCTTTTTGGGCGCGGGCGGTCTGACGGGTTTGTCTGCCGTAGGGGTTAAAAATCAGGTCGGTCGCAAAACACAGGGCAAACCATGCCGCGGCGACGGCAAACAGCCACGGGCGAGCGAGCACGAAAGAGTAACAGCGGTAAAAAACGGTGTACAACATATTTATTCTCCTTTTATACAGCGAAAGTTTTGCCAAAAAAACATTGTTTAAACATTGGCGAGCAATAAAGGAAAGAAAAAGTCGTTAAAAAATATGTAAGGATAAAGCCCGACGGTGTAAGCGATTTCACAAATTTCAAAATATAAAGCCTCGGACGGAAAGGGCGCGGACAAAAAAATCGGGCGGTTTAAGTTTAAAAAACGGCGCGTATAGAAAAAAAAGACGAAAGAGGGAGCGAAAAATCGCAAAAACGCGGTTTTTGACAATGAAAAATCCAAATCGTCGCCGACAACGTCAAGACATATTTCCGCTAAAAACGTTTTGTGAAAATTACATTTTTTTTTCAATAACTCTTGACAAGCGGCGTATACTTAGGGTAAAATCTTAAGTATTAAATGCTAAAGGTCGTTTTATACCCTTTGCGACGCGGTATTAGCTTTTTCGTCGGAGAAAAAGAGAATATAGAAGAACAAGAGAACAACAAACACTCAAAGAACAAGGAGGACATTATGAAAAGAACCAACAAGATGTTAA
>CAZTCB010000051.1:0-3105 GCA_964612455.1 uncultured Subdoligranulum sp. | reverse complement strand
TCGCCATCTGGTCGATAAAAGCGCCCGTACCGCCGGCGCAACTACCGTTCATGCGCTCTTCGGTTCCGCCCGTGACGAAAATGATTTTCGCGTCCTCGCCGCCGAGTTCTACCGCGACGTCCGTAGACGGATAGTACTTGTTTATCGCGACGAAAGCGGCTTGTACCTCTTGCGTAAAAGGCAGGTCGGAGGCTTGGGATATCCCGAGTCCCGCGCTGCCGGTAACGCACACCTTAAACCGCTCGAAACCGAGTTCTTTTACTTTTTTCAGCTCGTCCGACAATATTTCTTTTACTTTAGAATAGTGACGCACGTACGACTTGTAAAAAATCTCGTTTCCGTCGGTGACGCACACTTTTACCGTGGTAGAACCCACGTCGATACCAAGAAGCATTACGAAAACTCTCCTTAAAGAAATGACTATATTATAGCACGCGTTTCGTTGAAAGTAAATTGACAAACCGTCATTTTTTGTGGCTTTTTACCGCATCGAAACAATCGTACGGATTAACCTGCGGAAGAGGCAAAACAAATTCGAGCGGTTTTTGGGTTTGAGGATGCTTAAACGCTATTTTGTATGCTCTCAGCGCAATATCCCCGCCCTGCTTGCTCCCGTATTTTTTATCCCCGACGAGCGGAAACCCTCTCGAGGCAAACTGAACGCGTATCTGATGAGTTCTCCCCGTTTTTAAAACCACCTTTACGAGCGAATAATCGCATCCGTCCCTTTCAATCGTATCTAATACGACAAAATCGAGGACGGCTCGTTTGACACCGTTGCGCGGTCTTTTTACTACGAAAGATTTATTTTTGGTGCCGTCATGAAAGAGTAAATCGTCAAAAACGCCCTCCTTTTCGTCGGGCACTCCCTCTACGACGGCAATATATTCTTTGACAAAAGTGCCGTCCGATATCTGTTTATTCAGCCGTGTCGTGGCAGACGGGTGCAAACTAAACGCCATCACGCCGCCGACGTCGCGATCGAGACGGTTCAACACCTTGACCGACGCCCCGCCAAGCTCGGTAGACAAAAGAGTCGGCATATTTGCCCGTTTTTCGTCGTACTCCGAAAGCACTCCTACGGGTTTTTCGCACACGACGAGATAATCGTCGACAAAAAGTATATTCACGACGTTCTCCTTACTCATTATTTTTTTACACATGACGGCAATCGGTCAAAAACTCGCCCCCGTCCGTACTTGTCTTTTCGTTTTATCGTCAAAAAAACCGAGAGAAACCGTCACCCGTGCGGGGTTATCCCGGAAACTCTCGGTTTACTTTTTCTTTTTATCGACTGAAATTAAATTTTTTCAAAGCCGTGCTCGAGGTCGGCAATGATGTCCTCTACGTTTTCAAGACCGACGGAAATCCTGACCAGACCGTCGGATATGCCTGCCGCGGCTCTTTCTTCGGGAGAATAGGGCGAGTGAGTCATCGACGCGGGGTGCTCTATCAACGTTTCGGCATCGCCGAGACTGACGGCTATCGTCGCCAACTGCAAACTGTTGCAGAATTTAATTCCTTTTTCCATACCGCCCTTAACTTCAAAGGCAATAACTCCGCCGAAACCGCCGTGCATTTGCTTTGCGGCGACTTCGTGTCCCTCGTGAGTAGTCAAGCCGGGGTAATAAACCTTGTCGACTTTGGGATGTTTCGCAAGAAACTCCGCTATTTTTTGAGCGTTTTCGCAGTGGCGAGCCATGCGAATCTCCATCGTCTTGAGGCCTCTCAGGATAAGAAACGCGGCAAACGGATCCATGACCGCGCCGGTCATGTCTTTTAAGCCAAACAACTTGACTCTGCCGATAAACTCCGCACTGCCTACTACAAATCCCGCGATAACGTCGCCGTGACCGTTGAGATACTTGGTGCCGGAGTGAATGACGGCGTCACAACCGAGTGCCAACGGACGTTGGAGATACGGCGTGGCGAAAGTATTGTCGCAAACAACCATTATTTCGGGGTTAAAATCGTGCGCAATCTTTGCGACGGCGGCAAGGTCCGTAACCTTAAGGTTGGGGTTGGCGGGAGTCTCGAGGTATACGCAGCAGGTGTTGTCGCGCAAAGCCTTTTTCACTTCGTCGAGGTCGGACGTATCGATAAAGGTAACTTCTACCCCGTACTTCGTCATACCGTGGTTGAGGTAGGCGAAAGTGCACCCGTAGAGAGCCTTATCCGCAACGATATGTTTACCCGCCGCGGCAATGGTCCAAAGACACGACGTAACCGCACCTATACCGGAACCGACCGCACAAGCCGCCTCCGCACCTTCGAGTGCGGCGACTTTTTCTTCGAGCACGGTGGTAGTGGGATTGCCGAGACGGGTATAGATGTAACCGCCCTCTTCTCCCGCAAATCTTCTGCCGCCTTGTTCGCAGTCGTCAAAATAAAAAGTAGACGTCTGATAAATAGGCGTTGCCAACGCGCCGTACTTTTCGTGTTCCATATTACCCGCATGGATAGCGAGCGTACCAAAACCTTTGGGTGTTGTTTTCATAAGTATTTGCTCCTTAAATAGTTTTCTTCGTTTGGTATTATATTACTATTTACTTTTATAGTCAAGCAATGCCCGCATTTTTTAACGGTTTTATTTGTCGGAGCGTTGCTGCCGCGCCTAAACACCGTTGGCGAAAAACGTTTTTATTCGTTTTTAGTTAAAAGCGCCGGCAATCCGATTTTTACGCCTTTCGCCGCCCGACAAAAAAACGACGCCCTCCGACTCGGCGAGTTTTTGCGCCGACGAGCAAAAATCACCCCGAAACTTTACGTTATTAAACGTTTTTCGTCGCGATTTGCAAATTTTTGCCCGACGTTCGACCCAACGAAAGTCTTTTTTAAAAAATAACCGCTCAACACTTGTCAAAACCGACGTTTTGTGTTAAAATCTTTCTCGTTGTTGGAGACGTATCGAAGTGGTCATAACGAGCGCGACTCGAAATCGTGTTGTCACGCAAGTGGCACGTGGGTTCGAATCCCACCGTCTCCGCCAATCAAAACCTAAATCGAATGCATAAAGTTCGGTTTAGGTTTTTTGCTTACAAAAAGCAAGTACATATCTATGTTTTTCGGTTGTCTTAGCACAACCGTTTTTCTTTTTTGGTGTTC
>CAZTCB010000050.1:0-3826 GCA_964612455.1 uncultured Subdoligranulum sp. | reverse complement strand
ACTTATTTTACCCCTTGAAAAAGGTGACAGAATGTATATTCTGTCTACAAAAAATTGTTTCTCGGTTTTGGCTAAAAGTCAAATATATACCGGTGAAAAAGGCTGTTAAACACGAAAAAAATCGTCACGAAAAATGTGACGTTTAAAATAAAAAATATTTTTCAAAAAGGAGAAAAGAAAAATGAAAAGGAACAACAAAAAAGGCTTTACTATCATCGAGTTGGTAGTAGTCATTGCGGTTATTGCCATTTTGGCGGCGGTACTCATCCCGACGTTTAGCAGTATCATCAAGAAAGCCAACGAGTCGGTTGACATTCAGGCGGCAAAGAACATGAACACTTTCCTTGCCACGGCAGACATAACCGACGGTGTAGATTCTATTTTGGACGTTTACGACGTGTTTGAAGAGTCGGACTACATTGTAGAAAATTATGCACCTCTTTATAAGGGACGTAGTTATTACTACTCGGTTGAGGACAACATGGTACTTTACCTCGATACTGACGGTAACGTGATTTATCCCGAAGGTAAAATCACAACCGGTAAAACCATATTGTCTTTAAATCTAAGTTGCGTTGAGGGTAAACAACCGTCCACGTATTCTGAAGTAAATAGCGAAATAAAGGCTACGGTGACCAACGCGGCAGAGTACGTTTACGTAATCGAGGCGTACAACAAAGCAAGTGAGGGCTCCAAGTTGACTTTGACCATTGACGGTACCATTGATATGAAGGGCGGTGAGTGCTATATTAAAGCAACTAAGGGTGACGTGACTATCAGCGGTACAAACAATGCTGTCATTAAAAACGTTACTTCTACCACTGCGGTTTTGGAAACCACCGATGCTAACGGTAAACTTTCAAGCTATAACGTAGGTACGTTAATACTCGAATCGGGTCATAACGTAACAATATCAAATATCACTTTTGAAAACCTCAATATCAAGAACGTTTATGCGGGTAATGTTGGATTTTTGGTTTCAAGAATGAAGAATGCCAGCACTAAATTAAGCGTAAATGGCGTAACTATAAAAGATAGTACGCTTATCGCTCATAGAAACGCAGGTGCTTTTGCCGGTTTAATTCAAAATGCAACCGTTGAAATTGCTGATTCTAAACTTGAAAACGTAAGAGTAAAGACGGTTGGCGGTAGGAGCGGTCTCTTGATGGGTGCTATTACGATGACGAACAGTATTACGTTTAAAAATGTAACATGGGATAGCAATAGTAGTATCGGCATTTATAACAATGCGGCAAGTAAACAACAGTTTAGCGACACAAAGCCAACGTATGACAACAGTTTGTATGAGGAAGAAGCAAATAATTTTATAAACGCGGAAAAATATATTAGTAGCTTAAAAAATGAAAGCGCAACTAAACTTACGGTATATGGTTTTAGCAGTCAAAGTTTGTATTGCATAGAGACAAAGTCTAGTAGCGAATGGACAATCGTGACGTCGTTGACTCAAAACTAACCGAAAATACATGTCGTTGCGTTAAACTTTGTTGGGTTTAGTGCAGTGATAAACTAATAATAAATCCCGCCGAGATTAAAAATTCGGCGGGATTTTTTCGTTACGGGGTAAAACCTTTCGTTATCGTTGCCGAATGTATAGGAGCGTTAAATACGGTTTTGTATTTCAAACCATTATAAAAACGAAAAAACCGTATATATTTTAAAGTAATGAGCGTTTTTAATTTACAAAAAACAATCGGATATGATATAATAAAACAAAAAGGTGTGGTATGAACAAGTGGATAGTAGTGTTAAAAGACACTTATTCCGACTCGGTTATCAGAGAACATGGTGACTTTGTGACTATAGGATTGCCGTTTTTTTTGCCGGGTACGCACGACGGAGTTGCGTTGAGCGTTAAAGAAGACGAGATGGGCAGACCGATTATCGGTGATTGCGGCTCGGTCGTCAGATACCTCGAAGAAGCCGATATAGATATCCGCGACTATGAAACGGAGGTCGACAAGATATGCGATTTTTACAACGTGGTAAAGGGCGAGCGTTCTTTTGAAACGGTAGTGCCTACCGACCAGCCCCTTTACTTTGTCAAATACGTCGGGTATTTTTTGCAGGCGATATCTTTGTTGGCTAACGTTGCATGGATAAAAAAACTATAAAGCGAAGTCGAAAAAATAAAACTCAAAGGAGAATAGGACATATGCAAACAAAAACTTTATCGACCATTCAGACCCTTTCTAAATTAGGAAAGATATTGAGCAAGATAGTATTCATTTGTTGTATAGTAGGGGTGTGCGGATGCGTTTTTTCCCTTTTGACGCTGTTGGTTGCCTCCGGCACGATAGAAGGCGAGTTGGAAAAAATCCTCGATGCCGAGTCGAGTATCAGTCTCGGTACCATGTATGCGACTGCAGTCGAGGGGATTTTTCTCTGCGTAGGCGAAATCATCGTTTCTAAAATGGCGATGCGGTACTTTGACAACGAAATGAAAGCGGGCACGCCTTTTACCGACGAAGGGGCGAAAGAGTTGTTGCACCTCGGTATTTCGCTCGTATGGATACCGCTTGTCGCCGTTATTTTGGCAGAAATTTCTCACGCGGTGATAGGCGCCTTGATGCTTAACGTGGCGGAGTCGAGTTTGGATGGACTTGGCAGCGTCGGTCTCGGCGCGGCGTTTATCGTCGTTTCTTTGTTGTGTCGACACGGTGCGGAGCAAGCGAAAGACAACCGTCCCGACAGCGGCGCGACGGAAGAACCGTTTAACATTTAGTCTCGTACCGCAATACTGCAAAATCACTTTTTTTTGACAAACCGCTGCCGTAATGATTTTTAGAGGCGCAATAAAAAACAAGCGAAAAATCCGACCATTGTCGGATTTTTTACCTTTATCGGGTAGATAAACGTTAAATCGTCGCCGATTATTGCAAAATTGCGTTTGTCGTGATATAATAAAACGTGTCGTAAGGAGAAAACTATGAAATACGTTTTAATCACGGGAGCGTACGGCGGAATGGGCAAAAAAACGACGGAGATGCTCGTAAAAGCCGGGTATACGGTGTTTGCTCTCGATAAAAACGTCGGCGAAAAAACTCAAGGAGTTTTTCCCGTTAAAGCCGACGTAACCGACGTCGACGATATAAAAGCGGCATTCGATACGGTAAAAAAAGTCACGGACGAGCTGTTTGCCGTCATTCATATGGCGGGGATATATATGCTCGATTCTTTGGTGGAAATCCCCGAGAGAGATTTTGAGCATATTTTTAAGGTCAATTTATTCGGGGCTTTTTACGTAAACAAGTTTTTTTCGCCGATGTTAAAAAACGGCAGCAGGATAGTAATGGTCACGAGCGAGTTGGCTACTATCGATCCGTTGCCTTTTACGGGGATATACGCGGTAACAAAAAGCGCGCTTGACAAATATGCTTTTTCACTCGCAATGGAGTTGCAACTGTCGGGCATTTTTGTTTCGGTAATACGTTCGGGCGCGGTGTCTACCGGTATGTTAAACGTTTCCGTCGACGCTCTCGACAAATTTTGCAATAAAACCAAGACTTACGCTTGTAATGCCCAACGCTTTAAAAAGATAGTAGACGGGGTGGAGGCAAAAAGTGTATCGGCAGAAAAAATCGGGGCAAAAACGATAAAAATACTGAGAGCGAAAAAACCTCGGTTTTCATATTCTCTCAACAGAAATAAACTTCTTTTGGGGTATAATATTTTGCCTGCCAAAATGCAGTTTGGCATTATTAAGAAAATACTGAAATAACGACAAAACAGGCAAAAAGAAGGAGGAGCCACATGAAACACATCAAAAAGTATTTATCCGCGGCGTTGTTGTCAGTCTGTTGCATGG
>CAZTCB010000049.1:0-4403 GCA_964612455.1 uncultured Subdoligranulum sp. | reverse complement strand
ACCGAGAGAAAGGGCGTCGCCGCTGAACCGCTTGGCGAATCGCCCTTTTTCTCTCGTCGGTATAATTTTAAGTTTATAAAAATTTTTTAGCACTCTGTGTTTCTTTTTTGTACGGAAAAGTTACGCTAATGTTCCGCAAAGTTGCTTTTTTGTAACAAAAGTCGTACGCTCACATTCAGATAATCTTCTTTAGTGAGTGTCCATAAAATTATGTTTCTGTCGTTAACGTCGTTTTTTACGATTATGCTATACAAGTCGCGTTTGCCGCAGCTTGTTCGGCGCGTTTGGCAAATATTTTTCTGTATTTTTTTATCGCTATCGGCGTAAAAATTGCCAGCGTCAATACTTCTGCCATCGGGAAACACAAAAATATGAGATAAAATTGCTCGCTCATGTTTATATTTGCGCTGGCGGTAAATATCGCCTGAAACACAAATGCGAGAGGTATGAGAAACCCGAGTTGTCGCAACAGTGATATCAACATAGAGTATACGCCCACGTTGAGGGACTGCAACAGAGTTACGAGCAGTATCGAAAAAGCCGCGGGAATAAACGACAGGCTGATTATTCTGAACGATTTTGCAGCCAATTCAATCGCTCGTTGATTTTCGATATTAAATATCTGAACGATTTTGTCGGGTATGAGCTGAAATGCTATCAATCCTGCGCCCAAAAAGCACAATGCGGTTACGAGTGCTCGTTTAAAACACTCGTCAAACCGCTTTTTGAGGTTTGCTCCGTAGCTGTAACCGAGTATGGGCATCGTGCCCTGCGTCAGCCCGAAAGTCGGCAAAAACACGAACGATTGGCAGGTATAGTACGCGGCGTAGATGGTTACGCCGTAGTCGTATCCGTTGAGTATAAAGTTGATGATTATAGTGGTAAAACTGCCTACCGCATTGAGAATAAAGTTGGGTAATCCTATATTAAGAATGGCTTTTACGTTTCCGAAAGTAAACTTCAATCCTTTCGGGAAAAAATCAACGTCCTGTTTGCGCAACAAAAAAGCACCCAAAACGTAAGCGCACGACAGAAACTGACCAATAACGGTGGCAATCAACGCGCCTTGCATACCCATTCCAAATCCTTTTACGGGAAAGATAAAAAATAATTTTGCGTCTTCAAATATAAAGACAGGGTCAAGCACGATGTTTGCCACGCAACCGAGCGTCTGGCTTATCATAGGCACTCGCATGTTTCCGGTGGCTTGCAGTATTTTTGAGCCGACCATGCTCAGGAGTGAAAACAAACAAGCCATCATGTAGTAGGGAACGTACTCCATGTACCTTTCCACCGTCGTTTGGCTTACTCCGCCGTAAATACCGATAAACGGACGCGGCAGTATAAAGGCAAGCCCGAAAAAGATTAACCATGCCGCAACTGCGAGCACAAAAGCGGTTTTTGCTACCTGATTGGCTTTTTCCTTGTCGCCGAAACCCAACTGCCTCGCCACAAAAACGTTTGCGCCTACGCCTATACCTATGCCTACGGCTATGACTATCATGATGAGCGGCCTTCCGTATCCGAGCGCGTCAAAAGCCTCGGGTTGCCATTGGGATACGTAAATGCCGTCTATTACGTTGTACAACGCTTCTATCAGCATAGATATTATCGCAGGCAAAGCCATACCGAATAAAAGTTTTCCTATCGGTGTATTGCGCAGTTTGTCGGAGTTGAGAGATATACCGTCGACGTTCGATTGGTTTTGTACTTCTTTTACTTCTTCCATTGTGTTTCCTCTGCAAATGAACTTTTATTATATCACCTCATATTGTCTTTTTGCAATGGTTCAGGTGATAAAACCATGAACTTTACAATTGCGGCGGTTATTAAAAAAATAGAAGCTTTTGCCAAAAAGCGCGTTGACTTTATTCGCGTCAAATAGTATAATACGACTGCGGAGGCGGTGCATTTTAACGCTATCGCGCAAATAAATCCGCAAAGGATAATTAAAAGTTTGAAAAAAATATCTCTTTTTATTCTTATATTAGTGTTGGCGATATGCTTGGTTGCTTGTAAAACGACGACAGGGTATGAAGAAACCATGTCATTCGTCGCTTTTGGTACTTTTATCGACGTTACATTGCGTTTTGACGGCGATACGGAGTCCGACAGACGAGCGGCAAAAGACGCATGCCTCGAGATGAAGGCGCTGCTTGACGAAATAGAAGAGTGTCTTTCGGCAGATGACGAAAACGGCGATGTGGCTCGCTTTAATTCGGCTGTCGCGGGCGAAAAAATTTATATTCGTGATTTGACTGCAGAGTGTTTTTCTATTGCCTTAACTTTATACGAATCCACCGACGGTGCGTACAATCCTGCCGTATACAATCTCGTAGACCTATGGGGCTTTTCATCGCGTCGCTGGAGCGGGGCGAGCAATCTCGTTTATCCGTATGACGGAGACTACGCGAGTTTGCCCGAGCAAGAGTATATCGACGCGTTTTTGACGCTTGTCGATTTCGATAATATCGGTTTCGGCGAGGACGGGGGCGGATTTTATTTAATAAAACCCGCTACGACCGCCATCGTCGACAACGTTGAATATACCGTTAAGATAGATTTAGGAGGCATTTGCAAGGGCTTTGCAACCGACAAATTGAGGTCCGTCGCCGACAAGTACGGCGCAGACGGAGGCAGCGTGGTGTCCGGTATGAGTAGTATTACCTATATCGGAGACGACGTCGGCGACGCTGTCGACCTTGCAAATCCCGACGACGGTTCGGTTTTGTTGACGAAAAACAACGTCAAAGGTAGTATCTCTGTCAGCGGCGATTATCAACGTTATTTTACGGTTGACGGTAAAAGATACTGTCATATCATAGACGCCAACACCGGTTATCCGACCGACTCGGGCGCGAGGACGGTTTTTGCCGAGTGTGACAGTGCGGCAGTGTGTGACGGCGTTACCACTGCGCTTATGACTATGAATGCGACAAAAATCGCGTCGTTTGCCGACGGCGAAACAGCAAAATCACTTGGCGTTTACTCTGTTGTCGCGGTATTCGGCAGTGATAACAATTTGGACGTTTATACCAATTCTCCCGACGTAAAAATTAACTCTTCCGTTGCAAACAGATATACTTTTGCGGCGGACGGGGGTGACGTAACGTTTACGAAAAAAAATAATTACGACTGGTTGTGGGGAGTAGCTGTCGCGGTTGCGGTGGCGGCAACGATAATCGCTCTCGCGGTAAAAAACGGCAAATCCGACGTCAGGTTTCAGCCTGTCGATTTTAAATCTTTAAAATTTTTCAAACCCTTAGACGCGATTTTGTACGGCGCCGTAACAGTGATTATCGTTGGCATTTTTATAGGCGTGGGAGCAGCTTTTGGTGAGGACGGGTGGCAACGAACTGAAGTGTGGTGTGAGGGAGTATTGATTTGCTATTTCGACAACGAAAGCAATAATCTCGTCACGCTTTCCAACGATTGGGCGGACAGATTGGTTTGCGAGAAAAAAGGCGACCTGACCGTTTTGACGATATACGTCGACGACGAAAAGACAGAATTTAATACGATAACTTTTCAAGCCGAAAAAGTAACGATGACTGATTCTTCCTGTCGCGGTCGTGATTGCGTAAAGACTGCAAACACCGTCACTCGTGCCAATCAAATAGTTATATGCATGCCTCATTCTCTAAAAATAGTGGGCGTGGGCGACGGTAATATGGAGGTGCGCTGATGGGTGACAAGGCAAAGAAAATAACGACGTTGTCCATGTTGTCGGCGGCGTCTTTGATTGCTTTTTTGATAGAAAATCTGTTTCCTCCGCTGTTTGTTCCCGGTGCAAAACTCGGTTTGGGTAACGTATTCGTAATGCTGGCGCTTTACGTGTCGGGCGTAGGGCAGGCTTTCGTCGTGTTGGGCGTCAAGTGCGTACTCGGCAATTTGATTGCGGGAAACTTAAGCAGTATGGTATTTTCCTTGGCGGCAGGCGTGTCGGGATTGTTTGTTATGAGCCTTATTTGTACTTTCGTTGGAAAAAAAGTAACGCCACTGGCGACGTCCGTAGTGGGGGCGGTTGTAAACAACGTAGTACAAAACGTCGTGTATGCGTTGATTACCGCTACGACGCTGGCTATGACGTATTTGCCTTATCTCGCAGTGATAGGCGTGTTAGGCGGGAGCGCGGTCGGAATTTCGGTTACTTTAATATTGAAAAATTTACCTGACAAATTTTTAAAATAACTAAACGTTAAGTCGAAAAGAGAGAATTTTTTAATATGTAGTATCGGTGAAGAGGAAAACGGAAAAAATCTCGTTTTTCAGTAAATCCAAGCGCAGAATAATTTAATAAACATTAGTAAAAAAGCCGTGTTGAGAGTGATCTCGGCACGGCTTTTTATATTGTGAAAATTAAGAGAAACTTGTAGACAGAATATACATTCTGTCACCTTTTT
>CAZTCB010000048.1:0-4467 GCA_964612455.1 uncultured Subdoligranulum sp. | reverse complement strand
ATATCGACTCCTCTATCGGTAATTTAGAATCGGCAAAAATCGCCGTTACCAACAATCCCGTGTCGCCCATATAAATTTTTTGCGTTGAATAATCTTTCGTGCGGTTTAAACCAACGTTCGGATCGGTGCAATTATTCGCTATATTTACTATCATTGAATCGTTGATTGCCTCGTAAGAGCTGTACGTTTTTGACGCTCTATTATTCTTGCCTAATACAATCGCACGGAACAATCTGCTTTGCGTAGACAATTCTGACGGGATGGCGTCTAAAATAAGCGACGTGGAAAAACGATATTTTAAGTCGAGTTTTTTCAAATCATCTCTATACAATTTCAAAATATCACGTTTAACTTCGTCCACACGCGAAAAATCGTTTGACTCTATAAGCTCTATCACTGCTTGCGGCATACCACCGACAGCGACGTATAACATAAAGTCTTTCAAAACCTTTCTATGCGCAACTTGACCTAACGGTTTCAAATTTACAAAGCAATCTTTAATAACGTCCGCCGTGACGGTATCGCCCTTCGCCCACAAAAATTCTTCAAAGTCTAACGGATACATATTGATAGACTTTTCTTCGCTCGGAATTAAAATATTCTCTATATTCTGCTTTAAGGTTATAAGCGAGCCCGTTTCGATATAATCGTATCTTCCATCGGCTACAAGTTGCTTTATAGACTGACGAGCAAGCGGAAAGAGTTGTACTTCGTCGAAAATAATCAATGATTTTCTTTCTATCAACCTTTTCCCGTACAATAACGATAAATTTCTGAAAAAAGTATCAAGGTCTGAAATATCGTTTTTAAAAAGTTGTTCGACTTTATTAAGATCCGATTGAAAATTGATAAGAATATACGTTTCATATTCGTTCTTGGCAAACTCTTCTACAATAGTTGATTTTCCTATTCGTCTTGCACCTTGCACAAGTAACGCTCTTTTACCTGCCCAATTTGCTTTCCAATCTAAAAACCGTTCATATATTTTACGTTTAAGTACCATATTTTGCCTCCTCAAACTTTTTTACGTTTATATTATAGCACCTTTTGCCTCAAAAGGCAATATTTTTTACTGCCTAAATCCACATAAATACAGAATGTTTTAGTGTTAATTTCCACATAAATACAAAATGTTTGTTGTTTCGCCTAAATTCACGTTATTTTAAGCGATTATAATTCGACTGTTTTTAGCAAGAAAAACCCGCTTTGATTTCCGACAATCGTCGGTCAAGCGGGTTTTTGTTGTTATTTATTACGGTTTATCCGAACGTTTCTTCACACTCACCGTTACGAAAAACGTCAATAAGAGCGGCGCAAAAAAATCGAGTGTTACCGACAACGGGTATCCGCGTTGTTTTTAGTAGCTTGACATTGAATTAACTGGCGGGATTATTAATCGTTTTCTTGAGATTTGTAAACCCAAACGACGATATTTCCGTCATTGTCATAATACCAATAGTTGCCGTCGTAGGCGGTGCCTGAGGAATGTAACGCAGGCTCGGTTTCGCTGTAATAGTACCGAGTGGCGTTAGTCAAATAAGAATTATACTCACCAATACTTATCTTTTCCCACTGTTCCGCCGTCCCTTGATAATATACCGTCGTCAACGCAAAACAGTTATTGAACGCATAATCACCTATACTCGTTACGCCGTTGCCGATAGTTATCGTTATCAAAGAACCGCAATCGATAAACGCACAACTGCCGAGAGACTCAACGCTGACGGGAATAACTACGCTCGTTAAAGAAACGCACTCACCGAAAGCGCCGTAAGCAAGCTCCGTAACGCTGTTTCCGATAGTCAAATCCGACAACAACAGACAATATCCAAACGCCGTCGCACCTATTTTACTGACTCCGTCGCCTATCACGACCTTAGTCAACGAAGTTCTATGGTAAAAAGCGTAATCATGCACTACGTATTTTTTGCCGTCGTAATCGGCAGGCAAAGTCAAAGAGGTATTTGGCCCCACGTAACCGAGCAGATAATCGACTCCGTCCGTCGTTAAAAACATATAATCGTTCTTTGATACGATTTTGCTCGTTCCGTCATGTACAGTCAAGGCGTAAGCCCCGATATGACCATAGTCGTTACTGTCTTTGATGATATTTAACTTGCTGTTATTTACCACTTCCGCAAGTTTCCAGCAACAGTAAAAAGCCCTTTCGCCGATACCGGTAACTTTAGAGGGAATGGTCACGCTAACCAAAGAATAACACCCCATGAAAGAATAAGCACCTATACTCTCGAGTTGATCAGGAAACGTCACGTTAGTCAAATAAACGCACCCGTAAAACATGCCCTCGCTTATTTCCGTCACCCATGAAGGCAAAGTCACGTTTTTGAGGGACGTAGCGTAATAAAACGCGTAGCGATTTATTACGTACTCTTCGCCGTTGTAATTGGCAGGCAATACCAAATCGCTCTTCGTGCCGACGTAGTCTACAAGATAATGAACACCGTCTACCGTCAAAAACACATAATCGTCTTTGGCCGTGAGCATGCTCGCGCCGTCATGTACAGTCAAAGCATAATACGCCACCATACCGTTGTCCGTGCTGCCTTTCTTTATGTCGAGCTTGCTTTTGTTAATTACTTCTACTATTTTTTCGCAACCATCAAACGCCCGCTCGTCTATATTCGTTACACCGCCGTTAATCGTAACGCTCGTTAAAGAAATACAGGATTTAAACGCTTTTTCCCCTATTGTGGTCACGCTGTCGCCGATTATCACCTTACGTAAAAATGCATTGCTCTGAAAAACGTAATCGGATATTTTTGAAGCGGAAGTAATATTTATTTCCGTCGCCAAACTACCGCCGATATACAATCCCGCAAATACGTTGCCGCAATAAGGACTGGCATTTTGCTCAAAATTTATTTGCACCCATTGGTCTATCGTACCCGTATAAATGACTTTTTCCAACATCTGACAGCCGAAAAAGGCATACTCTTCTATATCGGTTACGCTTGTCGGAATAGTTATGGTTTTCATCAATTCGCAAACGTAAAAAGCCCTTTTGCCGATACTCGTTACGCTATCCGGTATGGTAACGGAAGTAATCATAGAAAAATAAAAAGCCTTATTCTCGATACGCGTAACGGGTAAGTTTTCATAGGTCGACGCAATCCGCACGTCTTTTTGCTTACCTTCGTAACCGACAACGATTGCGTATTTGCCGTCTTCGGATATCCCGTACTTAACTCCGCTCGTCGCACCTACTGCTTTTTCGCAAACGGTGCATATCCCGTCAGAATCAATACTGTGCTCGGCATAATCTTGCGTTAAGTCACAACCGCATGTAGCTACTTTCCAGTGGTGAGTATCGTCAAAACTCCAATCCGACGAAAACGTGTGTTCTTTATAAGGTCCGTATTGAGTATTGCAAATTTCGCATGTCGCCCGTTCCTTACAAGTTGTCGTGCCGCCGCTACAGTTTTCGGTAATTTTATGCGTGGCGTCGTTGGCGCAAGTCTTGGTGTGAGTGCCGTCGCCGTTGCTTATCCAATCACCGTAGGCGTGCCCGAGCGCGTCGCCGTACTCAAAGGTTTCCGTGCTTTTATCGCCGCAAAGAGAGCAGGACTTGTAATATACCGCTCTTTCCGTGCAGGTTGCGGCGGATTTTAAATACGCTGCATCCGCTTTTTCCGTATATGTATGATTACAATCGTTGTCGGTACATGCAACTATCGCAAACACACATACAAGCACCAATAGTATTAACGCTATTTTCGTTACTCTTTCTCTCATCTCAGCCTCCTTTAAGATATCAACCTATGATTACAGTATATCATGATATCTCGTCTCGGTCAAGTACGTTACAAAAAACGCGGCTTATTTTTACCTTTTTTATAAAAAAAACGACCACCCAAAAGGTAGTCGTTTTATTGGATGCGGCAACGTCATTATCTCCCGGGCCGTGTCCAGCCAAGTACTTCCTGCGCTAAAGAGCTTAACTTCTGTGTTCGGTATGAGAACAGGTGGAACCTCTTTGCCATAGTCACCGCAATGGTATATAAACGCTCTTTCGCCGTACAATCGACGAAAAACGTAAATATCGAATTGTCAAACAAGGACATTGACAACTGCATAAGTATCAAACCTAACGAGAATATAGGTGGTGATTTGTAATCAAACTTTGTTTCGTTGTTGAGATCAAGCTTACGAGCTATTAGTATCAATCAGCTGAATGCATTACTGCACTTACACCTTTGACCTATCAACCTTGTGGTCTACAAGGGCTCTTAAAAGATATCTTATCTTTAGGTGGGTTTCACGCTTAGATGCTTTCAGCGTTTATCCCGTCCACACTTCGCTACTCTGCCGTGCCGCTGGCGCGACAACAGATGCACAATTGGTGTGTCCATCCCGGTCCTCTCGTACTAGGGACAGATCCTATCAAATATCTAACGCCCACGATGGATAGGGACCGAACTGTCTCACGACGTTCTGAACCCAGCTCGC
>CAZTCB010000047.1:0-4689 GCA_964612455.1 uncultured Subdoligranulum sp. | reverse complement strand
ACGTCAGCGGAATCAAGAAAGTGACGATAGGCGAAGGCGTACAGTACGTGGGTATGTACTTGTTCTTCGGCGCAACGGATATCGACGTAGAAGTTTATCTGCCTGACGGAATGGACGTTACTCAAGGTTATCTCATCTGTGACACTCAAGGTTGTAAGTTTGACGTAAGATTGCCTGCCGACGCAACGAAACTCGGCACTCGTTCTTTCGCTCGTGTGAATGCTGTTACTTCTTCGGTAGGTTTGACAGAGTTTAAGATGACCATACCCGATGGCGTGAACGATTTGCCTATGTACTTGTTCGGGGCTTGCGTCATTAACGACGTGGTTTTACCGAGTAACCTTAAGACCATTAGCGTTTACGCATTTTACTATTGTTTCTGCGATACGGAATTGGTAATACCAAGTACTGTGGAGAGTATTTCCGGCTATAGTTTCTACTACGGCAGTTATTCTCACGTCACGTTTGAAGAGGGCTTAGAGAACATATATATTACGATATTTTCCTACAGACCAATGCCACAGTTGTCGCAAATTGTTGTGAATGTCGCTACTCCGTTCTCTTTTGCGACTATTGGCGAGATGACGTTGCCGAGTACGTTAAAGTCAATACCGGGTTGCTTCCTGGCACAGGCTAAAGGTCCGTCGGAACTTGTTTTGCCCGAGGGACTTCTCTCGGTAGGCGACTTGGCGTTTAGTCAAAATACTCATCTTTTGAGGCTGTATTTGCCGAGTACGGTCGAGAATGTAAGCGGTGCGGCTGTGTTTCGAAACTGGACTGCAAATCAAACGATTTATTCGCCGATGAGCAAAACTGCCACCATGGCTGTCTGGGGACCTGCGTTGACCGCCTCATCGTTTCAAGGCACCGTCGTTTACAACTACGTACCGACTACCGAGCAGACGGAAAAAGCCTGTGAGATGGCTATCGAAGGCGAAGTTGCTTTCATAGCGGGCAAGCAAGATTAAACCGATTTCGGTTAACAAAAAAAACAAGGCTGAATTTTCAGCCTTGTTTTTTTTTGCTCACGAAAACCCCGCCGCTATTGTCGGGGTTTTCGTAATACAAGTCACAGACCACAATATATTGTGGTCTGTGACGTCTCCGAGATGACTCGAACCTCTGATTGGCCATTAGGAGGGCATATTTGTCCATAATGTAAAAATACCCAAAACGCATATTTTGCGTCGTTTCAGCCGTTTACTCGCCGTATTTTGCATATCTTTTACGCCGTTTAATAACTTTTATAGCGTTCAAAAAACCAAGGCAACCAAATAATCAAATAATTTCATTTTCTTACAAATTAAAGATATTGTATAGTTTGAAATCAAAGAGATAATGTTTGTTTCGCGATTTCAACAAAATGTTATTTTTGCGAAACGAGCCATCTTGCTATGTCAATAATTTTAATACCTTCAATCTGGCTTTCTGGGTGCTTTGTACGCGCAATAATCATTTTAGGATATGCGTCTTTTATTGCAAGTAAAGGCGCAACTTCTCGATTCAAAGTTTCTTTCCTGCTTATATCATCGGAAACTTGAATATACGTTTTCATTCCGTCTTTTACAGCAACAAAATCTACTTCTTTTTCGCCAATCTGTCCTACATATACTTCAAAACCACGGCGTAGCAATTCGATGGCTACGATGTTTTCATATAAATGCCCATAGTCCGCGTTTTTCGTGCCTATAATCGCATAACGGAAGGAAAGGTCGGCGAGGTAATATTTTTTATCCGATTCTAAATAACGTTTTCCTTTTACATCATATCTCTTAAACGGATAAAAAAGGAAACTACGGCAAAGATAATCTATATACGCGCCGCAGGTTTTATCATTCGTTTTATAAGTATTAGACGTAAGTGCGTTTGCAATGTTTCTTATAGAAGTTTTACTGCCGACGTTATCCATAAGGAAATCGACAATCATATTCAGCAAATCTTCGTTTTCGATTTTGAATTTCGTTACTATGTCCTTTGTTATCGTCGTGCGGACAATCCCAGCCAAATATTTTTTCGCGTCGGTGGGATTCTTGTAAAGATAAGAACCTGACATACCGCCAGCGGAAACGTATTTATCAAATGCAATATCGATGTCGTCTTGAGGATAATAGGAGAGATATTCCGCAAAAGAAAACGGAAATAAGCTGATTTCAAATACGCGACCGCCAAAGAGCGTAGCCAAATCGCTCGACAATAAAAAGGCGTTAGAACCCGTCAAGAAAATATTGAAGCGTTCTTCTTCATATAAGCTGTTGATTGTCGTTTCAAAGCCGTTACAAAGCTGTACTTCGTCCATAAAAAGGAAGTTTTCTTTTCCGTCGATATAGCGCACGTTTATATATTCGTATAACGCGTCGGCATTTTTAAGAAATTCAAATTCTTTTAAGTTCAATTTTATGCGGATAATATTGTTTTCTTCAGACTGTTTTTGCACGTGAGTAATAAAAGCGTCCATCAATTTCGATTTACCCGAGCGGCGAATACCCGTAATAACTTTTATATCGGGGGTGTTCATCACGTCTATCAACTGTTGTAAATAATATTCTCTTTTGATAAGTTTCATATTATCACCTCGAAATTATTATATCCCATTTCGCAAATTTTGTCAAATTTAAAAAACGCGAAACGAAAAATAAATTTAGCGAAAAATGTCTTTTTAAGCTGATAAATAGGCGTCCATGTTTGGGATTATACGGCTGAAATACGGTGTGACATTCATTAAAGCCTGCACACTTATCAGGGTGCTGATAAACGTCCGTTAATTCCATTCCTGTTAATTGTAAAACAGTATCAACCGTTCCGTTATTCCAATGATGTGTTCCCGTTATGGTCGGAGCCATCCATTTATGAATATTTTTGACAATTTTATTGCTAATTATTGCTAAAAAGGGCGTTAAAATCCTCTAAACAATATAAAAAGAAAAAGAACACAACCTGCGAAGCAAGATATCGTCGCATAGCGATTTCATCCGCGTTAGCGGATTAAATAAAAAACGCCAAGCTTAAGCTTGGCGTTTTTTCTGGCAGTCCCTGCGGGAATCGAACCCACAACTAACCCTTAGGAGGGGTTTGTTATATCCATTTAACTAAGGAACCAAAGCAAAGTATTTACGGTTATTTACGGCGGGTGTCCGCGAGCAGGAGTCGGTCGAGCGAACGCGTCATGCATGCCGCAAGAAAATATTACCACAAAGTCTTGCAAAATGCAAATAAAATACCGAAAAAAAACGTCTGTGTGCCGATTTTTTGGTTTTTTGTCTGACGGCGGTGAGGCGGCGTCGTTTTTTTTAGTCAGAGGGAGAAACCGGCAGTTTGGGGCTTTTTTCGCGTTTTTAAAAATCATATCGTCGATACGGTTTACTTTTTTTCGCAATTGTATTAAAATAACAGTCAGTGATACGACAAGGGCGGCAACGTAAAGCAAAAATTAATAAAAGAGAGGTGCATTATGCAGTACAATATATTGGGCAAGACCGGATTGAAAATTTCCGTTATCGGTCTCGGGGGTATTCCCATTCAGCGTATTTCGGCGGATGAAGCCGAAAAGGTTATCAATTTTGCCTTGGATAACGGAGTCAACTATATCGACAGCGCGCGCGGATACTCGGTAAGCGAGAGTTATATCGGTCGTGCGATAGCGTCCCGTAGGGCGGATGTGGTTTTGGCGACTAAAGGTCCTGCATGCGATAAAGAAGGTTTTGCGAAAAACATCGAGCAATCGCTGGCTGCTTTTGCGACCGATTACATAGACCTGTATCAGGTGCACAACGTAAAAGACAATGCCAACGTTGACAGGATTTTTGCCGACGGCGGTGCGTACGAAGCTTTTTGCGATTATCGCGAGGCGGGCAAAGTACGCCATTTCGGGTTGACTTGTCACAAAAGGGAAATTCTCGATTACGCGTTGGACAAGTACGGCGACATGATAGAGAGCATTATGTTTCCTTACAACGTCGTGGAGGTTCAAGGCGAGGATTTGTTTGTTAAAGCCAAACGGATGAATATCGGCGTCATCGTCATGAAACCTCTCGCGGGCGGCAATCTTACGGACGTCGAGCTGGCTTTGCGCTTTTGTCTTGCCAACGACTGCGTGAGCGTCGTTATCCCCGGCATGGCGAGCGAAACAGAAATAACTCAGGACGTATCCGTCGTTAAATCTCCGCTGACCGAGCAAGAAAAAGCACTCTGCGAGTCAATCAGAACAAACCTCGGCAATAGTTTTTGTCGTCGTTGCGGATACTGCGCGCCATGTACGGTAGGCATAGATATACCGACGTGTTTTACCTTTCAAAACTATCTTAAAAATTACGACCTTGCGGACTGGGCGGCGGACAGATACTTTGCAATGCCGTCGGGCGCGGACAAGTGCGTCAAATGCGGTAAATGTATGGAGCGTTGCCCGTATGAACTCGATATCGTAAAAAAGCTCGAGTCCGTGGCTGCCGATTTTGCCGATTATCGTAAAAATAAGGCTAAATAACGCTTAATCAGACGGCATAAAGTTAACAATACTATACTATAAAATAAAAAAGTCAAAAAAATCGCAAAAACTGCGATTTTTTTTATTGCTTTTTTGTCCTTGTCGGTCGTATTTAGCAATCGAACGTCGAAAAATAACGAGATTAATTTTTTTTTAAAAAAAAGTTAAAAAAGTTTCAAAAAAACGGTTGACAAGGGGAGGATGATGTG
>CAZTCB010000046.1:0-4691 GCA_964612455.1 uncultured Subdoligranulum sp. | reverse complement strand
CGAGAATTTTCCCGTTTCCCCTTTCACCAATACTACATATTTAAAAATTCTCAAACCGAATCGACAAGTTCGGAAACAAGAGCGAAAAGCGAAGAAATAAAAATCGACAAGCTTCTATCGAAACCTGTCGATTTTTGGTGCGAAGGAAGGAACTTGTAAGGAGCGTAAGCGACGGAATAGCGATTGTTACCGTTAGGTCAATCGCGTCACCTCGGGTGAAAGTTCCGCCGAAATAAAAAACGAACCCTGAGCTAAACCCAAGGTTCGTTTTATTCTTGTTTGGTGCGAAGGAAGGGACTTGAACCCTCACGTCTAAACATACGCACCTCAAACGTACGCGTCTGCCTGTTCCGCCACCTTCGCAAATCCAATGCCTACCAATTATATATCAAAGTTAAAAAAAGGTCAATCGTTTTTACGCAAAATAATTGTATTTTTTTATTCGGCAAACGATTGTGAGTTTAAGCCTTTTTCTTTTTATTCCTTTTTTCTTCCTTAAGACGTTTTTTCAGTTGTGCAATACGGATTTTTTTCTCTTTCGTTTTTTCTTTCACCCTTGCGGTAACGATTTCTTTAGAAAAAGTCTTTTCTCCCGCGTCGAGCAATTCGTCGGGATTAGACAGCAGTGCGCTCCACATTCTCAGCGTATTTGCCATATAAAGACCGTCCATAAATCTTTCGTCCATCGTTATACCGATGGTAAACCCTTTTTCGGCGCGCACTTCTCCGTCGGCAGTCACGACAGGCGTGATTTTTTCTTTACCGACCGAAAAAAACATGCCGACGGTGCCGAAATCGTAAATATGATGATAAACGTAGTCGCACTTGATTGATTTTAAAAACGTAATGCAGCAACTCGCGTGAAAAGGACTTGCGGCAAGGACGCTCTTTGGCATCAAGCCGTGTTTGTCAGAACCCGTGAGCATTCCGACCGCCGCGTTCATTATCCAAGTCGGACAACGCGTGAGTTTATCCATCAACAAATCGAGAGAATTGACACCCGTGTCCCTGTTATTTTCTAAAACAACGGCTCTGAACCTGTCTTTTATCTCCTTTATCGTTTCGCTTCCGTCAAAATCGAGCTTTGCCATCGTCTCCGCGCCCGACTCCTTCAATCCCTTTTTTATTACGAAAGCAACCGTCATATCGTACCTGTCGTAAATCTTTTTGCCGACGATAAAACGATTTAACTCGGGACGCCGCGAGTACAACCTCACTATACTCGCTAAAATCACATCGTTAAAACTGTAGTCTTCGCCTTTAGCCCTTTGGCGGGCGATAAAAGCCTCTATGGGCGCGCTCGAAACCTCGAGTTTTGCAAAGTTTTGAGCGTCGTAAGTTTTTTTCATGATGTACGGCATCAACTGCGTCATCGGATCGATGTAAGTCGCGCGTTTTCCGTCCGCTCTCGCCATCTGAAACCACCTCCGTCAAATTATTATGGCTTTTTTTTGTAAAAATGTCAACTTAATTTTAATGCCGAGCGAGAAAAAAGACAAACGCGCGCGGCATGTCTAAAAAACGACGTCTTTTTAAGAAACCAAAAAAGTCCTCTTTGTTAAGAGGACTTTTTCCGCATATGATTAAATCAATACATGTCTCCGCCCATGGGAGGATTTGCCTGAGCCGTCGGAGGCTCGGGAATATCTGCCACTGCGCCCTCTGTGGTGAGCATTACGCCCGCGACGCTTGCCGCGTTTTGCAATGCGCAACGAGTGACTTTGGTCGGATCGATGATGCCGTTGGCAACCATATCGACGTATTCGTCCGTATACGCGTTGTAGCCGTAATTTGACCTGTTGGATCTGATGACGTTGTACAACACCACGCTACCGTCGACACCAGCGTTGATTGCGATTTGTCTAAGCGGCTCTTTGATTGCCGCTAAAACTATCGCGGCGCCCGTTTTTTCGTCGCCCTTGAGTTTGGATACCAAAGAAGTCAATCCCTTGACTGCCGACAGCAACGCCGTGCCGCCACCGGGTACGATACCTTCTTCTACCGCCGCGCGAGTTGCGTTGAGCGCGTCCTCGATGCGAAGTTTCTTTTCTTTCATCTCCAACTCGGTAGCGGCACCGACGCGAATAACCGCCACGCCGCCCGCCAACTTTGCAAGACGCTCCTGATATTTTTCTTTTTCGTATTCGCTGGTAGTCTCTGCGGCAAGATTCTTTATTTGTTTTACTCTCTGCTCGATTGCCTCTTTGCTGCCCGCGCCGTCTACGATAATGGTATTTTCTTTGTCAACCTTGACTTGTTTTGCCTGACCGAGCATAGACAAGTCCGCATTCTTGAGCTCGATGCCGACTTCCTCGGTAATGACGGTACCTCCCGTCAAAATCGCTATATCCTGCAACATCTCTTTACGTTTGTCGCCAAAGCCGGGAGCCTTGACGGCAACACAGTTGAATGAGCCGCGCAGTTTGTTGAGAATCAGCGTGGTCAACGCCTCTCCCTCTACGTCCTCTGCGATAATAAGCAGTTTTCTGCCCGTCTTGACTACCTGCTCCAACAAAGGCAAAATCTCTTGAATATTGCTGATTTTTTTGTCGGTGATAAGGATAAGCGCGTCGTCGAGAACGGCTTCCATCTTTTCGGTATTGGTTGCCATGTACGGCGAGCAATAACCGCGGTCAAACTGCATACCTTCTACCGTATCGAGTTCGGTTTTTGCCGTCTTGCTTTCTTCTACCGTGATGACGCCGTCGTTTCCGACTTTTTCCATTGCTTCGGAGATAATCTTGCCCACGTCGGTATCTCCCGCGGAGATGCTTGCGACCTGCTCGATATCGTTTTTACCGCTGACGGGTTTGCTGATTGCTCTGAGGCTGTTGACGCAAACGTTGACCGCCTTGTCTATACCTTTTTTAAGGACGATGGGGTTTGCTCCCGCCGCTATGTTTTTGCTACCTTCTTTGATAATAGCCTGAGCAAGCACCACAGCCGTAGTCGTGCCGTCGCCCGCCACGTCGTTGGTCTTGGTGGAAACTTCTTTAATGATCTGCGCGCCCATGTTTTCAAAAGCGTCCGCAAACTCTATTTCTTTGGCGATGGTCACGCCGTCGTTGGTAATAAGCGGACTACCGTACTTGCGCTCCAAAACAACGTTGCGCCCCTTGGGCCCGAGCGTGATTTTTACTACGTCTGCAAGATTGTTGATGCCCGTAAGCAAAGCTTCTCTCGCTTCGCTGCCGTACTTTACTTGTTTTGCCATTTCTTTTTACCTCCTTACTCTACGATAGCAAGAACGTCGCTTTGTTTTATAATGACGACTTCCTGCCCGTCAATCTTAAACTGACTGCCGGAATAGCGGGCAAACAAAACCTTGTCGCCCTCTTTGATTTGCATTTTTACTTCTTTACCGTCGATAAAACCGCCCGGACCGACGGAAATAACCTCGGCTACTTCATTTTTCTCCTGCGCATTGGACGGCATATAAAAGCTACCTTTTTTTTCTTCCGTCTGCTCGCAAACCTTGACTACTATCTTGTCAAACAATGGTTTTAATTTCATATCTTAACCTCCGTTTTTATTTTTATGTTTTAGCACTCTATCTGTCCGAGTGCTAACTATCACTATTATATACCCCTTTTTAAGTTTGTCAAGAAAAAAATCGGTTTTTTTAAAATTTTTTTTTATCTTTTTTTCGCCGTTTAATTTTAGCTCGCCGACGGCAAATTTTTTTATCTTTTTTTGTTGAAATAAATAAAATAATATGATAAAATAAATTCAATCGCTTTTCGGTACGCGGATTTAAACTTAAACAACCGCGCCACCGACGCGTTAACTAAAAACACGTAGGAGAAACGTTATGGACAAGTGGGATAAACGTTTTATGGAAATGGCAGAGCTCGTCTCCACATGGTCGAGTTGCTATCAGGACAATCGAAAAATCGGCGCGATAATCGTCAAAGACAAACGTATTCTTACCACCGGATACAACGGTGCGCCGGCAGGGATTGATAGTTGCGTGGAAAGGCAGGAATGCATGCGCCGCGTACTCGACATACCGAGCGGCACGCGCCATGAGCTTTGTTATGCCGTCCACGCCGAGCAAAACGCAATCATTCAAGCCGCGCGACTCGGTATCTCTATATCCGACGCGACGTTGTACTGCACGCACCAACCTTGCGTCATCTGCGCAAAAATGATTATAAACAGCGGCATCAGGCGCATAGTATTTCGGTACGGCTACCCCGATGAATTTGCCATGCAACTCTTTAAAGAAGCCGACGTTTCGGTAGAACAATACGTCGAAGATTGACACCTTTAAACAAATCGGTCTTAAATAGTTTTTGTATACCCACCCTCTCCAAAAAATCTAACTGTTTTTGGTGAGGGATTTTTTATAGCGATTAGTCATTACTCTGTCATCAAACGACTCGGGTTTATCATTAAATTTCAAATTAACACCTCGATAGCTTCATTGATTTTACCGAAAAACAGTCAATTTGTTTCACCGATACTTGACACGCATATAGAAACATGGTACAATTATTAAAGTCCAAAATGTTAAAAGAAAAAAATATAACCACTTATTTATGCGGACTTACATTGGGAAAGCCTAAAAAGAATAGTAAATAGTACATAAATACAAAAGAGACCTTATATACAAAATTAAACGACGTCGTCCGTCAATGACGTTAACAAGGAGGTGGTTCTTTTTTTGATAAAAATCAAGTGACTTTTTT
>CAZTCB010000045.1:0-6100 GCA_964612455.1 uncultured Subdoligranulum sp. | reverse complement strand
TATATTCTGTCTACAAGTTTCTCTTAATTTTCACAATACAAAAAGCCGTGCCGAGGTCACCCTCAACACGGCTTTTTTCCTAATGTTTATTAAAATGTTCTCTCTAAAATTTTGCCCAAAAACGAGAATTTTTCCGTTTTCCCTTTCACCAAGACTACATATTTAAAAATTCTCAAAATACCCGCTTTGACATGCAGTGTTCAAGCCTTTTTAACGTCGTTTCGGTCGGCATTGTTTTAATCGGATTTGGCGACGTTTGGTCGTTTTTTTTGCTTTGTTTTCGTCGTTAAACGGGTTGACGTCAAAACCTTTTTTGAAGCAATACGTGTGCGTGAGCGGCGATACCTTTGCCTTGGGCAGTGATGCCGAGATTTTCCGTCGTGGTGGCGGAAACGTTTATTTGACTGACGTCGCAACCGACAATATCGGCGACTTTTGCGCGCATTTTTTCGATAAACGGGGACAGGCGGGGCGATTGTGCCATGATTACGACCGACAAGTTGACTATTTCAAAATCTTTTTCCCGCGCTTTCAGGCAAACCTCCGAGAGAAGTAGTCCGCTGTCTGCGTCGAGGTACTTGTCGTCCGTATCGGGAAAGAGGTTGCCTATGTCTTTTTCGCCGATTGCAGAGAGTATCGCGTCGCATATGGCATGGAGAGGGGCGTCGGCGTCGCTGTGTCCGATTAAACCCAAATCAAAGGGGACGGGTACGCCGCAAAGAATGAGTTTTCGTCCTTCGCCGAGTCGGTGCGCGTCAAATCCCGTGCCTACGCGATAGGTTGGCAGGTCGCTTTGGTATGTGATTTTTTTGTTGGCGGTTTCTCCCTCGATAAACTCGAGCGAGCCGTAAGCGTTGAGCCATATTTGTCCGTCGTCGGTAAAGGAGGACGGGGCGACGTCGTAAGCGTGTTTTAGACGCAAGCAGTCAAAAACCTGAGGCGTCTGGGCGGCGGAAACCGTTTCACGCGGGACGGGTGCGGTTTTTGCCGTATCGTACAGGCTGTCGGTAATAGGGACAACGGGTATCGCGCTACCGTATTGTTCCGCATGTAAAAAAGCTTTTTCAAACAGGGCGGGGGTGACGAAAGGTCGTGCGCCGTCGTGTATTGCAACCGTTTGGGCGTCGGCGTCAAGCGCGTCAAGCCCGTTTCGTACCGATTGGGTGCGGGTTATCCCTCCCTTCACGACTTTTGCGTCGTCTCCGAGCAAAGTGCGCATTTGCTCGACGTTGGACTCGCTTGCGACCACGACGACGTCGTTGCAAACTTTTTTTGCGGTAAGGAAAGTATACCGTATCAGCGGATTGCCGAGGTACTCTTTAAAAATCTTATCTTGCTTAAAGCGGCTGCTTTCGCCTGCCGCGACTATGATTATCGAGCGTTTCATTTTTTTACCTTATGTGGTTTTTGATGTTCTGAAGTCAAATAAAGACGGGTGAGTCTTTATGTTTTTTTATTGCGGCGGGTGCGTCGACAAAATTCAGCCGTCCGACAATATGGTGTACATTTCCGTCGCTTCTTCTTTTTTTACCGATTCTTTGACAAAGTTGACGACGAACACGAGTTGTCCGCCAGCGAAAGCGATGGCAACCTTGTCGCCCGGTTTTATTTGCGTGCCGGGCTTTGCCGTCCGTCCGTTGACGGATACTTTGCCTCCGTGGCAGGCTTCGTTTGCTACCGTGCGGCGTTTTAATATTCTCGATACTTTTAAAAATTTATCCAATCTCATATCTGTCTCCGTGCGTTTTTCGTTTACGCGGTTTGTCCGATTGCCTTTGCGGACGATTTTTTTCCGTACGCTTGCGGGGGTGTTTCGTTAATCCTGTTTTTTCGCCAATCTCCGACACGAAAGTATACGCCTCGGGGGACTTTTTGGTGAAAAAAGTCGTATTGCGCCCCATCAAAAATGAAAAAATAATTAATAATTTTTTTTTGAAATAACCTCAATAAAAACGATTGACTATTGACAAAGTTGGTGCTAAATTAATTTAATGCATTAATATTGCCATGTGTTTGCCTTTTTGGCGAAAACAAAGCAAATGCAAGCGGTTTGACGTTTTTACCGACAGACCAAGTATAGCAAATTTTAAAAAAAACGCAACCGTTTTTAACGTGTAAAAAATATTTTTTTCAGAGGTAGGTATAGATGCAGGTACATACTCAAAAGTTTGGCAATACGGAGAGAAAGACCTTTTCTAAGGTGAAAGAGGTCGTTAATCTTCCCAATCTCATTGAAGTCCAAAAGACGAGCTACGATGCCTTTCTTAAACATGGTATCCGCGAGGTGTTTGACGACTTTTCGCCCATAGTGGACTACTCCGGTCGTTTCGAGTTGCAGTTTCTTGACTACACTATCGATTCTAAATGCAAGTATTCGGAAAACGAGTGTCGGTTGCGCGACGCGACCTACGCGGCTCCGTTAAAGCTGAGAGTCAGTCTGACGAGAAAAGATACGGGCGAAATCACCGAGCAGGAAATATTTATGGGTGATTTTCCGCTCATGACCGATACCGGCAGTTTTATCATCAACGGTGCGGAGCGCGTCGTCGTCAGCCAATTGGTGCGTTCACCGGGCGTATACGCCGCGTCGGAAATGGACAAGAGTGGCAAAGCCAGATACGATACCACCGTTATCCCCAATCGCGGCGCGTGGTTGGAGTTTGTCCATGACGCCAACAACGATATACTCTACGTTCACGTCGACCGCAATCGTAAACTCCCCGCGACGGTACTGTTGAGAGCGATAGGCGTTTCGTCGGACGAACAGATAAAAGAGCTGTTTTTCAACGACGTCACTATCTGCAAGACGTGCGACAGGGACGAAAGCAAAGACGAGCGTAGCGGCAAACTCGAGTTGTTCAAACGTCTCAGACCGGGTGAAATACCCACCGACGAATCGGTAGACAAGCAGGTAAAGGATTTGTTGTTTGACAGCAAGCGTTACGACCTCGCACGCGTCGGTCGCTATAAATTCAATAAAAAACTCAGCTTGGCAAATCGTATCTCTCCGTATAGGGACGACAGCACCAACTGGATAAATTATACCCTTGCGGAAGACGTAGTAGCTACCGTCGAAACGGCGGAAGGCACCAAAACCATTCCTCTCGGCGCGGCGGGCGAGGTTTTGACGCGCGAGCAGGCTTATGCCATACAGCACAGCGGCGTCAACGTCGTGTACGTTTTCGACAACGCTCACCCCGATCAAAAGGTCAAAGTCATCGGAAACAACACGGTGGATATCAAATATTATCTCAGCCTCGTCGACAAGGCGTACGCCGACGTGGACTTTGAGTCGGACGAAATCGGCATCAACGAGGCGGTCAATCTCACCGCGCTCAAAGAGCTCCTCGCGCAGGGGATGTCGGTAGAAGAAACGATAAGGGCAATAGCGGGCAGCCGCGATATGCTCGTCCCGAGACACATTACCGTCGACGATATCGTCGCAACTGTCAGCTACAACCTCGGACTTAAACACGGCATCGGGCAAGTGGACAATATCGACCACCTCGGCAACAGGCGCGTCCGCAGCGTCGGAGAATTGTTGCAAAACCAGTTCCGCATCGGCATCTCCCGTCTCGAAAGGGTAATAAGGGAGCGTATGGCGATTCAGGAAGTAGACAAAGCCACTCCGCAGAGCCTTATAAACGTTCGCCCCGTTTCCTCGTCCATCAGAGAGTTTTTCGGGAGCAGCCAATTGTCTCAATTTATGGACCAGACCAACCCGATTGCCGAGCTTACGCACAAACGCAAGTTGTCGGCGCTCGGTCCCGGCGGTCTCAACAGGGAGCGCGCCACGTTTGAAGTGCGCGACGTTCATTACAGCCACTACGGGAGAATGTGTCCGATAGAGACGCCCGAAGGTCAAAACATAGGTCTTATTACGTCGCTCGCGGCGTTTTCGCGTATAAACAAGTACGGTTTCATCGAGAGTCCGTACAGAAAGGTAGATCCCGTCACGCATACGGTTACCGACGAGGTGGAGTATCTGACGGCAGACAGAGAGGACGGCAATATCGTCGCTCAGGCAAACGAGCCTTTTGACGAAAACCGTCGCTTTGTCAACGAGCGTATCACGTGTCGCTATCGCGCGGACATTAAGGAGTTTCCCGCAGATAAGGTCGATTATATGGACGTCAGTCCGAAACAGTTGGTTTCGGTCGCCACGAGCCTGATTCCGTTTTTGGAAAACGACGATACCAACCGTGCGTTGATGGGCTCCAACATGCAACGTCAGGCAGTGCCGTTGCTCCGTCCCGAGACGCCCATAGTGGCTACGGGGATAGAAGGACGCATTGCGTACGACAGCGGCGTAATGGTCTTGTGCAAGCGTGACGGCGTCGTAACCAAGGTAACGGGTACGAGTATAGAGGTGACGTGTGACGACGGTACCGTCGACGAGTATCCCCTTAAAAAATTCGTCCGTAGCAACCAAGGCACGTGCATCAACCAACGCATCATAGTCAAGGTCGGACAACGCGTATACGCCGAAACTCCCGAGAGAGAAGCCACCGTGCTTGCCGACGGTCCCAGCACCAATCAGGGCGAGTTGAGCCTCGGCAGAAACATTCTCATCGGATTTATGACGTGGGAGGGTTATAACTACGAGGACGCTATCCTTATATCCGAGGATTTGGTCAAGGACGACGTCTTTACAACCGTCCATATAGAAGAGCACGAAACCGAGACGCGCGACACCAAACTCGGTCCGGAAGAGTTTACTCGCGATATCCCCAACGTCGGCGAAGACGCGCTCAAAGACCTCGACGAGGACGGTATCATCCGTATCGGCGCCGAAGTCAGACCGGGCGATATTCTCGTAGGTAAGGTCACCCCCAAGGGCGAAACCGAACTCACGCCGGAAGAAAGATTGCTTCGTGCGATATTCTCCGAAAAAGCGAGAGAAGTCCGCGATACGTCTTTGCGCGTACCCAACGGCGAAGGCGGTATAGTCGTAGACGTTAAAATATTTACAAAAGAAAACAAAGACGAGCTCGATCCCGGCGTCAACAAACTCGTCCGCGTGTACATAGCGCAAAAGCGTAAACTCGGCGTCGGCGACAAGATGGCGGGACGTCACGGAAACAAGGGCGTCGTATCGAGAGTTTTGCCGAGAGAGGATATGCCGTTTATGGAGGACGGTACGCCTTTGCAGATAGTGCTCAACCCGTTGGGCGTTCCTTCCCGTATGAACATAGGGCAGGTTCTCGAAGTCCACTTGGGGTTGGTTGCCAAGATGCTCGGCTGGAAAGTCGCCACGCCCGTATTTGACGGCGCGAGCGAAAACGATATAAGAGAATTGTTTGAGCAAAACTGTATGGTCAATCCGCATACGGGCAAGGTTGACGGCAAGGTGACTTTGTACGACGGACGTACGGGTATGCCGTTTGAAAACCGCGTAACGGTCGGATATATGTACATGCTCAAGCTCATTCACCTCGTCGACGATAAAATTCATGCGCGCAGTACCGGTCCGTACAGTCTGGTTACGCAGCAGCCTTTGGGCGGCAAAGCTCAGTTTGGCGGACAGCGTTTCGGCGAGATGGAAGTCTGGGCGCTCGAAGCGTACGGCGCGGCAAACGTATTGCAGGAGATACTCACCGTCAAGTCGGACGACGTCGTAGGTCGCGTAAAGACGTACGAGTCCATAGTCAAGGGTGAAAATATTTCCGGTCCCGGTATTCCCGAGGCGTTTAAGGTCCTTATCAAGGAGTTGCAGAGTCTTGCCCTCGACGTAAGAGTGCTGAGCGAAGACAACGAAGTCATCGAGATTAAGGACAGCGTCGACGACGAAACCGATTATATCGAAACGACGCTCAAAGAAAACGAACAAAAGAGAGAACAATTGCTCAACTTTAACGCAGACGAGGAAGTCGACCTCGTCGACGACGACTTTAGTTTTGACGAAGAAATCGTCAACGATGTCGACAATATCGATCACGAACTCGACTTTAATTCCTTGTTTGAGGATGAAGACGACGAAGATATCTAAAGGAGGGGTGATATGTTTGAATTGAATAATTTTGCGTCTATACAGATAGGTATAGCGTCTCCCGAAAAAATAAGAGAGTGGTCGCACGGCGAGGTTACCAAGCCCGAGACC
>CAZTCB010000044.1:0-6605 GCA_964612455.1 uncultured Subdoligranulum sp. | reverse complement strand
TCATAGCGGTCATCGCGATACTCGCGGCGGTACTTATCCCGACGTTTAGCAGTATAATCAAGAAGGCAAACACTTCGGCTGACATTCAGGCTGTCAACCAAATGAACAAACACCTCGCCATAGAAGAAGTGACGGGAAACAAAACGATAGTCGACGTTTACTCCGCGCTGGAAGAAGGCGGAATGACGGCTAAAGATTATCACCCCCTGTCAAGCAATACGTACTTCTTTTGGGTAAAAGGTCTCAATCGTATCGTTTACACGGACGATAGTTATCAGGTAACCTATCCTTCGGAGTACGAAGGCAAAAAGGTTGACGCTTTGCTCAACGGCGCAAACGATATTTACCTTTCCCTCAGCGGCGACATCAAGCAAGAGAAAGTCACCATCGGCAACGACGGCGTTGCAACCGTTACCACCGCGGAACAACTCTACTACCTCTCCGAAAACTACTCGACTTCCGCAAGTAATCTTACCGAAATTAAACTCGAGGGCGCAAACATCAACCTCAAGGGTGCCAACGTCGCGTTTACCGTTGAAGTCGGCAAAACACTCAAATTGACGGGCGCTAACAATGGCACGACCATCACCGGTCTCGTCACTATGGACAGCAAACTCTATGACGAAAAAGTAGGCAAAAACTACGCTTGCGGTCTGATTGCTAACGTAGGAAGCGATAACAGGGAAGAAAGCAAAAACTCCATAACTACGGTTGAGGTTAGCAACGTTACCATTGAAAACGCCACGGTCGGCGGGTATGAAATCGGCGGCGTAGGCGCATTAATCGGTCGTATTAACAACAACAACACCAATGTAACCGTCAAAAACTGCAAAGTTATCAATACGGTAATCAACGGCAAAAACAAGGTCGGCGCATTAATCGGCAGCGTTGCATCTTGCACGCTAAATATCAGCGGCTGCGAAATCAAAGATTGCACGGTAAATTGTTCGGAAGGCGAGTCCGGTAAAGCTATCGGTTGCGTTTACAACTATTCTAACAAAACACTCTCTATCGACAAGGCTTTTGACGCGTGGGTAACCGACACGACGCTCAATCTCGTATCTACCACCAACCGTACGGTAGAAACCGATATGTCTAAATTGTCCGTCAATAAAGGCAATACCGCCTTTACCGACAGCAAGTGCGAAAAAATCGTTCGCGTGCTTGACGACGACGGTCAACCGGAAGTTAATAATAACAACCCCCGTTACAGAATGTTTGCGTCCGACGCTTATATGACGATACTATACAGCGGCGGTACCGTTTCTATCGACGACGATTCTACCTCGATTAAGAATATCTCTGGATTTACGGTTACTTACAACGATACTACAATCAGTATAAACGTTCTTTATTTCTTTAAATAATCGAGATTTGACAAAAAGCGCACCTTAACAGTGTATTTCATGGGGATTTAAAAAAACAATTAAAACCAAATAGAAATACACTATTTCGGGTAAACCAAAGAAGCAGGACTTGGAATTAAACTCCAAGTCCTTTCCTATGCGCAAACATATTTTAAGCAGGAAACAACAAACCGTATCAAAATAAATCCATAACTCTATTGATACAATCGTAATAATCGCTTGACATTACTTTTTATACGTGTTATAGTTGTTGTATCAAAATAGAAATATAACCCTATTGACTCAGAGAGGAGAATATATGACTGACTTTTCAAAATACGAAAAAACAAACACTTATTACGGCGGAACGGAACGCAAATTTGGTGTAAACGTTGACGGTTTTGAATACATGATTAAATTTCAAAAGCAAACGAATTTTGGCGTAAAACGTCTTAATCACGTCTCCGAGTACGTCGGCTCGCATATTTTTGAATTGCTCGGATTTGAGACGCAAGATACCTATCTTGGCGTATATAACGGCGAGCAAGTTGTTGCTTGCAAAAATTTCGTTTACGGGGAAACTCAATTCGTTCCTTTCAACGACGTCGGCGAAAGTTCTCTCGAACAAGATAAAGAAACCTATCAATATTCCTATCAGGATATAATGCAAATGCTTAGAGATAACGTAAAACTTACAAACGTTCAAGAAACGATAAGTATGTTTTGGGATATTTACGTTGTGGACGCATTAATCGGCAATTTTGATAGACACGGCGGAAATTGGGGATTCTTAAAAAAGAACAACAAATATACACTTGCCCCCGTTTTTGACAATGGCTCATCCCTTTATTCTCAACTTGCAGACGATGACATGATGAAACAAATCATGGCGTCGGAAGAAATGACTAACGAAAGAATTTACAAATTCCCCACGTCGCAGGTTCAATTAAACGGCAAAAAGAGTTCGTATTTTGAAGTAATAAACTCGCTGGAGTTTAAGGAATGTAATGAATCGGTTGTAAAAATATGCAAAAAATATTCGCAAGAAAAAATCGACGAATTGATTGACGAAACACCGTTTTTAACCGACACGCATAAAGAGTTTTTCAAGTATATATTAAGACAAAGGTTTAAAAAAATATTACTCCCCGCTTACAAGAAATTAACGGAGAAATAAAATGAGAAAGTTAACTACAACGGGCTTTATCTGTCTCGAGGACGATTACAATTTCATTTACAAAATCGCAAAAATCGAATATGAAGAATGGGAAGACGGCGCATTTAACTATATATTCCGTCCGTTTTACAACGTTATCGATATGTTGCCCGACCACTTATTTCAGGGCATTCCCGGGCTTGACTTGAGCTTGAAAAAAACCGTATACGAACGTAAAAACATAGTGCCCACTTTCATTGCGGAAAGAACTCCGAGCGAACGTCGCGAAGATTTGTGGGCGTTGTTGGAAGAAAGCGATATGCAAGTTTTAAACCGTTTAGAATGGCTCGTAAAAACCAACAAGCAATATTCGGGCGATAGATTTTTCGTTATACCTTTTGAAGGTAAAGATGCCGTCAGTTATAAAGAACGCTCTATGTACGATTTGGTAAAAAGGTCGGATAGTCTAAACAAAAAACTGCTTGAAATCATCTGTTTTGGCGATTATCTTTATACCGAGGATATAACAATAGACGATAAATCTCGCCTTTACTATTACAGACTTTTGATGCCGATGTATATCCGTGAATCCGAACGCAAAAAAAAGCTCAGAATGCGCGGAATAGAAAAAGCGAAAGAACAAAACGTTTATAAAGGTCGCGGGCAAATAAAAATCGACCCCTTGCTCTTTGACAGCGTTGCAAATGATTATTTGCACGGAAAAATATCCGCCGACCAAGCGTCTTTGACATTAAAAATAAGCAGAGCAACGTTTTTTAGAAGGTTAAGGGAATGGAAAAAGAGAATATAACGCAAGTTGTCATACTTAGTGCGGTAGAATATGACGAGAGCTAAAAGCCGCACCTTCTAACGGGTGCGGCTTTTTATATTCTGTCTTTTTGCGTACTTTCGGGCATCAGTCAAAAACGTAACAATCGTATCGCACTCCCCCTCCGTCCACCGAGTACGAGGGTTTTTCTTTCGCGAGAAAACCGCCTTTTTTCGGTCGTTTTACAATGATTTTTTTTGGATTTATTTGTTTTGCGGCGTCAAACAGCGTTCTCTCCTCCTCGTCGGCACACGGTTGTTCCAGTTGCCGTATCAATTGCAACTTTTTTTTAACCAAGGCGGATTTTTGACGTTGAGGAAACATGGGATCGAGCAAAACCACGTCCGCGGCAAAGCCGAGCGTCGGTAAAATATCCGCGCTGTCGCCCTCGATTATCCTCATTCCGACGCAAATCTCCCTCGTTTTTTCGCCTTGCAGACCGCGCCGCAAAGCGTCGTTCAGCAAGGCGGCGACCACGGGATTGCGTTCTATCAACGTAACGGTGCACCCCGCGCCCGCCAACAAAAAAGAATCTTCGCCCAATCCTGCCGTGGCGTCAACGACGGTAATGCCTGCGCAATCCTTTTTATTTTTACCCCGCATTGCCTTAAAAATCGCCTCGCCGTGCAGATTGTTTATCTTTAATCGCGGCAAAAGCCGATTAAAATCACCTCTCAACGTAATACTCCCGTCGGACAACGCCAACCCGTCCCCGTCAAACACGAAAAACAATCCGTCGGCAGAGGACGTTTTGTCCAAACTCACCGAATCGAGCTCGAGTTTTTTTACGAGGTCGTCAACGACGAGTTGTTCCTCCCGAGATTTTGCAAAAGACGCTATCTTCAATTTTTTTCGCTCCTTTTATCGTTTAAACCGCTGTCCGTCGTAATCATTATAATCGCGCGCGCAAAGAGTGTCAACCAAAAAATCGACGTAACAAAACCGAAAAAAACGTATGTTCGACGTAAAAATCGCCATGCGGCGCAAAAAAAAGAAATAAAAGTAGTTAAAAACAGTTGCTTTATTTTTTAGATTGTGCTATCTTAATGGATAGATAAGGATATCTTTAATTTGGTACAGCGATGCCGACAAGATTGACATAGGATTTTGCCACCGATAGGCGAGTTTATCGACCACGTCCTGTTTGCATTGCGCAAGCGGGGTTTTTTTATGGAAAAAAACAATCAGAAAGCAATATTGATGACGGAAGCGGACATTGACCGCGCCCTCACCCGCATCGCACACCAAATCATAGAAAAAACGCACGGCGCGAAAGACGTTTGCCTCGTCGGAATTTTAACGCGCGGAGTGCCTATCGCGCATAGACTTGCGGAAAAACTCAAACAGATAGAAGGCGTAGACGTCCCCGTGGGCGAAATCGACATCACCCTGTATCGCGACGACCTCACCGAAAAATCCGCAGACCCCGTAGTCAACGGGACCAAGATAGATTTTGACATTTCCGGCAAAACGGTCATACTCGCGGACGACGTTATTTTTACCTGCCGTACGGCGCGCAGCGCTTTGGACGCGTTGAAAGACGTTGGCAGAGCGGCGCGCATTTACCTCGCCGTACTTGTAGACAGAGGACACTCGGAGTTGCCGATACGTCCGACTTTTGTCGGCAAAAACGTCCCCACGGCATTGGGCGAGCTGATAAAAGTTTCCCTCGTCGAGACGGACGGCAGCGACAGCGTTACGCTGTGGTGTTAACTAAAGAAAACAAATAAAAAACCATATAGGAGGAAAAAATATGGAAATTCGTTACGGTATCAATGCAACACCCAAAGAAATGGGTTGGGGCGTGACTCTCGTCTCCGCTTTTCAACAGATGTTGGCGATAATGGCGGCGACGTTGCTCGTCCCGATGATCGTGGGCACGACGGAAGTCCCGATGTCTCACGCGGCGGCGTTGTTTGGCGCAGGCATCGGCACAATCGTCTATTGGCTCTTTACCAAGAGAAGAAGCCCTGTCTTTTTGGGTAGCTCTTTCGCCTTTCTCGGCGCAATGACGACCTGTGTGGGTGCTGGTTACGGTTACTGGGGACTCATCATCGGCGCGGCTTTTGCGGCTCTCGTATACGTCGCGATTGCACTCGTGGTCAAGTTTGTCGGTACCGATTGGGTACAAAAACTCATGCCCGCAGTCATCATAGGACCGACGGTCGCTCTCATAGGACTTTCTTTGTCGAGCTCCGCAACCGGTTGGGCAATGACCAACGGCGGCGACGACTACAACCTTATTTCCATTCTTTGCGCGGTATTTACCTTTATCATTATCGTCCTTGCAAGTTCTAAGGGCAACAAGACGATGAGACTCATTCCCTTTATCGTCGGTATCGGCGCGGGTTATCTCCTCGCTCTTGCTTTCTCTGCTATCGGCGTATGCGCGGATATCCCTTATCTGCAAGTCCTCGACTTTAACGTCTTTATCGACGCGTTTGGCGGCGGCTTTAAGTTTACGATGATTTTCGACCTGCCCGAGTTTACCTTTGTAGAAGCGTTTAAACAAGGCTGGAACATCGACGGCGCGGCTATCGGCAGTATCGCGATTGCGTACATACCCGTTGCGTTCGTCGTATTTGCGGAGCATATCGCCGACCACAAAAACCTCTCCAGCATCATCGGCAAAGACCTCATCAAGGATCCCGGTCTCACGCGCACGCTCCTCGGCGACGGTATCGGTTCGCTCGTCGGCGGCATCTTTGGCGGTTGCGCCAACACCACTTACGGCGAGTCTGTAGGTTGCATAGCAATCTCGGGCAACGCCTCCTCCTGGACGATATTCTTTACCGCTATCGGCTGTATGGTATTGTCCTTCTTCACCCCGTTTGTGACGATAGTATCCTCTATACCCAAGTGCGTAATGGGCGGCGCTTGCATCGCACTGTACGGCTTTATCGCGGTCAGCGGTCTCAAGATGATTAAAAACGTCGACCTCAACGACAACCGCAACCTCTTTGTCGTCAGCGCAATCTTTGTCTCCGGTATCGGCGGACTGGTGCTCACCTTCGGTAAAATCCAGATTACAGCTATCGCGGTAGCGCTCATCCTCGGCATCATCACCAACCTCGTTCTCGGCGGATTTAAAGACGAAAAAGAACCCACCGAAAGTATGGCGAGTTCTTACGGCGATTTTGACCCCGACGCGGAAATAGACGATACGACGGCGACAAAACAATAAAAAGCATAAACAGATAAAATAAAAAGAGCTGACTATTTTGATGTGAACCCAAAAGTTTAGACAAAAAATCAAATTAAATATATTGGAATT
>CAZTCB010000043.1:0-6741 GCA_964612455.1 uncultured Subdoligranulum sp. | reverse complement strand
GAATTTACTCTCAACACGGCTTTTTTACTAAGGTTTATTAAATTTTTGTTTACCGACATCCCGCCCAAAAACGAGAATTTTTCCGTTTTCCCTTTCACCGAGACTACATATTTAAAAATTCTCAAACCGAGCGGTTTTTTTGCAATCAAAGCGTTTTTCGCTATTTAACGCCGATAAATAAATCAAACCAAATCGCGCAGGTATTTTTCAAAATTAACCCCGTGCCGCGAGTCGCAACCGTTTTTGGTTGCGTCGAGTATGGATTTGGTCAAAAAATCGTCGGCGACGAGCAATGCATCGACAAGACTCTCGCCCTGCAAGACTTTTGCCGTCAAAATACTGCAAAATATATCGCCCGCGCCGCTCATGTTTACGTTAAAAGACGGCGACTCGGTGACGAAAGTTTCTTTTGTCGTCATCAAAAAGTTTTTCACCGTGTTTTTCGTCCTCAATCCCGTCACCGCGACAGCACCGCACCCGTCCGCCATTAAAGACGCGCAGGCTTTTTTTAGCCAATCGAGTAAACTATCGTCCTGAGCCTTTTTGTTAGCCTCAAGTGGGTTTAAACCCGTCAAAAGGCACAACTCGGTGAGGTTTGGCGTACAAAAGTCAGCCATGCACACCAATCGCCGCATTTGCCCTATCAGGTCTTTATCCGTATTAGGATAAGGTCTGCCGTCGTCGCCCAACACGGGATCGACGACGTAGAGGGTATCCGAGCGACCGAAACTGCGTACAAAATCCTCGACTTTTTTCGCTTGGTCGCTACCCGTCAGGTATCCGCTGACTATTCCGTCAAAGACGACGCCCATCTTTCGCCAACTTTCAAAAAAACCGTCCCATACGAAAGTCATGTCCTGCTGAAAATACTCGTCAAACCCCGTCTGGCACGAAAGCACTGCCGTCGGGAGCGGACAAGCCTGCAAACCGAGGCACGAAAAAATAGGCAACGACGCGGTCAGGCTACATTTGCCAAAACTGCTCAAGTCATTGACAACCGCCACCCGTCCCCCTTGTTTTTTTGATTTTGCGTCTATTGTGTCACTGCTATCCGTCGTCTTAATCTTGTCGTTGGTCATGGTCAAAATCCTTTAGATTAAATACTCCGACGACGTAAGGAATGTTGGCAAGGGCAGTAAAGATAAATCCTGCCACCACGAGCGACGCCCCCGCCTGCAAAGCGTTGCAGACCAAACTGTCGGCAATAGCCGCCTCTATGCCGTAAAGAATACTGTCGGTCACGAAATATCCGATTATCATCCACACGAGGCAGAGGAAAAAATCCGCAAAGACGCGCGGAAAATAACCTTTTTTTCGGCGTTTTATTATGTTAAATAAAATTCCGCACAACAACCCCTCGACGCCCTTGACGACGAGAGTAAACGGCGCGTAAATCGCATAGCCGCTCACGAGGTCAGCCAGCGTCGCGCCGATGAGCCCGCTCAACGCGCCTCCTACGGGACCGCAACACACCGCGGAAACGAGGATAAACGCATCGCCGAGGTTAAAGTAACCGATGGCAAACGGTATACGAATATACATCGTCGCCACAAAAACCAGTGCACAAAAGATTGCCGAAAATGCTATTTTTTTCGTCTGCATAAAAAAAACCTCCGTCGCTCGGGCTCGGAGGGGTAGCGTATGAGCGTTTTTACCGCACGAAAAAAGCGTGCGCAAAAAAACGCTTAAACCTTTCCCATTCGGACTTGCGCGTTGAGCGTTCACCGGCGGTTGCAGAATCTCACTGCATCGGCTGTTGGGGCTGTTGGACTAATCGGCTGTATCGCCGCATTACCATCGGTCAGGAGTTTCACCTTGCCCAAAGTTTATCGTGCACAGTGTATCACCGAGAGACGGCTTTGTCAAGCATTTTTACCGCATTTTTCGGCTCTTTTTGGGAAACAAAAAACGCCCCGTCGTAAAGGCGGGGCGCAATCGTATGAAAAG
This sequence comes from uncultured Subdoligranulum sp., assembly GCA_964612455.1. Taxonomy (GTDB): domain Bacteria; phylum Bacillota; class Clostridia; order Christensenellales; family CAG-314; genus SFEB01. The sequence continues at coordinate 4,794 of CAZTCB010000043.1, read as the reverse complement.
CAAAGCGAAAAAGCTCGTTTTTTATTTTTTCAAGCCGTATTCTTCGGCAATCTTTTTAAATGCGGGCAAACACCTTTTGATTTGCTCGGTCGTTACGCAGTAAGCAATACGAACGTACCCGGGTGCGGCAAAACTGTCTGCAGGGACAAAGAGTACCTCGTGTTTTTTCGCCGTCTCGAAAAACTTTTTGGCGTCGCCGTCGGGAGCTTTTACAAAAAGATAAAACGCACCGTCGGGATACACGCAGTCAAACCCGTACTCGGTCAGAGAGTCGTACAACAAATCTCTGTTTGTCTTGTAAACCGAAAGGTCGGAAACATGCCCGATGCATTTTTCGACGACAAACTGCATGAGGCTGGGCGCGCAAACGAAACCGAGTGATCTGCCCGCACCGCATACGGCGGCGTATACGTCGGCACTGTCTGCGGCTTTGGGATTGACGGCGATATAACCTATACGGTCGCCGGGAATACTCAAAGATTTACTCCATGAGTAGCAAACCAACGCGTTGTCGTAATAATTCATGACGTACGGCACTTTGGTCGCCTTGTCGTAGACGAGTTCACGATACGGCTCGTCGCAAAGGATGTATACGGGGTGACCGTATTCTTTTTGTTTTTTCTCGAGGACAGCCGCTATGGCTTTAACGGTGCTCTCCGGATAGACGACGCCGCTGGGGTTGTTGGGGCTGTTGACGATTACAACGCGGGTTTTTTCGGTGATTTTTGCCTCAAAATCGGCGATATCGGGCAATAGTTTTTCGTCGCCCTTAACGGGTACGAGCACTGCGCCGCAGTTGGCGGAAAACACCCTGTACTCGGGGAAAAACGGAGCAAAAGCAATCACTTCGTCCCCGGGGAGGCAAAGCGCTTTCATCCCGATAGTCAGTCCTGCCGCCGCGCCGCATGTCATGTAGATATTGGTTGCGGGGACGTCTGCGCCGAAATTGTCCGCAATGTATTTAGAAATTACGCCGCGCACTCTCGCGTCGCCTTGCGCCGACGTGTAGCCGTGCAACTCTATACTATCGTAGTTTTTAGCCAAATCTGCGATTGTTTCGTTGACTATCGACGGAGCGGGAACGCTCGGATTGCCGATAGAAAAGTCAAATACGTTGTCTTTGCCGATTTCTGCCTTGCGAACTTTGCAATACTCAAAAATCTCTCTGATGACCGAACGCACGTTGCCGAGTTTTTTCATTTCTTCGTTGACCATAGTTTCTCCTTATTAGCGAAAATCTCGCTCTCTTGTTTTGATTATAACATACGCAAACCAAAAGGACAAGGCTATTTTGATTTTTTTAGGATAAATTTATTCGACGGGTTTTATCAGGTCCTGCGTGACTTTTGCCGCTATCGCGAGTCCCGCAGCCGCAGGGACGAAAGACACGCTGCCCACCGCTCCGCTCGTATGCACCAAAGGCAACTCGTCGCTGTAGACGACGGCGAGTTTTTTTACACCCGCTTCTTTCAGTTTTTTTCTCATTACGCGAGCCAAAGGGCAATTTGACGTTTTATATACGTCCGCCACCTTAAAAGAAGGCGACAGTTTGTTACCCGTCCCCATACTTGCGACCATTGGCACGCCGCATTCCTGCGCCTTGACGGCAAGCAACACTTTTGCATCCGCGTCGTCTATGGCGTCGACTATATAGTCGTAGTCTTCTAACCGAAAGTCGTCCACGTTGTCGGCGTTTAAAAACACCTCCATCGGCGCGACCGTCGCAAATGGGTTTATTTTTTTTACCCGTTCCGCTGCGACCAAAGCCTTGGGCTTGCCGATTACGTCTACCGTCGACAAAATCTGTCTGTTTAAATTGCTCTCGACAAAAGTGTCGCCGTCCACCAGCGTCAGATTGCCGACGCCGACTCTCGCCAAAGTCTCTACGACGTAACCGCCTACGCCGCCCAGACCGAAAATAATAACTTTTTTTTCGGACAGGCTCTCCGTCGCCGCGTCACCGAGCAGCCTCGCCGTTCTTTCCTGCCAAGCCTCACTCATTTTTACGTCCTCCTCGGCGGTCTCGCAACCACCTTGTTTATCGGCATACCCTGCGAAACGAACCGCCGCTCGTACTCCGTGGCGATATTGTCCTCGACGTCGCCGCCGTACAAATCACGCGTCAAAAACAAAATCTCCCAACCGCGCTCGGCGTAACTCTCCAGACTGAATTCAAAAAAATCGGAATTGTCGGTTTTTTGCTCGACCACGCCACCGTCAGCCAACATTCTCTCGTACATATCGAGAAACTTGACGTGCGTCAAACGTCTATTACGATAACTTTTTTTCGGGAAAGGACAAGAAAAATTTAAAAATATCGCAGATATGCTTTCGTCCGAAACGAAATAAGGCAAAAACTCGGCGTTTTGCACCAAAAACCTGACGTTTTTCAGGTTTAATTCTTTTGCTTTTTCCGCACCGGATACGATGACGTTGGACAGTCGCTCGACAGCCAACAAGTTTTTTTCGGGATACTTTTGGGCGTACTCTATCGCGAATTTTCCTTTGCCGCAACCGATTTCGAGGCAGACGGGGTGAGAATTGCCAAAAACTTTTTCAAAATCTATATATTTGGGACTTTTTGCAGCCTCACGAGCGTTTTTGTCACATTCTCTGTCAAGCAGATAATCTCCGCAAGCGTCCACTCTATCCCACAGATTGTTTTTAAATCTAAGTCGCATGTTTCTCTTACCTTTATGGTGTTATTTTATCAACCTTACGAAAAAAAGTCAAGAATAAACCGATTAAGCGGTAAAATTAAAGCCGTCGAGAGCCTCGTTTAATCGACAAAAAAGTCCGCCTTACTCGACTAACGTCGGTAAAACGGACTCTTTTGGGGTTTATTTATTAAAAATTTTGCCAATCATGACATAAACGCCATTAAAAGAAATGCAAATATCAGCGGCGCAAAAAAATCGAGTGTTACCAACAACGGGTATCCGCGTTGTTTTTTCCATAATTTAAAAATTGCCAATACCGTCAAAAACAAGCTCGACACTATCATTAACAGTAAAAATATCCAACATAAAACCTGAATTTCTGCTAACAGAACTTCTGACCCGACCGCCAGTCCGATAAAACCGCCGACAAACGGAACGAAAACCGTCAGCAGCGATATAAAAACCCTACGTCCTGTCGACATATTTTCACCGTAGTCTCCGCCGGTAATTGCTGCCGCGGATTGACCGTCCGCGGTTTTTAGCGTCGCTTTCGCCGAGCTTATCAATATTCGCTCCGCAATAAAGAACAATAAAAACGCCCCAATCGTCACGCCGAATGCGATTGATATCTTGGTCGTTAACTCGTCGGAACCAAAATAACTTCCCAAAATAACCATAAACAGGAGAGCAGCGCCAAAACCAAACCAAAGTAATTTTCCCAAAATTTTACGCAATACGTTTGATATGTTGTAAAAGGTCTCTATCACCTTCACGGCGCCGAGATTAGAATACCAACTCGTATCCCTGTGAAAATTCACTATTACGTAACGCTCTACCGACGTCTCATAGTTGGGCTTTGCATGATATCCGGTAGAGGTCGAGGTAATATCGTACCCAGTCACCGAAGTACTCCTCTCTTCGTACTCGGTAGCCTCGTCAGCTACCCAGCCGAAAGCGCGCATGTTGCTGACGACACCCTTCCAGGCACGTCTTTTTGTTTTTACACTTTTTCTTTCAATCATTTCGTTTCCTCCTTAGTAACGTATCGGCACTAAAACAAACCGACTGTTTTTCACAAAAATCAGTCTTGCGAAAAATAAAACATCCGATTAATCTTAATCCTCGTACATTATACACTAACCAATAGTTAGTTGTCAAGCTTTTAAGTTTACAAAATGTATAATTTATTCGACGATATTTGGAGGTAAAATAATGAAACTTAACCCGCAAGCGGCACAGATAAAGTCGAGGCTACGTAGCGAACTGATAAACACCGGCGTCTCTTCGGTAGAAATTTCAAAAAAGATCGGCGTTTCGCCGGAGATGGTCACTCAATATATGACAACCGACAAACTGCCGAGACTCGACACCTTCGCGCGGATTTGCAAAGAATTTGATTTATCGGCAAACTATATTCTCGGGATAGAAGATTATTAAACTTACCGAAAAAAAATCATTCGGCAAAATTAAAGCCGTCATCGGCTGTTTTTGGCAACAAAAAACCCGCTTTGATTTCCGACAATCGTCGGTCAAGCGGGTTTTTCTTGTTATTTATTACGGTTTAGCCGAGCGTTTCTTCACACTCACCGTTACGAAAAACGTCAATACGAGCGGCGGTGCCTGAGGAATGTAACGCAGGCTCGGTTTCGCTGTAAACGCCTGTTAAGGCAGTGCACTCACAAAACGCATAATAATTGATTTGAGCAATACCGCATGGTAGAGTTAAATCCGTTAATCAACAAATTTGAAAATATTCTTATAAAAACATTGTCATATAGAAAGGAATATACGTTATATTTCCTTCACGTTTCAAATCTTTGCTGTAAATAACGTAAGAGTTTTTCACTCTATCGGAATATTTATCTTGAAAATGATCCAACGATTTATGCGTACTGTAAGAAGATGATTTTACCTCGATAGGTATGAGTTTCTTTCCCGTCGTAAGCAAGAAATCTACTTCATATCTGTCAAAACGGTGGAAAAACAATTCATACCCCGAACAAACAAGCGATTGCGCAACGACATTCTCCATAACCATTCCGATATTTACGCCGAGTTTATCTATGATTAACTGCTTATATATCGACTCCTCTATCGGTAATTTAGAATCGGCAAAAATCGCCGTTACCAACAA
>CAZTCB010000042.1:0-6947 GCA_964612455.1 uncultured Subdoligranulum sp. | reverse complement strand
AATGTCGGATTTTTCCGACAATTTTACTTTTAAGGCTTGTTTTTGCTTGACTAACTCGCAAAATAGGCATATAATTTTTCATGCAAGAGCAAAAAAAGGTGACAGAATGTATATTCTGTCTACAAGTTTCTTTTAATTTTCACAATACAAAAAGCCGTGCCGAGATCACTCTCAACACGGCTTTTTACTAATGTTTATTAAATTATTCTGCGCTTGGATTTGCCCAAAAACGAAAATTTTTCCGTTTTCCCTTTCACTAAGACTACATATTTAAAAATTCTCTCTTTTCGACCTGATATCTCATTATTGCAACCTGTTTTTCCCTGTCGACGCACCCTTAATATCGGTCCGACACAAACATATTCATTAAATTTATAATGCAATCGAACAGAGTTGATTAAACCATAATTCTAAACTAAACTAATTGAGTAAAAAAGGAACGCCTCTCGTCCACAGACAAAAAGCGTTCCTTCTTTTGGCAAGGGTAGCAGGATTCGAACCTGCGAGATAACAGGGTCAGAGCCTGGTGCCTTACCGCTTGGCGATACCCCTTTGTAATGTCCCCTCCTCGCGAAGGGACGATAGAAAGAAAAAGCATCCGCACAAACGCTCATTCTCACTACGACATATTATTGTACTTTTTTTTTAATTTGTCAAACGTTTTTAAGCAATTTTAAAAATTTATACGTTTAAGAGAAACCCTACGCTCTAACAATAAAAGAGTCGAGCATGACACATGCGCGGATTATTCCCCGTCATAGACGTTACTCACCGAACACCGTCGTCGGCACTACGGCGGACACCCGACACTAAGTCATACGAAATAACAAGCCCTCATCGTTTTAAAACAAACATCTGAATATCTCCGACAATCTATACTTTGTATGAAATAGTAACTTGAAAACAAGCAAAAACGATAGCTATTTGCGTTTAAATCTCGTTACCACTCGATAAAAGTGACCTTTTGGACATCGGGAATCATAAACGAGGTTTCATTCGTCATCTCGTCTTTTTTCGATATGTCGGACGCCTTTTGTTTGACGTAAGTCCCCTCGCTTTCTGCCAAAAGATTGCCTTTTTTATCGTATATTTTACCTATGGCGACAAATCCCACCGACGTATTACTCACTACCTTTCCGACAGCGAGAAAGTCTTCTTTAAGAGGAACGGGACGGCGATACTTTATCGATATTTTAGACGTAACGGCAAGAGTATCCGGCTCGTCTATCCAAATCGCCCTCCCCGCGGTTTCATCGAGGATAGCGCAAATCACTCCGCCGTGAGTGTGTTCGGGATAACTCTGATGAAACTCGCTCGTATTTATAACGCTGACGACTTCCTTAGATGTCGTTTCGTAAAAAGACGCAAACAGTCCGCCGACGTTATCTCTGCCGCAAACGAAACATTTGCTGCTATTTGTTTGTTTTTTCGTTATTTCAAATATCATTTTATTGTAACCTTCTTTTATTTAACAAGCGTCTGCTTTACTGCGCGATGCCAGCCGTCTAAAAGACTCTTGCGTTTGTCGGAATTCATATCGGGGCGGAATATATGCTCCGTCTCCACGTTTGCCCGTATATCGTCGATACCGCTCCAATAACCAGAATTCAGCCCCGCAAGGTAAGCACACCCGAGCGCAGTCGTTTCGACAACCTTTGGTCTCACTACGCTGAGATTTAAAATATCGGCTTGAAACTGCATCAAAAAGTTATTTACCGACGCGCCCCCGTCAACGTTGAGACAACTCACTTCTATACCGCTGTCTCTTATCATAGCCTGCATTATATCGCTGACCTGATAAGCTATCGACTCGAGCCCCGCACGAATAAAATGTTCTTTTTTTGTGCCGCGGGTAAGCCCCGAAACAAGCCCCCTGCAACCGCTGTCCCAATAAGGCGCACCGAGTCCGACGAAAGCCGGGACGACGTAAACGCCGTTGGTATCTTTGACTTTTAAGGCGTAGTCTTCGGTCTCGGCAGCCGTTTTTATCAAACGCATCTCGTCCCTCATCCATTGTACTACCGCACCGCCCACGAAAACACTGCCTTCTAATGCGTATCGCGGATCGTTTTTATCAAACGTCGCGGCAAGAGTCGTAACGAGTCCGTGCCGAGATTTGACAGGTTTGTTGCCCGTATTCATAAGCATAAAACATCCGGTGCCGTACGTGTTTTTTACGCTGCCTTCTTTGACGCAAAGTTGACCGAACAGCGACGACTGCTGATCTCCGCAAACCCCGCAAATAGGAATCTCCGCGCCCAAAAAAACCTTGTCTACCCTGCCGTAAAAATGACTGCTCTGATATACCCGCGGCAACATGCTTTTCGGAATTTCAAACAAGTTAAGCAAATCGTTGTCCCATTCTAAAGTATGGATATTAAACAACAGCGTTCTGCTCGCATTAGTGTAATCGGTAGCATGTATTTTACCTTTACTGAGGTACCACATGAGATAAGTGTCTATCGTCCCGAAAAGCAAATCACCTTTCTCCGCACGTTGCCTCGCGGCGGGGACGTTGTCCAATATCCATTTTATCTTGCTTGCGGAAAAATACGCGTCCACAACAAGTCCCGTTTTGTCGTAAATGAGTTTTTCATAACCCTTTTTCTTTAAGCTTTCGCAAAAATCAGCCGTGCGCCTGCACTGCCAGACTATGGCGTTGTAAACGGGTGCGCCCGTGTTTTTGTCCCAGACGATAGTCGTCTCTCTTTGGTTTGTAATGCCTATACACTCGACGTCGTCGGCGGATATACCTGCCTTTATCAACGCCTCTGGTATGACGCCCACCTGACTGCCGAGTATTTCGCGCGGGTCATGCTCCACCCAACCCGTCCTCGGGTAAATTTGAGGAAATTCCTGCTGAGCAAGCCCCACCGTCTCGCCCTGTTTATTAAATACTATAGCCCTACTGCTCGTAGTGCCTTGATCGAGAGCCAAAACGTACTTCATACGATTTCTCCTTTATTGCTTTTTTGCCACGGATTTAGTAACGACGACGTCTGCGCCGTAAACGTCTTTTAATACGACGTCGCCGATATCTACCGGTGCGGTCAGATTTACGCCTTTTAACGCCGCCAACAAATCAAACGTCTTTGCCTTGTCTATCGGAAGAGTTGTTTTTACGGAAACGACGTTTATTTCGCCGCCAGTCACGTTGACCGTAGTCGTTACGATGCGCTTGGGATTGACTGTTTCCTGCATGGCGTAAGCTTTACCGCGCGGACAAGCGTTGCCGCTGACCTTTATATCGTTTTTATCACTGTCGTCCACGGTCAACAAACAACCCAAGGGACAACATATGCAAATTGTTTTAGTCACGATACATTCTCCAAACCTATGGTAATACAAGTGTTTTCGGGTATTTTTTTTACGACGTCGGCAGGCAAAGAAATCGTTTCCATTTCACCCGGCGTGACTATAGGACGAAACTTGACGAACAGCGGTTTTCCATCGTCGGTTTTGACGACGATATTGATTTTTTTTCTCACTTCGTCGACGCGCATTCTGAAAACCAACTCTCCTTCAACCCTTTCAGACACTTTTTGGGGGACTACGTATCTCACCCCGCCGACGGCGTTGACGGCGATGTATCTGCCGCGATGTAGTTTGCCCGCGATGTATTCAGCCGCTGCGGCACCTGCTGCTGTGCTTTCTTCCGTAACGTAATCCACGAGGTCATGAACGTGTAAAACGTTTCCGCATTCAAATATACCGTCCGCGTCGGTCATAAACACGTCGTCGACTTTTGCTCCGCCGGTTACGGAACAAATAGTTACGCCTGCCATATCGGCAAGTTCGTTTTCGGGGATAAGCCCCGCCGACAGCAGTACCGTATCGCAGTTTATCGTCTGTGCAGTATCCCGAATGGGCTCGAGTTTTTCGTTAACCTTACAGACCTCGACGCCGCATACTCTGCCGTTTTTTCCCTTTATCTTAGTGACGGTATGGCTGAGCAACAACGGAATATTCCAATCGTGCAAACATTGGACTATATTTCGGTTAAGTCCTCCGGAATAATGCTTTAACTCTATGACAGCCTTAACTACCGCCCCCTCGAAAGTCATTCTTCGAGCCATAATGAGACCTATATCGCCGCTGCCGAGTATGACAATCTCTTTACCGGGCATAAAACCGTCTATATTGACAAACTTTTGCGCTGTCCCCGCAGTATAAATCCCGGCAACTCTGTCTCCCGCTATGCCTATCGCTCCGCGAGAACGCTCCCGACAACCGCATGCCAACACGACGGCTTGGGCACAAATCTCCGTCTGTCCTTGTTTTTTATTGATATAAGTGACTTTTTTATCTCGCGATATACTCACTACCGAAGTATCAAGCAAACACTGTATGTTTCTTTGGCGCACCTGTCGGATAAAGCGTTCGGCATATTCGGGACCGGTCAATTCTTCGTTAAAGAGATGCAGGCCGAAACCGTTGTGAATACACTGGTTTAGTATGCCGCCGAGACGCGGCTCGCGCTCTATAATAACGACGTCTTTGACTCCGTTGTCGTACGCCGAGACGGCGGCTGCAAGACCGGCAGGACCGCCGCCCACTACAACCAATTGTCTGTTCATTTATTTAGTCCTCCCGACCAAAAACGCAGAATCTTTATCGTCTTTAAGCACTTCGTCTTCGGGTATGCCGAGTTCCTCACTAAGTATTTTTACGATTTCGGGACAACAAAAGCCGCTTTGACAACGCCCCATCCCCGCACGAGTACGGCGTTTTACGCCGTCAAAACTGCGCGCGCCGAGAGGTCGCCTGATGCTTGCCCTTATTTCCCCTTCGCTTACCGTTTCGCAGCGGCACACTATTTTGCCGTAATCGGGCTCAGCCGCTATGAGTTTATTCTTTTCTTCTTCGGACATGGCAACGATGTGCGGAATATCTTTTCTTACGGGGTTGAATTTCTCGTTTGGTTTCAACTCGTACTCCTCCGCAACCTTATCTGCGACGTATCTGCCGAGAGCGGGAGCACTGGTCAGACCGGGACTCTCTATGCAGGCGACATTAAAAAACCCCTTTTGCTCCCAGCCGATGACAAAATCCCCCGTGTTACCGTGTGCACGATTGCCGGCAAACTGCGTAATGCGTTGTTTCCTATCCAACGTCGGTACCGACTCTATACCTTTATTCCACAACGTCTCGAGCCCCTCGGGCGTTGTTTCCACGTCGTCTTTGTCCTCTACGTCGACCGAAGTCGGTCCCACTAAAATATTGCCGTGCGTAGTCTGAGTTACCAATACTCCCTTGCCCATGTTTGTGGGTAATTGAAATATCGTATGATTTACTATATCGCCGCAATACTTGTCAAGTAACATATATTCGCCCTTTCTCGCGGTAATCTTAAACGTGGGTTTATTGACCATATCGTTGATACTGTCCGCGTAAACCCCAGCGCAATTAATCACGACGTCGCAGTTAAAAGTCTTGCCGCCTCCGCTGACCAAAAAACCGCCGTCGAGCTTTTTTATATCGTTTACGTTGCATGACAGTTCAAACTTAACTCCGTTGTCGTAAGCGTTTTCGGCAAATGCGACAACCATTTCGTAGGGGCTGACTATCCCGCTGGTCGGTGCGTACAATGCATAAGCGACTTTTTGAGAAAGATTGGGCTCCTTTTTTAGCGCTTCGTCGCCGTCTATTATTTCAAGTCCCTTCACACCGTTTTTTATACCTCTGTCCAAAAGTTTTTTTAAGGACGGAAGGTCGTTTTTATCAAAACACACAACTAAAGCACCGTTGCGCTTAAACGGAAAATCGAGTTGCTCCGACAACTCGTCGAACATTGAGTTTCCGATGACGTTGAATTTTGCCTTGTTGGTACCAGGCTCGGCATCGTGCCCCGCATGGACTATGCCGCTGTTTGCCTTGCTCGTCCCCTCGCTGACGTCATTGCACCTTTCGAGCAAAGTAACGTCGCACTCATATCTTGCTATTTCTCTTGCGACGGCACAACCTACGGCACCGCCGCCTATTATTACTATTTTAACCATGACTTCCTCGCTATCAACCCGAATAAATCCGATTATATTTATAGTACCACTTTCGACGCCATAAATCAACGTTTAACAAATAAAAATAAATCGATTTTAAAAATTTTCTTGTTTAATTTTAACGGATATGCTAAAATCTCTATATGCAGATTATTATAGCAACTCACAACCCCCACAAGGTAAAGGAAATCAAGCAGATACTCGGCGACAGATTTGGCGAAATAGTCTCAGCCGAACAAGTCGGTCTGTCAACGGAAGTGCAAGAAACAGGCGATACTTTTTACGACAACGCCCTCATCAAGGCGAAATTCGTAAAAAAACAAGCTAAAAACAGTGCGGTAATCAGTGACGACTCCGGACTATGCGTTGACAGTCTCGGCGGCGCTCCCGGCGTATTGAGCAATCGTTTTTTTAAAGAAGGCGACGACAAAGCCAACCGTACGCACCTATTGAATGTTTTAAACGGAACAACCGATAGAAACGCGCACTTTGAAACCTGCGTTGTCTTTATCGACGAAAAAGGCAACCTTTATCATGCCGTCGGTAAAACCGAAGGACGTATAGCCGAGAAAGAATACGGCAACGGAGGCTTTGGATATGACCCCGTGTTTTTCAGTACCGATTTAGGTAAAACTTTCGGCGAAGCGTCTCAGGAAGAAAAAAACAGAGTAAGCCACAGATACCGCGCTCTGACGGCACTCAACAAAATATTAGAAAATTTTGAATAAATTGCGATTAAAAACTTGACAAGTTTTTTTTGGTGTGATATTATTTTTTAGCGTTGTTGTGCGGGTGTAGTTCAATGGTAGAATACCAGCCTTCCAAGCTGGCCGCGTGGGTCCGATTCCCATCACCCGCTCCAATGGATTGCACCGGGCACGACTTATTTGTGCCTGTAGCTCAGCAGGATAGAGCAACGGCCTTCTAAGCCGTGTGTCGGGGGTTCGA
>CAZTCB010000041.1:0-8657 GCA_964612455.1 uncultured Subdoligranulum sp. | reverse complement strand
CCATGCAACAGACTGACAACAACGCCGCGGATAAATACTTTTTGATGTGTTTCATTGTGGCTCCTCCTTCTTTTTGCCTGTTTTGTCGTTTGAGTCGTATTCGCAGTATCGATTTGGTTTTTTTTGCTACTACAAGAGGACGAAAACGATTTATACGACACTATATTATAGCACGAAACGTTTTTTTGCAAGCGATTTGAGCGCCAAATGCAGAAATGGCGGATTATTCGACGTTTTTTTAGGCAATAAAAATAAAACATAACGCTATTGCCACAATCGGAACAATCGCGCCCGACAACAGTTGGATAAGGGTGTGCCGTTTTAACACGATACTCGACCAGATAACGGGCACGAGCAACAAATATCCCAGCAACCACCATGGGCTTATCGTAATGCTTGCCAAAGCGATGGGACCGGATATGCCGCAGGTGTGACCGCTTACTTTCAGATGCAGCAGATTGCATACGAAAAGCACCACGCACGAAACGAGATAGATTGAAAACAGCCTCCGCTCAAACAAGGTGCCGCCCAAAACCGAAACGGTCATGCCGCCAATGTATCCGCATATAGAAAACACGATAGCCACGTCGCGCTCGGTTTCGCGACCGCGTTTTTTTAATGCAGGTATGAGTCTTGCAACGGGATAAGCGAGAACGGGCAGTATCGTTAAAAAAAATACCGACGCCAGATAATGAATCGGCGACGAAAAAGCGTTGTCTATCGACAAAAAAGCGACCGTGCATGTGATAAAAGCGATTATCGGCGGTGCGGTCAAAACGCGTACGATTTTGGCGAGTTTTTCTTTTGTTGTCATGGATTGAGTCCTCCTTGTCCGATATTTATGCCGTAGTATAATATGCTCAACCTTAAAAGTAAATTAAAAATCGGGTTTTACTCGCCCAAGTGAACAATATCGGCAAGAATGTTTGCGCGACGATTTGGAGCAAACGTTGACGCCTAAAAAAAGCAAAACGCGGCTTTAAAATAAAAAGCCCCCGCTCAGGTAAACAAAAGCGGGGGTTGACGTGTTAAAAATACGATTTAATGCAGTTAGCAGTATTTTTCAATCGATTCCGTAAGATAACGGATTTCTTCCAATTGGTCGCAAGTGACGTAGCCGGCGGGGGCTTTGATGAGGGACGGGATACGGTTGACTATCGTTGCACAGGTGTGTTCGACCGTTGCGGGTTTTACGACGTGGTACTCTACGTCTGGCTCGCCCGTTATCCACCAATCGCACATGTCTCCGTCGTTCGGTCCGTATACCTTGCCGATGGTTTCTTCTTCGACGGTGATGCCTTGTTCCGTCTGAACGGTCACCACTGCCGACATGCCTATACAGCGTCCTGCCTTGATGGTGGCGCCGAGCGTTGCGCTATAAACGTCGTGATCTACGATATAGGGAACGTGTTTTTGGTCGATAGACTTTACGGTCAAACCGAGTTTGTTGCAAATCGCTTCGCTTGCGTTCCATGCGTAAGAAGGTTCAAAATCGGTCGGGTGAGCAATCTGCGCTTCAAACTCTTCCGAGGAAAGGTCGCACCCGTGTGCTTTTGCAAGAGCCAGACCGTAATCTTCGACGTTGTAGCTGTATGCGCCTTTGATTTTGGTGATTTTGTTGCAACCGGCAGCCGCAATGGCAACCATGTTAATCCAAAAAATATCTTGCATGCCGGACCCGGTGATAGTACAGTTGTTTTTCTTTGCGATGGCCGCAAGGCGTTCAACCTGTTCTTTTGCGGTAGTGCAAGGGTAGATTGCTTCTTCGCACGTCGTAATGACGTTAATCCCGCGGGAAACGCATTTTTCTACGTGAGAGTAAATGTCGTTTACGAAACTGAACAGGGTAACGATGGCGACGTCTGCTTTGCTTTCGTCCAAAACCTTGTCCGCTTTGTCGGAAACAACGACGCCTGTTTTAAAGCCCAACTCTGCAAAATCGCCGACGTCCATGCCGACAACTTCGGGGTTGATATCGATTGCTCCGACTACTTCTGCGCCGTGGTCGTAAAGATAACGGATGATGTGCTTTGCCATCTTGCCGCAACCGTACTGCACCACTCTTAGTTTTCTTTCCATAAAAAGTCCTCCTTATTTTTTTAGATATTTATATTATAACCTCTAAATAAATAGAGTCAATAGCAATATTGAAATTTAATTGCGATTTATGGCGAAAAAGACATTACGTATGATTTTGTTTACTTGTTCGCTCCTTTTTATTATACCTCTTTTTTCCGTAATCAAAAACACATACGCCGTTTTTTTTCTGCACTTATCGTTTTTTCGGGGGATTTTTTGCGGTTTTTAGCCGACGCTGACGACGCTACCGTTGAAAAAACAGCGTGAGGTATTTTTCCCCACTGTTTGTTTGTATCTGTCATCTGGTGAGGCAACCGTTGTAAAAAAACAAGGTTAATCGTCTTTTTTACCGACAAACCAACACCCGTCCCTTTCAATCGCGACGTAATTTTCGTCCAGATGGGACTCGGGGTTTTCGTAAAACACACCGCCCGTGACGGTTATTTTGCCCTCCGTTTTTCCTTTTATCACACCGCCGTTTATCCTTACGTTGCCGCGCACCGTGCCGTCTATCGTTCCGCTTTCTATTATTACGTTTCCTTCTTTTGCGACCACCGCATACTTCGCGTTTTTAAGTACGCCGCCTTCGTCGCTGTCTTTTATCGTGACGGTTATGCCTTCCTCCGTAGATATCGTGCCATGTTTGTGGCTGCTGAAGAGGACGTGACCGTTCAAATCTATAGTGCAAGTCTTTGCAGGATTTGCGGCGGCGCCTAAAGAAACGTCGGCAAGTAAAACCAACGTGTCGCCGTCCGTCACGTTACTCTTTGCATTGTTGTATTTATCGTAACCCGTCTCCGTTCCGTCGGGTTTTATTACCTTTGCTACGGGGCGTTTGACCGCTATATACTCTTTTGCCGAAACAAAGCCGTCGGGCGGTTGCAAATCTTTTTCCGAGATATAGCTGCCGTCCGCCGTTTGTACGCTCAACGAGCCCAAACTCACCCCGTCGGCAAGGTATACGGTAAACGGATGATTGTAGTCCGGTAGAATCTTTTTCGAGACCGTGGGCGTGCGGTACAAAAAGACCGTATCTTTGTTGCCCAATCCTTGTTTCATGAGTTGGTTTACGTCGGAGTACCGAGTGACTTTTCCTTCGTAATCGACTACTATCGCCTCGTATCCGTCGGAGAGAAGGGTTACTTCTTCCGCCGAAACGTCCTTGCAATAAACGACGACGTCTATCCTCTTGCCTTGCTCGTCCTTAACGTCTATCCATTGGGATAACGTGTTAATATAGATTTGCTTAATGTTACCCCGTTTGCCGTCGTTTGCGGAAGAACGAACGGATACGGAGCAACTATCCGCTCTTTCGTGCAAGTGCAGTAACTCTATTTCCGACAAAAAATCCACTACGACGTGCCCCGTATTAAGGAACAACGATTTAACTTTTCCTTTTAAAACATAAGAATTTCGGCTTACGCTGTCTATATTTACCTCGTCGGCACTGCCGTGATGAACAACCGTGGCGTAAGGCGCGCTTACCGTTATCTTTCCGTTGTTGGTAAAAATAAAGCAACGTTCGTCGTCGGTATCGAGAGTAACGTTGCAATTGTCTACGAGAGTTGCGTCGAAAGAACCGTCCACCACCAACTCGTTATCCGTAATTACGCAATATATTACGCGATACTCGTCGTCCGGCAGTACGTTTTGTACGGTATTCTGGTCCCCGACGAGCAAATAAAGTATTTTGCCGAGGTCCGTTTCGCCGTACAACAAACTGAAATCTTTTTTTAACAACGCAAAACGATTATTTAAAAAATCATACACGACATGGTTGTGCCGAGTCATTTTATATAGAGACTCCAAGGTAAAACCGTCGTCGAAAACACCTTTTATCGCGGCACTCGGCAAGGACGGTTTACCCTGCGTCAATTCGTCGTTAACGAGAGCCGTATTTATATTTTTACACCACGCGATGCCGTCCGCGTCTCTTGCCGTATCTACTAAATGAGAAAATGCGGGAATGAATACTGCTGTCAAAACAGCCAAAACCGCAACGATAACAACGAGTTCTACTACCGTAAAACCCTTTTCATTATTGCTTTTTGTCATTTGTGTATTTTCCGTAATATATAGTGTACTAAATCTTTTTTTTCTTGCGGTTACTCTCCCGTTTCGGGATATCCCGACAAGTCTATACTCGTATTATATATTTTAAACGACGTATTGTCAAGACCGTTTGAGCGAAAAATTACCTGTTTTTTGTTGTTTTACCGTTTTTTGCCGTCCGTTACGCTTATACGCTTAAGAGTACTTAGCGCGGAGGTCGTACACCGTCAGCAAACGCAACAACCTTTGCAGGAACGTCCGAAACGAACGGCAGAAGCTCCGCTACTCGATAATATATTCGAAAACACAGGAAAAGTCAACACCATAATAGTTAATTTATATATATCAACATGGCAAACATTGTTTTTAACTAACCCTCTGCAAGTATTACTTCCCAAAATTTAAACGATATGGTTTTCGGGAAATAGTCATTGTTTCAACCAATCGGCAATATCTATTATCGCAACGCCCTCATAGTCGTACTGCTCATGACAGGTTCTTGCAATTACCGTTTTCGGATAGGCGTCTTTTATTTGCAAAAGCGGTGACACTTCCCTTTGAAAAGTAGTGGGGTCGGATATGTTATCCGAAACCTGAATATAAATCTTTTCGTTTCGTTTTATCGCAACGAAATCTATTTCTTTTTTGTACAGCACGCCGACGTAAACTTCATAACCCCTGCGAAAAAGTTCTATCGCGACAATGTTTTCTAACACTCTTCCGTAATCGAGATTTTTGGTTCCGAGTTTTGCGTAACGGAAAGAGTGGTCGCTTAAATAATATTTATCGTTGGATGCCAAATACTTTTTGCCGCTTATATCGTATCTTCTGATTTTGTAAAATGCAAAAGCATTGCAAAGATATTGAATATAACTGCTTATGGTTTTGTGGTTGATTTTATCCTTATTTGAGGTCAACGTATCGGCGATATTTCGCGAGGAAGTGAGATTTGACACGTTATCCATAAGAAAATCCACAAGTCTGTCCATCAAAGCAACGTTTCTTATTTTGTATTTTTGACGAATATCTCGCACGATAAGCGTATTGAAAACATCTTTAATGTAGTCGTATTTCGATTCAATGTCAGAGTAGAGATACGAGCCTGCCATACCGCCTTCTCTTACATAGTTATCGAAAGCGTCGTAAACGTTTTGCGGTTCGAAATATTCCAGATATTCCTTAAAAGAGAACGGATACACTTTAATTTCGAATGTTCTTCCTGTAAAAAGCGTCGCTAAGTCCGACGAAAGCAAAAACGCATTCGAGCCGGTGAGGTAAATATCGTATTTTTCCTGTGCGTGCAGACTGTTTATTGTAAGTTCGAAGTTTGGACAAAGTTGGACTTCATCGATTAAAACAAAATTTTGTTTTCCGTCAACATATGATTCTTCTATATACGCATTCAATTTGTGATAATCTTTAAGACTTTCAAATTTTTCAAGGTTAAAATTGATATGCGTAACGTTGGCATTCGATACGTTGTTTTGAATATAAGACTTGAAGGCTTCCAAAAGTTTGGACTTTCCGCTACGACGAACACCGGTAATTACTTTTATATCGGGAGTGCCTACAACCTTTTTAAGTTTTTCGAGATAAAAATCGCGTTCAATAAGTTTCATTTTCAACACCTCGACTATAGTATAGCATATTTATTTCCCAAAATCAATATTTTTTGCAAGTTGGATAATATGTTTTTGCGATTGTTGAATTTTGCGTCTTACCCTCCATATATCAACAATTAAAAACTTCAAAAAGGTACTATGGCGGGTGCTTGACTATACAAGCGCGTCGCTACGCTCCGCGGTCAAGCACCCGCAAAAAGACAGACTGAAAAAATAAAACTCAATACCGAGAGGAAAGGGCATCGGTTATCGAAAACGCACTCAACATCTCCGCTTAACGACTCAAAAATTGATACGCAGTAAGCAAAGAAAAACGCCTTGGGGCGTTACGCCCCAAGGCGATGGCGGAGCATTAGCAACGTAAATCGAATTTAAGTTCTTTGTATAAAAACTTCATCTGGATGTTCTATCCAGTTATTATTGGTTACATAAATTTTCACGCACTTTATTACTTTAGAATTTACTCATTCATATCTTGGTTGACTTTGTAAAAACAGCCATAACATTGACATGCTTATTCTCTGTGCAATTCGTAAATCTTAATTATTTTCAACAGGTCATGGATTTGCTGCATCATCAAATAATAGTGTAATGTTCCCTTTAAAATATGAATACTTTGTTTGAGTATCATCAAGGCTTCTTAATAATACCCATTTTGAACTCCTTTTTGATTCATCTTCTTTTTTTATGTATTTTAGGAAAACTAATGTTTTTATAGTTTTACCGATACTATTAGGAGTTCTACCCAATTTTCTAGCTATATCCGCATTAGAAATCAAAGGATTGGCTTTTATTATTTCCAGAATCTTTATTTCGTCATTCCATAGAATCCTCACTCTTTCTATCGGTTTAGGTTCTGATTCTTCTAATGTTATTTGATAAATTCTCACATTGACAGCATCAGTTATAAAGTCACCCCTACTATTATGATGTCTATCAATGTCTATAGATAGTGCAAAGGTATTTCTGCCTCTGCTCTCATAATATAGTTGTCTAGCAAGATTATTGCTTATTAATCCATCTTCTTGAGAAACACTAAAAGTCTTAATTTCTAGAACATTATCTTCATTTGATAAATCGCACAATGCAAGTACCTTTCCGTCGTCTGAAACAGATAATTCTTGACTCATAATCTTATCAGTAGTAAAGATTTCTTTTTTTATGAAATCAAAAACTGGGTTCAAACAATCCGTTACTAGTTTTGTTACTTCATTTACTTCTTTTACATACTCATCATATTGATGGTCTAAGGACTTCATTGTTCCATCTTTTTGTGCTTCAACAGGTATTTCAGTCATCCTGCTATCTAAAGAACCAACATATTCAAGATGACTTTTATTCTTAGCTAAAAACTCAAAATTATCTTGTTCTTCAACATTTAAAACAGAATTAATCCCATTCTCTAATGAAATGCCAGTAATATTTGTGGGGAATTTCTTCACCTTTCTTAACACCTTTTTAGGCAAAGCGAATTCATATAAACATTTAGCTTTACCAATAATGTAAGGCACTTTAATATTTGCATAAGAAATCAATTCAGGATGGCTATTTAAGTACGATACAGGAACAACATATCCTTCATGGTATTTAAACATATGTTGATTGATAAAGAATAATTGTTCTGTTTTAATTCTCTCAAATAATTTCCACTCTAAAATGCAGTCATTCATACTAGAGTGAACTTCTTGAACCCCATCTATCTTTAACAATCGGCAAAGATTGTCTTTCGACATTTGACCTTCAAAACCAAAGCCAGCATTAGGGAACATAGATTTAATATTTTCGTATTTTAGTTTTTCAAATCCAACCAAATTATGACGCTTACAATAATTAATAATAAAGGTTGAGTCAAATGTTCCTTGACCTCCACTAAAAGATAGTAATGTCTTATTTTTCAAATCAAAATACTCGATTAATTTATCTAATTCTGCTTGTGTAATATGTGTAGCATTTTCTATTTCTTTATCAGTAATACCATGAATCCATCCTGTTAAGATCAATGGTTGCAGTTCTAAGGGGAGAAATCTGTTGTAGCATTTGCCACTAGTTGGATCATAAATGGATATTGACAATAGGTCATCATTAGACTTTCTTGTTCCATTTGTCTCAACATCAAATACAACATATTGATTCTTAAGCTGTTCTAACGATGTTTTATACTCTGCATCAATGAGATAATCTTCAAATTGCTTTTCTTCAGGACTTGTTTTTTCTGAATATTTGACTTTTTTTATTAACTTAATACCCGCCTCAAGATTCTCTATAGATTCATCTATACGTTTACTCTTTTTATGCTTCTTTTTTTCTTCAAGAAGTTTATCCATACGCTTGTCAAATAATTCGTATTCGGTTTTACCATCTCGAAATGCGACTTCAATATAATCAAGTTTTTCAGAAAAATCCATACCGAAATTAATTATTGTCCAAGTATAATCAATCAATATAAGTAATCTTGGTGTAATCTTATAATAAAGACCACAATCTGGTTTTTCCACTTCTTTCCAAAGATGTTTTTTTGCATCAGAAAGGTAATCAGAGTGTTCTAAAAAATCCTCTAATGAGACTAGTTTTACTTTGGGGTCTTTAGAAAATTTCTTCCGTACCATTTAGTTTCTCCTTTGTCTTGGATTTAAAATTAATCGTTTGCCTTTGGCAAGATAGCCTGACACATTCCTTTCTCACGTCAAGAACCCTTCGCGGCATAAAACCGTCTGCAACAAACCTAAACCAAACTTTGTGGATTCGATGTAGGTTTTGATTGTGTGCCATTACCTATTTTGATACAATTTGCGTACACTTTTGAATTTTTGCGTACACCTTGTAAAAATGCGTACAGTGACTAAATTTTACGTACAGTAGACGAAAAATGCGTACACTTATAAATTAAATTTTATGTTACTGATT
>CAZTCB010000040.1:0-10275 GCA_964612455.1 uncultured Subdoligranulum sp. | reverse complement strand
ACAAACAAAAAAATATAAATAGGAGAAATAACATGAAAAGAAATAATAAAAAAGGCTTTACCATTATAGAATTGGTAGTAGTCATAGCAGTAATCGCGATACTCGCGGCGGTACTTATCCCGACGTTTAGCAGTATCATCAAGAAAGCAAATATTTCCGCCGACGAACAAGCGGTTTATCAAATGAATACCGCCTTGTCTATCTACACGGCAGAAAATGGTAAGCCGAAAACCGCACTCGATGTCAAAAAAGCTCTTGCCGAAAACGGCATCAATGCCGACACATTGGTTCCCGTTACGCAGGGATATGCTTTCTATTGGGATAATACCAATAACAAAATTGTTTTGGTTGGCAAAGATAAAGCAACTGCTCAAACAGGTTGGGAATTGTTGACATCCACCGGTTATGGCGTAGAGCCGACTACAGCAGTTACAGATTATAATTCTCTTACTGCGGCAATTGAACAATCCAGTACGACAGAGCCGGTATTGGTAAAGTTAGAACAAGACCTTTCTTTTGATGAGAATACAACGCTATTAAGTAGTGGTAAGGGGGTTTTCTGTGTAGGTCAAGGAAAATCGTTGATAATCGACGCAAACGGTCATACTATTACCAGTGAGGTACCCGCTACTAATAAAAGTAATAACAACAGTGCCATCAACTTGTTCAGAGTGGATGACGGCGGTCAACTTGTTGTAAAGAACGCAACGATCCAAGCAAAAGGCTATGTATTTAGAAACGGCAGCAGTACGCTCAGACTTGAAAACGTTAAAATAACTATCGATAATCCTTCCTGTAACAACACTTCGTGTGTATTCGTTGATGGTCTTTCTGATACGTATATTGTAAATTCAGAGCTTGAAGATAAAAATAGCTATGCGATTACTGCAAACAGTTCGAAAGATACGTCTGACGGAGCAAGAATTTCTATTATCAATACAAAAGTTAAAACGACAGCCGAAGGCTATGCGGCAATTTATATGCCTATCTATGCAAACGTTACTATTGACAATTGTATAATCGAAGGAAAGGCGTTTGGCGCATATTTCCGTGGCTGCAATGCAACGATTACTAATTCTAAAATTTACAATACGGATGCAGACGGTTCTTATACGGCGGAGACGTGGACTGGCGGTGCTAAGGGGTATACTGCCGACATCGTATTTGCCGCAAGTGCAAGTGGTAGTGGTTATATATCCACCGGCACCTACGTTTGCGAAAACGTCACCGGTAACCCGGATAGTAGTGCGAAAAATTCGGAATTTAACGTTATCGTTCATCAGCCTGAGGGAGCAAAAGTTACCGTCAGCGGTATTAGCGTAGACAAGACTTTTACAAAAACTTCTTTTGACGAAGAGCCTTGGGATAGTACTAATTAGTCCGAATTTTTAGCGGACGAGTTAATGGTAAACTTTTTGATTTACCCAATCGTTACGCGATTGCATTGACAATTTTAAAAGGATAACGAGAAAACTCTCGTTATCCTTTTTTTTACGACGGGTGGCGGATATTTTATACGGTGTTTAAAATCGGGTTTTCGGTAACGGACAAAAAGCAACCCACAAAAAAGATTGCACCGCGTTTTTCATTAAAATAAACCCGACCGCCAAAAAAAATTTACCGATTTATATTGCATTCGACGACGATTTTTGTTATAATACGTTTAGCGGTTGTTGCGTCTTGCCGATTGCCGCTTTAATCGAAAAAAAATAAAAAAACAGGAGATATCACTATGGCAGAAAAAACACAAGGTCAATTGCTCAAAGAGCAACTTTGTTGGAACATTCCCAACATCGCCAAAGAAAACAAAGACGAAGTAGCCAAAGCGCAAGAGTTTTGCGAAGGTTACAAAGATTTTCTCAACAAGGGTAAAACCGAGCGCGAGTGCGTCGAATACTCGGTAGATTTGCTGAAAAAAGCAGGTTATACCCCGTTTGACCGCAATAAGCAGTACAAAGCCGGCGACAAAGTTTATTTCGTCAACCGCGAAAAAGCCGTCATCGCCACGACTTTCGGTCAACGCCCCCTGACGGAAGGCTCGCGTCTCAATTTTGCACACATTGACGCACCCCGTCTCGACCTTAAACCCAACCCCATGTACGAAAAGTCCGATATTTCTTACCTCAAGACGCACTACTACGGCGGGATAAGAAAGTATCAGTGGACATGCATCCCCCTTGCTCTCCACGGTATCGTATGCAAAGCCGACGGCACCAAAGTCAAGGTCTGCATAGGTGAGGAAGCGGGCGATCCCGTCTTTGTCATCACCGATTTGTTGCCCCACCTCGCGGCGGAACAGGGAAAACGCACCCTCAACGACGGTATCAAGGGCGAAGAACTCAATATCGTCATGGGCTGCCTGCCTTTCGACGAAAAAGACCTCAAAGAACCCGTCAAGCTCATGACGCTTAAACTGCTCAACGAAAAATACGGCATCGTCGAAAAAGACTTTGTCCGTGCGGAAATAGAAATCGTCCCCGCGGCAAAAGCAACGGACGTCGGTCTCGACCGCGGTTTTGTCGGAGCGGCAGGTCAGGACGACAGAGTTTGCGGCTACACCGCTCTCATGGCAGAAATCGATACCAAAGCCCCTCTCTATACCACCATTACGGCGTTGGTCGACAAAGAAGAAATCGGCTCGGTAGGCAACACCGGTCTCAACAGCGACTTTATCCTTCATTACATAGAGTTTCTCGCTCAAAACGCGGGCGTGGATTACAAAGACGTTTGCACGGCGGCTCTTTGCATGAGCAGCGACGTCAACGCGGCGTTTGATCCCACCTTCCCCTCCGTCCACGAGCCGATGAACGCAAGCTACGTAGGCAAGGGTTGCGTCCTGACCAAATACACGGGCGCACGCGGCAAGAGCGGCAGCAACGACGCCAGCGCCGAAACGATGCAAAAGGTCGTAGCCATGATGGACGAAGAAAAAGTCTATTGGCAGATAGGCGAGCTCGGAGCAGTCGATATGGGTGGCGGCGGAACGGTAGCCGCTTACGTCGCGCATATGAACATCGACGTCGTCGACGTGGGCGTACCCATTTTGAGCATGCACTCTCCGTTTGAATTGGCGGCAAAAGTCGATATTTACAACGCGTACAGAGCTTATCTCGCTTTCTTTAAACACTAATAGTCAACCGCGGGTAAAAAACCCGAAGCAAAAGAACCGATACGGAGACACCCGTGTCGGTTCTTTTTGTTTTTTATTCGCACCCGTGTGGCTTTTTTCGTTATTCTCTTTGCTTTAATTAAAACGCACCCGTCCGCGTCGATAACCGTCGCCGCTTTGGCGAAAAAAACGACGATTGCTTACGTTCGTTCTGTTTTTTCGGCGTCGTCCGACGACGCGTTTTCTTTGGTTTGCGCGCCGTTTTTCTTGCCGCGCCAGTCTTCTATCAGCTCGCGCAAAGAAACTCCCGACAACGGAAACAAAAATCTGCGCCGCGTCATATTCTTTTTTCTTCTTTCGTTGACGAAAGCTTTCAACTCCTCGTAGTGGACGATTTCTTTAAGTTTTTTAGCGACGGTACGCACCTTTAAGGACAGATTAAAGCTGACGCAGACGTCTACAGCAAATACGCCGTAAAACAAACCGAGTACAAACACCGACGACAGGTTTGCCGACACCCGTTGTGCCGCCATGTGCATCGGCTCAAACAAAAGAAAGACGAAAGCAAAGGCTATCGCCGACCAAAACAACGAGTACAACGGGCATATTATCCCTTGCACGTTCCCCGCGCGAGAAGAATAGTCCCACAACTTGATTTTTAGTCCTTTAATAAATATCAGCCCCGTCACGTACTCCAACACGGTCAACGACACCGCGAGAATGATTGCGACGCACCACTTTGGCAAGGGCAAAAAACACGCGCAATAAAGAATAACCGCACCGAAACCGTACATCGGTAAATACGGTCCGTTTAAAAACCCGGGGTTTATCCACCGCTTGAGGCTGACGAAACGTCGGTAAAAAAGCTCTATCACCCAACCCGTCACCGCACTCGCCATAAATATAAACAAAAGCGAAATAAAATCCGTCATTTCGATTCGTCTCCCGTCCGCCCGACAAAAATCCGCTCGGTTTTTGCTTTTTGGCGGTTCTTTTTATTTTAAAAGAAAAAGGGAGCCTTGACTCTCAATCCAAGCTCCCCGCATACGGTCCGTGCCGACCGTTAGCTGTTGACCGCGTTTATCAATTCCTGCTTTTTAGCCTTGAGGTCGTCGTTGATTTTTCTCACGTCGTCGGCATGCGCCGCCTCAAACTTTTCAAAGAAAGCGTCTTTTTTGGCGTTTAACGTCGTTTCCGTTTCAACAGCCTTTGCTTTTAACTCGGCGGTAATATCCTCGCTAAAGTTTTGTTCGTACTCGACGAGCATGGCTTCGTACGCTTTCAACGTTGTAATAACCGACGAAAGCGAAGAATTGAGTTTTTCGCCGAGAGCCTCAAGCGTCTCGAGAGCACTGTCGTACGCTTGTTCGCTCAGTTGCAATTGTAACGAAAAAGACGCGTAGTTTTCGTCGTTGACGTCGACTGACGCCGTAATACTTTTTTGTTTGAGCAGGTCTGCTTTTTTATCGCGCAAATTTGCCAACGCCTTTTGGTACTCCGAGTCGGGAGAGACGAGGGTGTTGTATCTCATGTCGTCCAAAGTCTCGATGGCGGAAGAATACATACTCAATACGGTTTGGTACGCAACATGCACCGCGTTGTATGCTCCTCCCATGGCTTCTATTATCTTTGCCGTTTCTTCTCTTTCCGCAAAAGAAATTTCGTACTCTTTCGCCGCAAAATACGCCTCGCGCATCGCCTGCGACGCAATCTCCGCCGTCTCTATCCTGCCTATGGCTATTACCTTGTACAGGTCTTCTTCGGACATTTCGTTTATTTCTTCTTGCGTATAGATAGAATTGTTTTTGGCAAGCTCGCGCAAGCCCTCTATCCTGAGCGCGTCGACGTAAGCGACTTTGCCCGCGATATTGTGTTTTTCAAAAAAAGCGTTGACCTTTTTCTCCGCCGCTTCTTTCAGCTTTTCGGCATTTTTGGCGTTTCCCGAGACGGAGACCGTGACGGTGTTTTCGTCTGCGGAAACGTTACCCTTGACGATATACCCCGTATCGGTGGATATTGATACTATCATCTCCACGGCGTCCTCGGCGGGTTTGCCCACCAACGCCTCTCCGGCAAGGATTATGCTCCCGTCGTCGTTTAACGCCGTCGCCGAAACGACTTTGTTGTCTTTGTCGAGCATCAGCTCTACGCTCGGATTGATGTCTACCGTCATGCGCGCGTATTCTTCTTTAGCGGAACACGCCGTCAATCCCAAAGACGCCGTCAGCATCAATGCAGCCAGCAAAACAATCGCGATTTTTTTTGTTAGTTTCATTGTTTTTCTCCTCCTTTTTTCTTTCAACGCGCCTTCGCGGCTCGTTTGCAGTACTATACCACATGTTTTGCCGTTTGGCAAGACCAAATCGAAAAATTTTGTCGTAAAAAAGGGTTAAGAAACAAATGGCCAAAATATGTATCGTTTTCATCTCGTTTGGGCGACGGTTTTTGATAAAAACGCATATACTAACCGTATGAGCAAAATGAGCAAAAAAATCGTATTTACAGGCGGCGGAACGGCGGGGCACGTGATGCCCAACGTCGCACTCATCAACAGTCTGCCCGACGACGTCGAGGCATATTACTTCGGTTGTCTCGGTATGGAAAAAAAACTCATTACGCACCATACGGGTGCGACTTTCGTCACTATTACCGCCCCAAAATTAAAGCGCAGTCTGTCTTTGTCCAACCTTCTCTTGCCGTTTCGTCTTGCCGACAGTGTCGCAAAAACAAAAAAACTCCTCGCCGACCTTTCTCCCGACGCGGTTTTTGCCAAAGGCGGCTACGTTTCGCTACCCGTGGTCATTGCGGCAAACATGTTGTCGCTACCCGTGGTGGTGCATGAAAGCGACGCGACCGCGGGATTGGCAAACAAACTCAGCGCAAGACGCGCGTACGCGTTTTTGTCGACCTTTGACCTGTCACGCCCGAGCGGCTCGTTGACCGTCGGCAGTCCCGTCCGCCGCGAAATCTACTCGGCAAACCCCGCACGGGGGCTTTCGACAATGCGTTTTGACGGTTCTAAACCGATATTGCTCTTTCTCGGCGGCAGTCAGGGCGCACTCGCGCTCAATCGCCTCGCCGCTCAAATCGACACCCGTCTCAATCGAAAATTCGATACTTTCGTAATCACGGGCAAAGGTAAATCGATAGAAGAAACTCCCACGCTCCACTCGGCGGAGTTTTGCGACAACGTCTTTGACTTAATCTCGGCGTCTTCTCTTTGCGTCACCCGTGGCGGCTCAAACACCTTGTGCGAGATATGCGTGCTCAACCGCCCGTTTGTGGTTATTCCTCTTTCGGCACATTCCCGCGGCGAACAATCCGCAAACGCGGCGTATTTTGCCTCACGCGGCTGCTGCGTCGCGCTTGACGACAAAGTTTCGCCCGATACTCTTGCCGCCTCTATCGTTTCCGCCGTAAAAAACTCGTCCTCGTTTGTCCTCGCTCAAAAACGCCTCGACGTAGACGGAACCGAAACAATCCTCGACGTTTTGCTCAAAGCGGCGTCGGAAGGTATCTCCGCCAAATCGCAGTAACCCGTCCCCGTCAATACGGTTTAATACGACAGCGACCGCTTGTTTACCTTTTGCCCGCCCTAAAAAAACCGTTAGAGTGGCAAATCGACCATTGTTTTTCGTCGCGTTGGCTCGACTTTGCCGACTCGTACCCGCGCAAAGCGTCCGTTGCGAAAAAATCCGCGCACCCGTGCGGCGTAAAACCGCCGCAATGCGGTACGTCGGTGCAGTAGAGTTTTCTTTCTATCTCCGCCAAATCGTACTTTACTCCGTCCGTTCCGACGACGAAAGCCGTCGTTTTATTTTTCTTATTTTTTGCAAAAAACGAATTTTTCATTTTTATCCTCCTTTCGATGTTTGCGGGTTTATTTTAATGCAAAATACTTGACAACATGCTGTCATATATTTTAATATAAAATCGTTGCGAACAAAAAAAACGGCTCGTCCGTATTATTGTATTTTCTCGGAGGAAAAATATGCAAAACAGCGTTCTCGTTGGCATTCTCACCACGCTCCTCGCCAAGGACAAAGTCAGCGCGCAGGAGCTTGCCGAAAAGTACGAAATCAGCACCCGTACGGTCATCCGCTACGTAGACACCCTCAGCGAAAGCGGCATACCTATCGTCACGTATCGCGGTCGCAACGGCGGTTACGGGATAATCAAAAACTACAAAATCCCCGCGTTGTTTTTTACGGCAGAAGAATACGAGCGGGTTTTTGCCGCGTTGGACGCTTTGCCCCGCGACAAAGTTACCGAGTCTATCATCGACAAATTTAAAGGGTTAAAAAACAACCGTTCCGCAGACCTCGTGAGCAGCGACAAAATCCTCGTGGACAGCAGTTTTTCCGCCTCGTTTCAAAACAAGTTTGATATCCTCAATCAATCCATAGACGGACACACCCTCGTGTCGCTCAGCTACGTTGACAAGTTTGGCGGCGTGTCTCAACGCGAGATAGAGCCGCTTGCGTTTGTTTTTAAAGAAAACGTCTGGTACGTCTTTTCTTTTTGCCGAAAGAGAAACGATTTTCGGTTTTTTAAACTCAACAGAATATCCTCCATCTCGCCTCGGGAAGAAACCTTTATCCCGCGCCCGTATACTTTAAACACCGACACTCTCGACAAATTTTTAGAAAAACACGACCATATCGACGTCGAACTCGCATTTGACAACGATATCCTCGTGGACGTTCAGGAGTGGCTGGGCGAAGAAACGATAATAAAAAAAGGCGCCGGCTTTCGCGCGTATGCGCGGCTCCCGTATGACGACTATCTCATCAAAAAACTCGCCTCTTTCGGCGAAAAAATCCTCGTCGTCAAGCCCGCAAAACTCGCCACCGACCTCGTAAAACGTATGCACAGGATAATACGGCGGTACGAACGCCTCTGATTGTCCGCTACCCGTCTACCCATGTTGCTCGTCGGTTTAACCACGATATGCGTGACGGGTAAAAAAAGATATTTTCCCTTGACGGAGGACGCTAAACCGAAAAAATATGATTAGTAAACAAAAAACGAGTCCCGCATAGTGCGAAACTCGTTTTTTGTTTTTAAATTGTTTTTACCCCGTCTTAGGGTTTACGCGACGGAATCGGTTATTTCGGTCTCTTAAACAGTCTTAATTGTTACCCGAAAAATCCGTATAACTCTTTTTAACAAAAATAGTGGCATTGCTTTCCGTAGTTAGTACCAGCACGTCCGCGTCGCTATAATAACCGTACGTCGCGGTTGCATTGGTATCAAATACTTTTATACTCGTGATATACTTTTCGCAATCCTTGTACAAGCCAGCATCGCTCGGTTTTGTAGTGCTGTACGTCTGTTTACTTATCGAGCTTTCGTAAACACTCAACGTAATGCCGTCGCTCGTGGTATTTTTTATTTGCAACTTTCCTTTGTCTTGGTTTCTACCGTAACAAAAACCTACCATACGCGCGGCTTTACCGCCTACTGTCTTTACCGCTACGTTTGTCGTCGTGCAATTTTCGATAGTTGTTGTTTTATCGGTCTGGTTCATCAGTTGGCCTATATATGCGGCTACTCCTCTGTGCCCTATTACCGTGGAGTTTTTAATATCGACGTTTTTAATAGTTAAATCACAATAATGACCGCAAGTGCCGACCACCAAAGCGACGTCTCCGCCTGTAATAGTGCGGACGTTTGCGTTTTCTATTACCAAATCCTGTATAGTAACATTGATTTTTGCGTCTTGCTCTCCTTCGGCTTTTGCTATCAATGCTCCTGCGCTGTATTCCGCCAATACATTTTGATCGTTATTGGACGACCTCACGACTGCATCCACACTCGTAATGTTCTTTAACGTGCCTTTACTGTTTTCGCCGGAGCCTTTAATAGTGACGTTTCCGCTCACTTGGGCAATCATGCATTGAGTACCTTTCATGTCGAGCGTGCCGTTTATCGTGAGCTCGAGGTCGAGTTTTTCCGCACCTTCTTCAGAAAGCTCGTTGTATTGCTCGATGACGTAGAGATATTCTTCCGCCTTTG
Source organism: uncultured Subdoligranulum sp. (assembly GCA_964612455.1). Taxonomy (GTDB): domain Bacteria; phylum Bacillota; class Clostridia; order Christensenellales; family CAG-314; genus SFEB01. The sequence goes on along the minus strand of CAZTCB010000040.1, from coordinate 1,148 downwards.
CTACCGTCGCGACGATTTTCGCAGCAGTACTGTTGTTAGCAGCAGTATAAGTATAATTGTTGTCGGCGGGCTTTGCGCTCGTCACGCCCTTCATATTGAGCGACAGCCAGACTTTACTGCCTTGCGTCGTATTTTTGAGACTGTCGGGGTAAAGGACCTCACCCGTGGCGTCGTCAACGTACAAAATCATATTGTCCTGTGCGGAATAAAAATAACTACGTCCCTTATAAAGAGGTGCATAATTTTCTACAATGTAGTCCGACTCTTCAAACACGTCGTAAACGTCCAAAATAGAATCTACACCGTCGGTTATGTCTGCCGTGGCAAGGAAAGTGTTCATGTTCTTTGCCGCCTGAATGTCAACCGACTCGTTGGCTTTCTTGATGATACTGCTAAACGTCGGGATAAGTACCGCCGCGAGTATCGCGATGACCGCTATGACTACTACCAACTCGATGATGGTAAAGCCTTTTTTATTGTTTCTTTTCATATTATTTCTCCTATTTATATTTTTTTGTTTGTGGTTGATTTAAAAAATAAAACGGGAGTTATCAGTTATTAAACCGACAGTTTAATATAAATATCTTTTTCGTTTTCGTTAAATCGATAGAAGTAACGAAACGTTTTGTTCTTTCGTCATCGGTAACGAGTCTCTCGATTCGCCGCGAAGAAAGTTTCTCCGCAACGTATCTCACCGTACGGAACACGAGGTAACTCATGATTACCGCTATCCCGATTTGCATGAGTAACAACATGGACGGCGCAATGTACGCGTCACCGAATGCGGCTACGAATACGTCGTTTATCGCGACGTAAGCGCTTTCTCCTACTATCCGACTCGCAAAGTCGGCAGTAATATTTACCGTAAAAATCCAGACCAACGACAGTAAAAACAACTCGCCGAAAGCAACGTATGCCAAAATTCTCTGCCTCTTTGCAAGCAGAGCGACAAACAGCATATTTATCAGTAAGTAAATGGATATTACCGTCATTTTTGTTCATTTTTCGTCACTTTTTTCGTGACGATTTTTTTTCGTGTTTATTAGCCTTTTTCGCCGGTATTTATTTGACTTTTAGCCAAAACCGAGAATCGATTTTTTGTAGACAGAATATACATTCTGTCACACTTTTTTAGGGGTAAAATAGCA
>CAZTCB010000039.1:3239-10595 GCA_964612455.1 uncultured Subdoligranulum sp. | reverse complement strand
AGTTGGTTATAGTCATCGCAGTCATCGCTATCCTCGCGGCTGTACTCATCCCCACCTTTAGCGGCGTAAAAGAAAAGGCAGAAAAATCCAAGGCAGAGCAAGAAGCTCAATCCCTCTATACCACCGTCCTCGCTCTCGATCTTTCGGACGGCATAGTTGATAAAAAAGACGGCGGTTCCAATATTGATACGGTTGAAGGCAAAAAATTAGACACCGACTTTACGTACAATGTGAACACAGACGGTACAGCCATCACCGAGTTTGTCTATGATTGCGACAACGGCTATACCGCCACCTACAAAAACGGCAAATGGACTTCGGCAGAAACCACAAAGAAAATTTCTACTTCTAATAATAATTCCACCACCAGTGGCGGCACAAATAGCGGAGAATAAATAATCTCAAACAAGTATAAAAAGAGACCGACGAGGTCTCTTTTTTTGCACTTTTACGTCATATTTGCCGCACCGCTCAACAGGTTCGACGAGGATAAAAGTCGTTTTATTACCCTTCTACCAAAGGGCTGTCCTGCTCGTAATCAAACCAAGGATAGTTTTGCCATTTTCCGCCGTTGACGCGATAGACTTCTTCCACCGCAAAAGCCCAGCGCATGCAGCTCTCTCTGTCGGGTTTAAACTGCAAAAACTCGCCGTTGTAGGCGTAGGTATAAAAGAAACTCGCATCCACGGGCAAACAAATGGTGTTTATCAAATCCCACTTGATAAACATGTCAAAAGCCTTGCCGCCACGCGTACCCGTGTACCTCAATCCGTCTCTGTCGAGGTGAAGTATCCCGTCGCCGACGTAATCGCACGTCGCGTAGTTTTTCATATACTCGTAGTCGCGCATGACGCCTATCCTGACGTGCTCCTCCATGACGAAATCGGGCTGCGACACCCTGCGGCGCATATCTCTACGCTCGTTGTCAAACCATTCTTTGATATCGGCGGGCACCCTGCTCCCTTTTAGCGGGACGAGGTTGTATTTGTCATCGAGGGTTGCTCCGTTGCTGCAAGAAAGACATCTGATGGTTTCGCCTTTGCCTTCCATATTCATTTCCGCGCCGCATGCGGGGCATTTGTAAAGAATCTGCTGAAGATTGGTTGCGGAACCGTTTTCGTTTTTATACGAATGTTGCCGCGTCTTGTTCCACTCGTAGTCGTCGGTAAAAAGCGCCTCGTCGAGTTTGAGCCTTATTTCATCCTCATTCATTTCACGCGCCTGCTCCGCCGAAAACAACTCAAACAACTCCACGTCTATCTTGCCATATCTCTCTTTGACGTCAAACTTGGGACTTAAAAAATATCCGCCGTGTATACGCACGCACAGAGTGGGTACGCCGTACTTTGCAAAGTGTTTAATCATTTTGCCGCTGCCCAGCATAGACGGCTGCTGCGCCCCCGACGCGGTACTCATTCCGCACGGAAAAATGCACACGCACCCGTTTTTCTCTTTGAGCAACACACTAATCATGCCCTTTATCGTGGTGAGGTCGGGTACGAAATTCTTTTTCGGTATTACTCTCCCGAACCTGAACACTCCCTGCAAGTGGGAGCGATGAAACTCGTTTTCCGCCGCGACGAAATTAACCCGTCTGCGCCCCATCGCTTTGGTGACGAAAGCGTAATCCATACGGGACGCGTGGTTAGACACGACCAAAAGGGGTTTGTCTTTGTAGTCCCTGAGGTCTATTTTTCTGTCCACCGTGACTCGACACTTGTTGTTGTACAATATGTCCGATAAAAATCTCAAAGTAAAATTGCCGACAGCCGATTGTTTTTTAAACTTACGCGATTTTATCTGCTCGCTTAGCGTCTTTTTTTCTCTCATTTGCGTTTCTCCCTCGTTTTCTTTTGTCTGTTTACATTTTAGCATGATTTGTAACTCTTGACAAGGAAAACGCAAACTTTGTTCATTAATCTACATTTTGCGCAAAAAGTATAAAAAATCGATTGAAAAACCTCAAAAAAATTGTAATTTAGCGGTTTTTATCGGTTTTTTTGCAAATTTTCGCCGTTTTTGTGCTCCGTTTAAAGCATAGTCGCCGACTACAAATAAAAAAGCCGCACTCGTCGGTGCGGCTCGTCCGTATAAACGAAAAACAAATATTTCGCGTCAAAAACTATTTGTTAAAACCGTCTTTAAACGCTTTACCCATCTTAAACACGGGAGTCTTGGTCTCGGGGATGCTTACTTTTTCGCCGGTGCGGGGGTTGATACCTTCTCTTGCCGGTTTATCTTTCAGCTCAAAGCTACCGAAACCGACGAGGTTGATTTTTTCGCCGTTTTTCAACGCCTCGGCAACGGTATCGACAAACGCCTTATAAAAAGCGTCGGCTTTCTTGTCCGTCTCGCCCGTCTTTTGGGCAATGGTTTTTACAAATTCTCCTTTGTTCATAAAGAACCCTCCTTTTTTAATTACCATTAAAGTTTAGCACACTATCCGTCGCTTGTCAATGTCTGTCGAAATATTTATCCTTAAAATGTAAAAATTTCACACATGACGTCGATTTAGCGGCTTTGCACGCGAGTTTTCAGTCCTCTATGACAGCCTCGTCGCCAAAAAACCTGACGTTAGCGTCGTAAAAAGCGTTAAGCCCGTCTATCAGCACCGACAAATCGTCCGTGCCCATCGTTTCGCAAAAAGAGTGCATTGCCAATTGCGCAAGACCGATATCCACGGTATGGATACTGACCTGACGATTGCTAATCGTGCCGAGAGTGCTTCCGCTCCTCGCGTCCGAACGGTTGAAAAAGTCCTGATAGGGGATTTCCGCTCTGTCAAAAATCGCCTTCAACACCGCCGAAGACATGCCGTCGGTAAGATACGCCTGGTTTGCGTGGTGCTTGATAACGATACCGTTGTTTATCATACAACGGTTGGTGGGATCGCACTTTTCGGGGTGATTGGGGTGCAACGCATGCGCGTTGTCCATACTGACGAGAAAACTGTTTGCCACCGCCTGACGGAACAACTCCTCGACAATATCTTCGGGTTCCGCAACCGCGCACACTATACCGTTTAACACGTCCCTTAAAAAAGTACTGCCGGCGCCTTGTTTGGTACCGCTGCCGACTTCCTCGTTGTCAAAACACGCGCACACCGACACCGACGAGCAATTGCTCCTTATCAAAGCCTTCATGCCGCCGAAAACCCCCGTCAGGTCGTCGAGACGCGCGGAGGCGAGAAACTCGTCTTTCGTACCGTAGGTGTAAGGCTCCATATCGGGCACGACAAACAAGTCGTAGTCCACTACGTCTTTACCTTCCGCTATCGTTTTTACGATATCCTCTCCGTCTCCGAGCCCCGCGAGCGGCAACAAATCCACTTGCGGATTGAGCTTTAAACCGTCGTTGGCTTCTCGATTTTGGTGAATGGCGACGCTGGGCACCGTCACGAGAAAATCGCTCGTGACGTCGGTGGCTTTGAGTTTGCCGTCGGTGCGCTCTATCACTCTCCCCGCAATGCGCAAAGGTCTGTCGAGCATGGTGTAATACAACGCGCCGCCGTAAGTCTCCGTATTGAGACGGCGATAAGCCTCGGTGCGTACGAGCGCGTTGTTTTTTATCTTGAGGCAGGGACTGTCCGTATGCGACGCGACGATATTAAACCCTTGTCTCACGTTTAGTTCTCCCGTTTTAAACGCAATTACGCTACTGCCGTTTCGGGTGACGAAATATCCCGTGTTTGGCTCTATATCCCACGAGTCGCCCTCGTTTAAGGCGACGAAACCCTCTTGCGTCAGCATTTTGCAAACGTTTTTTACGACGTGATACGGCGTCAGCCCCGTCTGTAAAAACTCCATAAACTCTGCAACGTCATTCAACATATGTTTTACCTCTCAGTTTGTTATTATTTATCGTTACTTTTAATCATTATAAAACAAGCGGCACGAAAAGTAAAGTTTTTTTTCGCAACAATACGCCCTTTTGGCAAAAAATCGCTCGTTTCCCGTCGACAACCGAAAAAACAAAGGAAAATCGGCGTTTTTTTGGCAAAAATGCGGTTTTTTAAAAAAAAATTTGACCGACGAAAAAATTTGCCGAATTTTTTTGGCGTTTTTATTAAAAACAGTTTACATTATCGGCATTATTTGTTACAATTGACGGGTTGAAACGAGGAGGCGCTTTCTTTTGGATAAAACGGATCGCAACATACTGAAGCAACTTGTCGACAACGCGCGCGTCAACACGTCGGAAATCGCCGACAAGGTCAACATGTCGCCCTCGACCGTGTCCGACCGCATTAAAAAACTCGAGGCAAACGGCACGATACTCGGTTATACCGCCGTGCTTTCGCCCTCAAAGATGGGCAAGGACGTGACCGCACTCATGAGCGTCGCGGTCGAGCACCCCAAGTACAACGACGGCTTTATAGGCGCGGTACTGTCCAATCCGGAGATTGCCGAGTGTTTTTACCTCGCGGGAGAGTTTGACTTTTACCTTAAAATCATCACCGACAATATCGAGAAACTCGAGAGTACCCTCAACGCGATAAAAAGCATCCCCGGCGTATCGAAAACGATAACAAACATCGTCCTGAGTACGCCAAAAAACAAACACGACTTTTTTATACCCGACTTCGACTGAAGGCGCGAGAGGCGGCGTTAATTTCGGTTTTTTCGCAACTTAAATGCGATGAAATATAAAAATAATAAAAATAACGGCAAAAACTGCCGTACATTCAGGAGGAAATCTATTATGATCATTGGTATCCCTAAAGAAATCATGCACGACGAAGCTCGTGTATCCGCAACCCCCGAAACCGTCAAAAAGATGGTGGCGGACGGCAACGTCGTCCTCGTCGAAAACGGCGCAGGCGCGGGCTCTTTCTTCCCCGACGCAGATTACGCGGCGGCAGGCGCAAAGATGGTTGCCGATTGCGAAGAAATTTTCGCAAAGTCCGACGTTATCCTCAAGGTTAAAGAACCTCTGTTTAACGAAAACAAGGGCAAGCATGAAATCGACATGATGCACAAAGGTCAATACATTATTACCTTTATCCACCCCGCAGCTCCCGTCAACCACGAAATGGTCAAAAACATGGCAGCAAAGGGCGTTATCGGTCTTACCCTCGACGGCGTTCCCCGTATCAGCCGCGCTCAATCCATGGACGCGTTGTCCTCGATGAGCACCTGCGCGGGTTATAAAGGCATGCTCATGGGCGCAAGCGATATACCCAAGTTTATGCCCCTTATCGGTTCGGCAGTCGGCGTCATCAAGCCCTCCAACGTATTCGTCATCGGTACGGGCGTTGCAGGTTTGCGCGCGGTAGCTACCGCCAAATCAATCGGCGCAGTGGTTTACTCCGCAGATATCCGCCCCGAGGCTAACGAGCAAGCCGCTTCTCTCGGTGCGAAAATCGTCGAAACCGGCGTACCTAAAGAAATCGCAGTCGCTCCCGACGGCAAACACGCCATGAAGCTCCCCGAAGAATGGTTAAAGAAAGAACGCGCCAACATAGCGGAAGCCGTTAAAAATGCAGACATCATCTTCTGCTCCGCTTTGCTCCAAGGTCAACTCGCTCCTACCCTCCTGACGGAAGACATGGTTAAATCCATGAAGCCCGGCTCCGCTATCGTCGACATTTCTATCGACCAAGGCGGCAACTGCGCTATCACCCCCGCAGGCAAGAGAGAAGTCAAACACGGCGTAGTCATCGAGGGTATCAAAAACATCCCCGGTCAACTCCCCACTTCTTCTACCTGGTTGTTTGCCAACAACATCTACAACCTCCTCAAGTTCCTTTCCAAAGACGGCAAGATCGCTATGGATATGAACGACGAAATCGTACAAGGCATTTTGGTCACTTACGAAGGCAAAGTCGTTCACAAAGGCGCAAGAGAGGCTATGGGACTTTAATTTAATCCCGACTCTTAAAAACACCATACAAACGATATAAATCGGCTCGAGTTTTCTCCCACCTGCTTTCAAGTGGGAGAAAATTTAGGTTGACGAAAAAAAATCAAGTCAACAAAACTCAATAAAAAGAAGGAAAAATCACTATGTTCGGATTAGAAACGATCTATTATCAATTGATATTGTTGGGCGTTTTCGTCGTCGCGACCTTTGTCGGATATCTTCTCATCAACAAAGTGCCGCCACTGCTCCACACGCCCCTCATGTCCGGTATGAACGCTCTGTCGGGCGTAACGGTACTCGGTGCCCTTACCGCTTGCGCGGTTTTGTTTAAAGAACACGTCGTGCTTTCCGCCACTCTCGGCGTCGTCGCCATTGCCCTTGCTATGGTCAACGTCGTAGGCGGTTTTGTCGTAACGGACAAAATGCTCGGCATGATCGCCAAAAAAAGAGCCCCCAAACAAACTCTTTATTACCTCTTGACCGCAATCGGCGCGATTGCCGTAATAGTCCTCATGGTCATGATGACGGGCAACGAAAACGGCGAATGGTTTTATCTCGGCTTGTCTATACTCCTGACTCTCGGCGTTTTGATAGGCATTGCCATGATGAGTAAGGTCGCTATCAGCAAAATAGGCAACCGCGTCAGCGCTGTCTGTATGTTGCTGGCAATCGCGCTCACCATCGTAAACAACGACATCGCCGCCGACTGGACCATCTATCTCGGTCTCGCTCTCGGCACCGTCGTCGGATTGTACATCGCCCTTAAAGTAAAAATGATACAAATGCCCCAAATGGTCGCATTGCTCAACGGTCTCGGCGGCGCGGCAAGCGCAATCGTCGGCGCGTTTGCAATGGCGGGCGTCGGCAGCGGTTTTGACGTGTTTTCGACCATCACGTCTTCCGTGGCTCTCGCCGTCGGCATGATTACTTTACTCGGCAGTCTCGTTGCGGCGGGCAAACTCCATAAGATTTTGCCTCAAAAATCCATCGTCTACAAAGGTCATCAATTTTTGACCATGTTCTGTCTCGTCATGACTCTTGCCGGCATCGCGGGTTATTGCATAACTATGGCGATGGGCGTTGAAGAAACAATCGGTTTCTTTATCGCTCTCGTGACGCTGTTTGCCTCTTTCTTCGGTTTCGTATTTGCAATCAGAGTAGGCGGCGCGGATATGCCCATTACGATTTCTTTGCTCAACAGCCTCAGCGGCGTAGCGGGCGCAATCGCAGGTCTTGCCATCAACGACTTGTTGTTGGTTGCCGTCGGCGGTATCGTCGGCGCAAGCGGATTGCTCCTCACTCAAATCATGTGCAAGGCGATGAACCGCAAGCTCGGCGCCATTCTCCTCGGTACTTCTGCCGCACCTGCTAAACCGGCAGAGAAAAAGACGGAAACGTCCGCACTCGCAAAGGAGAAAAAGCCCGCCAACGTCAAAGTCAACTACGCGGCGCAGCTCAAATCCGCCAAAGAGGTAATAATCGTTCCGGGATACG
>CAZTCB010000039.1:0-3139 GCA_964612455.1 uncultured Subdoligranulum sp. | reverse complement strand
CTATCTCGGCAACGCTCAGGAAACCTTAGCCAAGTTTATCGCAGATATGGATAAATAAATCCGAAACAAACAAAAAATCCGTTGACAAACGTCAACGGATTTTTTTACGGTATTTAATTCTATTTCGACACACGGGTTGCGTTTAAAACGGTCAACAGCATTACCCCTACGTCCGCAATAACGGCCAGCCACATAGGCAGCGCGTCCATTATACCGAGGACCATAAACGCGACTTTTGCAACGATGGCAAACGTGAGATTTTCTATCACGCGCGCTCTGGTCTTTTTTGCAATCTTTATCGCTTTAGGCACGGCTTTTAAATTGTCCGACGGTAAAACCACGTCCGACGCCTCTATGGCGGCGGCGGAACCGAGTTTTCCCATCGATACGGCACAATCCGCAACAGTCATGACGGGCGTATCGTTGATTCCGTCCCCCACGTAAAGCACGCAACCGTCTTTTTTTAGTTCTTGTATTATTTCTACTTTTCGTTCGGGCATGACGTCGCAATGCACCTCGTCGATACAACCGATTTCGTTGACAATCCTTTGCGCGCCCGTTTCGTTGTCCCCCGTGACGAGAACCGCCCTGTCGACGCCTGCCGCCTTGATATCGGTTATCGCCGCGCTCGCGTCCTCTTTGACCGTATCGTCCAACTCTGCAAATCCGACGTATTTGCCATCTGTCGCCACGTAAACAACGGTACCGTTGGTTGCTTGTTTTTCGCACTCCACGCCTTCGTCATGCAACAATCTGTAATTGCCAACCAGCACCCGTTTACCGTCGATAGTGCAACTCAAACCCTTGCCCGCGACCTCAGTCACGTCGGTTGCGACAAGCTTGGTATCTATTAACGCAAAAGGCTTTGCGATAGGGTGCGCGGAGCCTTTTTCCGCCGCGGCGATATAATCGACTACACCGTCGCCCTCCGTCTTTACGATAGAAAATTCGCCTTTTGTCAACGTCCCCGTTTTATCGAAAGCCGCTACGCGAGTCTTTGCCAATGCGTCCAAAAAAGTCGCGCCTTTAACGAGTATACCTTGTTTTGCCGCACTGCCTATTGCGCAAAAATAGGTCAACGGGATAGAAATAACGATAGCACACGGGCAAGAAATAACCAACAAAACCAACGCGCGGCGCACCCATGACGCAAGCTCGAACTCTCCCCCGAACGCCCACACGAGCGTCGGGACTCCAAACGCCACCAACAACGCAGCAATACACACGACGGGTGTATAAATCCTCGCAAATACCGTCACCGTTTTTTCGGTATCGGACTTTTTGTCCGAAGCGTTTTCAACCATTTCCATTATTTTGGCGACGGCGCTGTCGACGTATTTGCGCGTTGTCTTTACCTTTATCGTGCCGACCATATTGATGCACCCGGACAAAACCTCGTCGCCCTCCTTGACCGGCCTAAACTTAAATTCTCCCGTCAAAGATTTGGTATCGAGTTCGGTTTTTCCCTCAACGACCACCCCGTCTACCGGTATTTTTTCTCCTACCTTTACGAGGACGACGTCGCCGACGTTGAGTTTTTCGGGAGGAACAACCACCTGATACTCGCTGACGAGTACCGTGGCTGTTTCGCTACGTATACTCACAAGCTCGCTTATCGACCGACGCGACTGCCCGACGGCTATGCTTTGCAGCAATTCGCCGAGTGAGTACAGGAGCATTACCATTACACCTTCAAAAAACTCACCGAGTATAAACGCCCCTATCGACGCTATCGACATCAAAAAGTTTTCGTTAAACGGATTTTTGCCAAAAAGGTTTTTTACCGCCGTTATCAACACGGGCAACCCGACGGTCAGATACGCCGCCGCAAACAAAGCGTATTTTACCCATACCAACCACCCGTCTGCCGCGATTGAGGACAAAATCATTGCCGCCACCAACAAAACCGCCGATATGCCTATACGCAAAACCTCGTGCAGACGTTGCTTTTTTACGGCGTCGCGGTCTGCGTCGCCCTCTATTATTTTTACGTCGTCAAACAACAAAATCGTCGACTTTACGTCGTCAAGCACTTTAGCGTCCGAGTACTCTACAATCACGCGTTGCAGGCTGAAATTGACCGAACAGGACGAAACCCCTTTTATATCCGATATCATTTTTTCAAGTCCCGCCGCGCAGGACGCGCAATCCAGCCCCTCTATTTTTATCGTTTTTTTCATAAGAAACCTCTTGTATTTTTTAAGCGTTTTCGCGCTTTTTTATGCCTTTTTTGCTATTTTTCAAGCTCGCAGTGTGCGTGCGCTTTCGCAAGATTGACTATGTCTATGACATGCTCGTCGGCAATAGAATACAAGATATTTTTTCCGTCGCGACGACTCTTGATTAACTTGTTGTCCTTAAGCAACCGCAGTTGTTGCGAAACCGCACTTTGATTTACCTCCACCGCCTCGGCAATATGCAAAACGCACATCTCGCCGTTGAGTAGCGAAAAAATGATTTTCATCCGCGTCGGATCACCCAACAACTTTAATATCTGGCACATCATATTGATATACCCGACCGCAGGCGTGACCTCTCTGGCTTTCTCCACCAACCTCTCGTGCGTCGCCTCATTGGGGCAAACCTTTGTTTCCGTCACAATAAACCTCCTTTTTATCCTTTGCTCGTTTTATCTCGGGCATATCGATACTACGTGCGCAAAAGAAAAACGGCAAAAAAACAAATCAACATATTATAATGTACTAATATGTTAACATGTTTCTTGCCGTCCGTCAAGCGTTTTTATTTATTTTTAAAAGAAATCTCGTTTCCCTGCGCCGTCTACTTTTTCTTGCGCATATACGTATTTCGCTCTTAACGAAAAAATACGATATTCCCTGCTATTTGTACTTTTCTCGACTTCTCATACAAGCCGTTTTCTTTTTAGGCTCACGCTCTTTTGCTCGCTTTTCTATGTCTTTAAGAGAAACTTGCCCTTCTTCTTCGCCGAACTCTACGTTTACGCCGATATGTCCGTCCGGTTTTTTGAGAAAAAGAAAGACTAACGTCTCACCCCGAAGGCAAGACGCCGAAAGGTCTCATTTTAGCCGAAAAACGGGAGTTGTAAAATAAAAAGTCTCAAAAAGTGAAATGCACCCCAAAAGTTAGACACTTTTAGGAGGTGCATTTTTTATGGCAA
>CAZTCB010000038.1:0-10705 GCA_964612455.1 uncultured Subdoligranulum sp. | reverse complement strand
CATTTACTTATTGATAAATATGCTGTTTGTCGCTCTGCTTGCAAAGAGGCAGAGAATTTTGGCATACGTTGCTTTCGGCGAGTTGTTTTTACTGTCGTTGGTCTGGATTTTTACGGTAAATATTACTGCCGACTTTGCGAGTCGGATAGTAGGAGAAAGCGCTTACGTCGCGATAAACGACGTATTCGTAGCCGCATTCGGTGACGCGTACATTGCGCCGTCCATGTTGTTACTCATGCAAATCGGGATAGCGGTAATCATGAGTTACCTCGTGTTCCGTACGGTGAGATACGTTGCGGAGAAACTTTCTTCGCGGCGAATCGAGAGACTCGTTACCGATGACGAAAGAACAAAACGTTTCGTTACTTCTATCGATTTAACGAAAACGAAAAAGATATTTATATTAAACTGTCGGTTTAATAACTGATAACTCCCGTTTTATTTTTTAAATCAACCACAAACAAAAAAATATAATAGGAGAAAAGAAATATGAAAAGAAACAATAAAAAAGGCTTTACAATCATAGAATTGATAGTAGTCATCGCAGTAATCGCGATACTCGCGGCGGTACTTATCCCGACGTTTAGCAGTATCATCAAAAAGGCCAACACTTCGGCAGATATCCAAGCTGTCAACCAAATGAATACTGCCTTGGCAATTGATGGAGCAGTCGCGCCTACTTCTTTTGATGAGTTTTATGCTGTTCTTGCAGATGTTGGTTTTACAGCAGAAGATTATAAGCCGCTTTATTCTAACAGATGTTTTTACTGGGTAAAGAGTATTAATACTGTTGTTTATTACGACAGGGAGGCAAAAGAAATAATTTATCCAAGCAATATTGCTGAGCAGTCGGGTTGGTATGCCCTCGACGGTAGTTTTGATACGACTTCATCGACGATAACGGCATTGCCGACAGAAAATAATGGTACTTATTCTTTCGATGTAAATAGTGCTGCGGATTTTGTAAAGGCGGCAGAATTAACGCAAGAAAATGAAACTATACTCAAGGACAAAACGGTAGAAATTGTATTGAAAACGGATATCGACTTGCAGGGGGCTGATGTTTGTTTTGCTGATAAAGAGAGTGTCAACGTGGTCATGAAGTCGTCTGACGATAATACTGCGCGTACAATTACCGGACTGTATGTTAGCGATGCACACACAGTTGCAGGTTACAGTGCAGCAGGTGAATTGTCTAATACTTACGGGCACTCTTTGTTTAATAAGGTAAAGAGCCTGACCGTCAAAAACATTACTATTAAGGATGCAGTAATTGGTGGATATGGTGCTAGTCAATCTGGATTTTTTGCCGGATATTGCACGGGTGATGCAATTTTTGAAAACGTAACGGTAGAGAACAGCACTGTACAAGGTGAAAAAAAAGTGGGAGTGCTCGTTGGCTATTTTTGTGGCGGAAATAAAGTCACGTTTACGAATGTAAATATCAACAATTGTAGGGTATCATCTTTGCAGGGCGAGGCAGGCATAGTGTTTGGTGTTTACAACGGACTGAAAGAAGTAGAAAGCAATACCAGCCCGTTTACTGTAAATACCCTTAACGTCAGTGGTTCTTCTGTGGGTATTTACTCAAACGAAGTGCTCACTCATACTAATGAAGGCGTTACTTACGAAATTGTTAAGTATAGTAATGACGCGAAGACGGAATATAGAGTGTCCACTGCACAAATCGGGTTTATAGGAGACGAAAAAAACTATGGAAACGGTACTATCACAGTAAGTTCCAATAATGACTTGAGGTTATATACGGCTATCGATACTGTGAATGCACTATCAGCGATTAAAGGAAAGAAGCAAAGCTCTTAGTATAAAGATTTATAAATCAGTAAAGAGAAAAGCTTTTTACCGTTATGAGAGTCATAAAACCCCGCGTTCTGCAGAACGCGGGGTTTTTGATATGAGATATGCATCTTAAAAGATTTTATAGTGCTATAAAAGTCAAACCGTATTTATGCGGTTATTGCTGCTCGTAAGCGAAATAGTTGCTGCTCAATCGTTTGGAAATATAGCCAACGATAGTACCATTATTTTAAAAAGTTTTAACCACATGCAAAAAGAATCATACTTTGACTTTGGAGTTGTAGCTGCACAAATATTGTTGCAAATAGGTCCGAGCAATGTTGTTAAGTCAGAAGCTGTCATATTACTAAAAATTCTTTATGTTGATTAGGGTTTACTAAAATTGTGTTAAAGTCCGTATAAACAACAAACCCTAAGGGTGAGCCGTTTGGCTTTTTTACAAACTTTTTTTGACAGTAATCAACAGCAATTTTTGAGCCTGCCGAAGCCTGAGAGTAGTGGGCAACGATTTCTGCCGTTTTTAAAATCACGTCATCGGGAATATCTCCTTTTTGTTTTATTATTACGGCATGACTACTGTGAATTTTTTGGGTATGCAGCCAAACGTCATGTGCGTTTGCAAGTTTAAACGTAACAAAATCATTTTGTATATTGTTTTTACCGACATAAATATCAAAACCATCTACGTTATAGTGTAACGGTCGTGTGGGGTGGTTTTGATTTTTTTTGTGTTCGGAAACGTTTGTTTTGGTTTTGATAATTTTTTTATCAACCAATTCCTTGGTGACTTCGGCGATATCGTCGTCCGTTTCGCAAAAAGAAAGATTTTTTACCACGCCTTGCAGGTAATCGAGAAGTTGTTCGTTTTCTTTTACCAATTCCGTGTTGTGATTAAGGCTACTTTTTAGTTTGGCATATTTTTTGTAATACGCCTGAGCGTTTTGTTGCGGAGAAAGGCTGGCGTCGAGTGGAATGTCAATCATTGTACTATTTTCGTCATAGTAATTTACGACAGTAACTTTTTCGGAATTCTTTTTTATTAAATGCAGATTTGATAGTATCAAATCGCCAAATAGTTTGCTTTCGGTATTGGTTTGAGCATCGAGTATGGCTTGTCGTTGGATGCCGAGTTTTTTTTCGGTGCGAGCGATAGCGTTTTTCAGGTTTGTGGAAATGCTCTTGGTTCGTTCTGCGAAACGTTGTGTCTTGTTTTTTTGAGAGTAAAAAAAATCATGTGCCGCGTTGAGCGTATCAAAAAAAATTCTTTCACCTCTACGGCTATCATACTCAAACGGAAAGACGTCGCATGATGTCTTGCCGTTTAAAACAACGTTGGGATGTAGGGCGTCGTTAAATTTATCGATATAAATTTTTAATGCATGACCAAGGCTTTTATTTTCGTTATCTGCGATATGGCAAACTTCGTTTGCGGTAGAAGAGCATATACCGAGGACTTTTTCGGTCAAAAACTGTCTCGGATTATCAACTTTTTCGGCAAAAATATCGATTTTTTCGGTGTCGGTAGGCAAAAATTTGTCTGTCTGAGCCGAAAAGAAACGATACGTTGCGTTGGGCAGTATTACTCTTGCAGATTGGAGATCGCAAGAAAAATGACGTAAACTATCGATTATTTTGTAGTTTGAGTCGGTGAGTATGAGGTTGCTGTCTCGCCCCGTCAGTTCAAAAATCAGGTGCACGACGTAGGAATAGCCGAGTTCGTTTTTGGTGGTTATCGAAAAATCGGCAACGCGTTCAAACGGCTGCTGATAAATATCCGAAACGGTGCCTCCTATGAGGTATTTTCGCAATAGCATACAAAAAGACGGCGCAGTCAGCGGATTTTGCGTATCTTGTTGCGTGATTAAAATGCGATTCACGTTGTTGTTGCAACTAAAGAGTAGTTTAAACGTTTTTTTATTAAAGATTGTCAATACCACTTCGTCTTTTTCGGGCATAAAAATTTTGTTGATTTTGCCGCCCGTTAAAAGTAAACGTTGTTCTTTCAGTATCTGCGATAAATTGATTGCGTCAAACGCCATAGTTTAACCTCCGATTAAATTTTACTACAAAAAGACAAATAATTCAAGCTGTTTTGTCTTATTTTTGTTTGCTATTTTCAAACAAGTATGTTAAAATACTAAATTGAAAAACAATATTTTGAAGGAGAAACCAATGAAGTATTCAATTAAAAAGAAAGACGGAGTAGCAACCGTCACGTTTAACGTACCTGACGAGGAATGGGCAGAGGCTAAAGAACAAGCTTACCAAAAGAATAAATCAAAGTATTCGGTACAAGGTTTTCGTAAGGGACACGCGCCGAGAAAAGTTCTTGAAACCGTTTATGGACCCACTTTGTTTGAAGAACATGCTTTCGATGACGTAGTTGAAAAGCAATTGACCGAAATGTACGATAAGGAAAAGTCACTTTATCCCGTAGACAGACCTATGCTGGTATCAAAGACGATAAACGAAAAAGGGCTTACTTACGTGGTATCGATTACCGTCAAACCCGACGTGAAACTCGGGACTTATACCGGCTTGACCGTTAACAAAGACAAAGTAGAAGTGACGGATGACGAAGTGTCGGCAGAGCTAAATGCGGCAAGAGAGAGAGCGGCGCGTTACGTTCAGATTACCGACAGACCCGTGCGTGAAGGCGATGAGGTGGTTCTCGATTATTCCGGCAGTGTAGACGGAGTCAAATTTGACGGCGGTACGGCTCAAAAACAAACTTTAGTAATAGGCAGCCATCATTTTATACCCGGGTTTGAGGAGCAGATGGTCGGAATGAATATCGGCGAAACGAAAAATCTTAACGTAAAGTTTCCCGATGAGTATCATGCCGAAAACCTCGCAGGTAAAGACAGCATATTTGAAGTGACGGTACATGAGATAAAGGTAAAGGAGCTCCCCGAAATAGACGACGAGTTTGCGAAAGACGTCAGTGAGTTTGATACGTTAGACGATTATAAAAAAGATATCACGGCAAAAATAATCGAGCGCAAAGAAAAAAATGCCGAGACAAAAGCAGAAAACGATTTACTCGAAGAAATTGTAAAGACTTGCGAAATGAAAGTTCCCGATTGTATGATTGAAACACAAATCGACAATTATATGCAAGATTTTGAGTATTCTTTGATGTATCAAGGATTAAAATTAGACGATTACGTCAAATATACTAACACTACCAAGGACGATATACGTGCTCAATATAAAGACAGAGCAAAGAAAACCGTCGAAACTCGTCTCGTGATGGAGGCGATAATAAAAGCCGAAAAAATCAAAGCCGATAAAAAAACGGTTAACGCAAAGATAGCAGAATACGCGAAACAAATGAACGTTGACGCCAAAGAATACGCTGCTCAATTAAATGCGGAGCAGACTTCTTACGTCGAAAACGAAGTCATTACCGACAAGTTGTTGGAATTTTTAAAGAGCAACAACAATATTATTTAGTCGATTACTAAAATTTGGAGTTTTAAGTATGAGTTTAGTACCGATAGTAGTAGAACAAACCAACAAAGGCGAGAGATCGTACGATTTGTATAGTCGATTGCTTGAGGACAGAATTATTTTCTTATCGGGTGAGATAGACGACAATCTGGCAAATCTTATTATCATGCAGTTGATTTATCTCGAAGGTAAAGACTCGGGAAAAGATATCAGTCTGTATATCAACAGTCCGGGCGGCTCGGTCAGTGCCGGAATGGCAATATACGATACCATAAAGTATATTAAGTGCGACGTGGTGACTATTTGCGTTGGCATGGCAGCAAGCATGGGTGCGTTTTTGCTGTCAAGCGGTACTAAAGGCAAGAGATATAGCCTGCCAAACAGTGAGATTATGATTCACCAACCTCTCGGAGGGGCGAAAGGTCAGGCGAGTGACATTGAAATCACAGCCAATCAGATACTTAAAACCAAAGAAAAATTAAATCGGATTTTGGCTGCAAACACTAATCAGCCTATAGAGAAGATCAAACGAGATACCGACAGAGATTTTTACCTTGATGCAGAACAAGCCAAGGAATACGGATTGATCGACGAAATATTTTATGACAGAAAGGGTTGATTTTTATGGATTTTTTTGACAAAGACACTCAACTCCGTGAAGAGCATTGTTCTTTTTGCGGAAAACCGAAATCAAAGACGGCGAGATTGATTTGCAGTCCTAACGGAGACTTGTTTATTTGCGACGAATGCGTTGAGATTTGTAACGAGTTGATGAAAATCGAACAAGACGACGCGTCGAAAGAGACAACGACGGAGTTGCCGACGCCCGAAGAAATCAAAGCCGAGCTCGACAAATATGTCGTCGGGCAAGTCGCCGCAAAGCGTACGCTGGCGGTTGCCGTATACAACCACTATAAACGCGTATACGGTAAGGGTAAGTATTCGGATAAAAATCTCGACGACGGCGTTGAGCTTGAAAAAAGCAATATTCTCATGCTCGGTCCAACGGGTAGCGGTAAGACTTTGTTGGCTAAAACTCTTGCGAGGACACTCAACGTACCGTTTGCCGTTGCGGATGCTACCACCATTACGGAGGCGGGATACGTCGGCGAGGATGTTGAGAATATTCTCCTAAAGCTTATTCAAAATGCAAACTACGATGTGGAAAGAGCGCAAAAAGGCATCGTATATATCGATGAGATAGATAAAATCGCAAAAAAAGGCGAAAACGTTTCTATTACTCGTGACGTTTCGGGTGAAGGAGTTCAACAGGCCTTGTTGAAAATACTCGAAGGAACCGTTGCAAACGTACCTCCTCAAGGCGGCAGGAAACATCCCCAACAGGAGTTTATATCGATAGATACCACCGATATTTTGTTCATTTGCGGCGGAGCTTTCGTCGGATTGGATAAAATAGTTACTCAACGCACTCATGTCGGCAGTCTTGGTTTCGGAAACACGATAAGCGAAAATAAGGAAGTCGATATGGCAAAGTTGATGGAAGATATCCAACCGCAAGATTTTATAAAATACGGTTTGATACCCGAGTTTGTCGGACGTTTGCCCATATCGGTAGGTTTGTCACCGCTCGACGAAGACGCATTGGTCAAGATTTTAACAGAACCTCAAAACAGTCTTATTAAACAGTACGTTAAGTTAATGAAGATGGATAACGTTGACTTGGAGATAAAACCCGATGCGGTATCCGCAATTGCAAAAAAAGCGATAGAGCTAAAAACCGGCGCAAGGGGATTAAGGTCTATTATCGAAAACGTAATGCTCGACTTTATGTTTGGGGCACCGAGTGACAAGTCGATAAGGAAGATTATTATTGACGGGGAGTGTGTCACCCAACGTAAGACACCCGAAATAATCAGAGACCAAAGAGAAGTAAGTTAGTTTTAGTTGACTAAAATATAAAAAAAGCGGAATAATATTAACAAGAAAATCCTTTTAAACGAAAGGATTTTTTTGTTACACAAAAATAGGCGATTTTCTTGCTTTTGCGACGTTTTTTATTTATAATACTAATAAAAAAGAAAATTTTGGAGGTAGTTTATGGCTGTATATCCCGTTGTTCCGCTTAGAGGCTTGATTGTTTTTCCGCATACCACGATTACGGTCGATATAGGCAGAAAAAAAACAATGGCAGCCTTTAACGCCGCTATGCAGCGTGACGGGTTGGCGTTGTTTTGCGCTCAAAAAGAACTATCGTTGCAAGAACCGACCGCAGGAGACGTAAGGGCGTGCGGTACGGTTTGTCGTATTTTGCAACGGATTGATTTGCCGAATAAAAACGTACGATTGCTCGTACAGGGATTGTATCGTGTTAAGATAAAAAATTTTTTGCCAAACGATGCGTTTTTAGAGGCTGAAGCCGACGAAATTGAAATAACCAATGCTCAGACTGTGATGACCGAGGCGTTGTTTCGCAAAGCAAGAGAATTATTGGCGATTTTCAGCGTTAATACCAACGGTAAAATAAACCAGGACGTTTTGGCGCAACTTGCGGAAAAAACGGATCCTAACGATTTTATAGATTTATTGAGCCATCTTGTGGTTTATCATGATAGCAAGAAACAGGAAATATTGGAAATAGGCGATACAGAGGCACGGTTGACCGAATTGTGCAATTGTTTGGCTAATGAAATAGAGATTGCTAAGGTTGATAAAAAAATAGCAAGCGACGTAAAAGAATCTATCGATAAAGGGCAAAAGGAATTTTATCTTAAAGAGCAGATGAAGGCTATTTCTCAGGAGCTTGGCTCCGGCGAGGATGAAATCGTCGAAATAGAGAACAAAATCAAGTCGGCTAAAATGCCTAAAGAGGTGGAGGAAAAAGCACTCAAAGAGTTAGGGCGACTGGCAAAAATGCCGGCAGCAAGTCCCGATGCCAGCGTCAGCAGGGGGTATATCGAGTGGCTCACCGATTTGGAGTGGAGCAAAGAGACTGTCGACAACAAGGATTTGCGTCGAGCCAGAGAGATTCTTGACGAAGACCACTTTGGACTTGAAAAAATAAAGGAACGGATACTCGAGTATCTTGCCGTCATTCAATTGACAGGCAAGATAAAAGGACCGATTTTATGTTTTGTGGGACCTCCCGGAGTTGGTAAAACGAGCATCGTTAAGAGTATTGCCCGAGCTTTAAACAGAAACTACGTGCGTATGAGTCTTGGAGGCGTGAGCGATGAGGCAGAAATAAGAGGGCATCGCAAGACTTACGTTGGTAGCATGCCGGGAAAGATAATTTACCTTATGAAACAAGCGCATTGCATCAATCCCGTAATGCTTTTTGACGAGATCGACAAAATGAGTCGTGATTATAAGGGCGATCCGAGCAGTGCGATGCTTGAGGTGCTTGATCCGGAACAAAACAACGCTTTTGTAGATCATTATTTAGAATTCCCCTTCGATTTATCCAAAACACTTTTTGTCGCCACGGCAAATAAACTGGACTCGATTCCTGCGCCGTTGCTCGACAGAATGGAAGTTATAGAGTTGTCCGGTTATACCGAAGAAGAAAAACTCAGTATAGCAAGAGACTTTTTGATAAAAAAGGAAGAAGAACAAAACGGTTTACCGACAGGTAGTTTAAATATTACCGACGACGGAATACGAAAAATCATAGAGTCGTATACGCGTGAGTCGGGAGTAAGAACACTTGAGAGAGAACTTGCTAAACTTTGCCGCAAAAAGGCTCTTGCTTTGGTAGAGGGAAAAAATATAGACGAAGAAATCAACGAGCGCAATGTGGGTACGTATCTCGGCGTCGAGATTTATAAAAACGATATTTTAGACACGAAAGATGAAATCGGTACCGCAACGGGACTTGCTTGGACGGCTGTCGGCGGAGTATCGTTGAGTGTTGACGTGACTTTGTTTGACGGAAAAGGTGAAATTTTGTTAACGGGCATGATGGGCGACGTAATGAAAGAATCTGCCCGTACGGCAATAAGCCTTGTTAAAAGTTTAAGTAAAGACTACGGCGTCAATGGCGAGGTTTTTGCAAAAACGGATATTCACGTACACATTCCCGAAGGTGCTATCCCGAAAGACGGCCCGAGTGCCGGCATAACGATGGCGACGGCTATAATGTCGGCATTTACTGGGCGCGCAGTATCTAAAAAAGTGGCGATGACGGGAGAAGTGACTCTTAGGGGTAAGGTGTTACCGATAGGAGGATTGAAGGAAAAAACTTTAGCGGCGTTTCGTGTCGGTATAAAAAAAGTTATTATTCCAAAGGATAACGAAAAGGATTTGCAGGAGATTCCCAAGGAAGTAAAAAACAATATGACCTTTATCTTGGCGGAAGATATAAAAACGGTGCTTGATAACAGCCTTATTTAATAATAAAAAGGGGTAAACAAATGAAGATTTCATACGCCGAGTTTTTGTCGAGTGCGGCGAAACCAAAAGATAAAATAAAAAGCGATTTGTTGCAGGTAGCGGTCGTAGGAAAAAGTAACGTCGGCAAAAGTAGTTTTATCAATTATTTTGCCCATGACGGTAAACTTGCGCGAGTATCAAAGCAACCGGGACGAACAAAGTTGATAAATTACTTTTTAATCAATAGAGAATTTATTTTGACTGATTTGCCCGGGTATGGGTTCGCAAGGGTTTCGCAAGAGGAAAAACGACGTTGGGCGGAGCTTATTGACGATTATCTGGCAAATGAACCAAATATATGTCTCGTAATATTTTTAGTTGACGTTCGCCATGATCCTACTCAAGACGATATAATTATGTACAACTTTTTATTTAAGACAGGGTTGCCGTTTATCGTCGTCGCCACGAAATCGGACAAATTATCTAAATCTCAAATTAAACCGCAATTGGCACGCATTGCAAACATATTTAAGCTCGGCGTCGATAATGTTTTTGCTATCAGCAATGAAACAAAAACTGGCATGGATGCCATATATGCCAAGGTAGAACAGGCACTGACTTGTGCTCGTAATTTGATTGAGGACGATGCCGACGAATAGTCGTTTTACGTTTTGTTTGCGATATGTATTAACAAGTTTTTGTTCGAAAAAAAACTCTCGGGAGAGAATTTTTAAATATGTAGTATCGGTGAAGGGGGAAACGGGAAAATTCTCGTTTTTGGGCAAATCCAAGCGTAGAATAATTTAATAAACCTTAGGAAAAAAGCCGTGTTGAGAGTGATCTCGACACGGCTATTTATATTGTGAAAATTAAGAGAAACTTGTAGACAGAATGTATATTCTGTCTACAAAAAATTGTTTATTGTCGTTGGCTAAAAGTCAAATAAATATCGGCGAAAAAGGCTAATAAACACGAAAAAAATCGTCACGAAAAAGGTGACGTTTAGAATAAAAAATATTTTTCAAAAAGGAGAAAAGAAAAATGAAAAGGAAGGTTTACGTTTCATAGGGAGAAGAAAAGAAAATAAAAAATAACAAGAAACGCA
>CAZTCB010000037.1:0-10740 GCA_964612455.1 uncultured Subdoligranulum sp. | reverse complement strand
AAAAATAAAACGAACTTTGATTTCTCAAGGTTCGTTTTATTCCTGTGTGGTGGGCAATAAGGGACTCGAACCCCTGACTTTCTCCACGTCAAGAAGACACTCTCCCAACTGAGTTAATTGCCCTTAAATCGATTGCAAGTGTCATTATACTAAAAACTTTAAATAAAAGCAACCGTTTGAAACAAACTTTTTTAACTTTTTTAGATATTTTTTATCGGAAAGTATCGGTTTTATTTTGTATTTTTTTTAGGTCGCGCGAAAACGTATTAGCTATGCTAAAGGTGTATTTCTGCGATTTTTCGGTGCGGATAAAGGCGAACGCCGTGAAACACACCGAAAATCGTGAAACACAATATGTTGTGGTCGGGCTTAAAAATTTCACAAAATATTGTAGAAAAATTGCTTGACATACGAGGATTGTTGTTGTATGTTATTGCTACACCGACGCGATTTGTCGAGGTCGACGGATTGCGTCCGAAAACGAGAGGAAAGGAGAAGAAAGATGTTTAAGGTCAGGAGAAGAGACGGCACGATAATAGATTTTGATTTGTCAAAGATAAGGAATGCGGTAGAAAAAGCTTTTGTCGCGACGGCGACCAATTATACCGAAGACATGTTGGATACGATTGCGTTAAAGGTCACCTCGCAGTTTAACCCCAAGGTGATAAACGGCGTTATTTCGGTTGAGGATATTCAGGACGCGGTAGAGGTAGTGTTGATTCAGTCGGGTTTTGTCGACGTGTCCAAGTCGTACATTTTATACCGCAAGCAGCATGAAAAGATGCGTAACATGAAGTCTACGATAGTGGACTACGCGGATACCGTCAACAATTATTTAAAAATAGCCGATTGGCGCGTCAAAGAAAACAGCACCGTCACGTACAGCGTAGGCGGTCTCATTTTATCCAACAGCGGCGCCATCACAGCCAACTATTGGTTGAGCGAGGTTTACGACGACGAGATAGAGCAGGCTCACCGTAACGCCGATATCCATATCCATGACCTTTCTATGCTGACGGGCTATTGCGCCGGTTGGTCTTTAAAGCAACTCATTAAAGAGGGGCTGGGCGGTATCTCCGGAAAAATCACGAGTTCTCCCGCAAGCCACTTGTCCACGTTGTGCAACCAGATGGTCAACTTTTTGGGTATAATGCAAAACGAGTGGGCGGGCGCGCAGGCGTTTTCCTCTTTCGATACCTATCTCGCTCCTTTCGTAAAGGTAGACAATCTTTCGTATAAAGAAGTAAAGCAGTGCATTCAGTCTTTTGTCTACGGCGTCAACACGCCCAGCCGTTGGGGGACGCAGGCTCCTTTTACCAACGTTACCTTGGACTGGGTGGTGCCCAACGACCTCGCGGAGCTCAACGCCATAGTAGGCGGTGTGGAGCAAAACTTTAAATACAAGGACTGCGTCAAGGAAATGGCGATGGTCAACAAGGCTTTTATCGAGATAATGATAGAGGGCGACGCCAACGGAAGGGGATTTCAGTACCCGATACCGACGTACTCCATCACGCGTGATTTCGATTGGTCGGAGACCGAAAACAACAAGTTGTTGTTTGAGATGACCGCCAAGTACGGCACGCCTTATTTCTCCAACTACATCAACAGCGATATGGAGCCCAGCGACGTGCGCAGCATGTGTTGCAGATTGCGTCTCGATTTGAGAGAGCTTCGCAAAAAGAGCGGCGGTTATTTCGGCAGCGGCGAGTCGACGGGCAGCATAGGCGTGGTCACTATCAACATGCCGCGTATCGCGTACTTGTCGGGCAGCGAAAAAGAGTTTTACGCTCGCCTCGAAAAGTTAATGAATATTTCCGCAAGGAGTCTCAAGGTCAAGCGCGACGTCATTACCAAGTTGCTCGACGAGGGGCTGTATCCCTATACCAAACGCTACCTCGGCACTTTTGACAATCACTTTTCGACCATCGGGTTGGTGGGGATGAACGAGGCGTGTTTAAACGCCGCGTGGATAAGAAAGGACCTTACTCACCCCGAGAGTCAAAAGTTTACCAAGGACGTGCTTAACTTTATGAGAAACAAGTTGAGCGACTATCAGGAAAAATACGGCAACCTTTACAACCTCGAGGCGACGCCTGCCGAGTCCACGTCCTACCGCCTCGCAAAGCATGATAAAAAATATTATCCCGACATCGTCACGGCGAGCGAGGGAAAGAGCAACGTGCCTTACTATACCAACAGCTCGCACTTGCCCGTAGATTTTACCGAGGACGTGTTTAAGGCTCTCGATATTCAGGACGAATTGCAGACGCTGTATACCAGCGGCACGGTGTTTCATGCTTTTCTCGGGCAAAAGCTCGACGATTGGCGTGCCGCCGCCGCAATAGTGAGAAAAATAGCCGAAAACTACCGCTTGCCTTACTATACGTTGAGCCCGACGTACAGCGTGTGTCAGGATCACGGATATATCTCCGGAGAGCATTTTACCTGCCCCGTATGCGGGAAAAAAGCAGAGGTGTACAGCAGGATTACGGGATACTATCGTCCCGTCCAAAACTGGAACGACGGCAAGCTCGAGGAGTTTAAGGAACGCAAGACTTACGACGTCGCAAACTCCGTTTTGACGCACACGGGTATCAAGCAAGAAGATTGCGTTTGCAATGCAGAGCAGGTAAAAAAGGCTGACGGCGTCATGTTGTTTACGTCGCCGACCTGCCCCAACTGCAAGATGGCGAAACAGATTCTCGACAAGGCGGGGATAAAGTACGAGTGCGTCGACGCGGTAGAAAACAAAGACGCTTGCGTCAAGTACGGCGTAAATAAGGCGCCTACTTTGCTCGTGCCGACCGAAAACGGTTTTGACAGATACGACAACGCAAGCCTGATTAAAAAGTACGCAGAGGGACTGAATGGCTGATTTTTACGATATTATTGTCGTCGGTGCCGGCATTGCCGGTATGACGGCGGCGTTAAATTCTCTCCGCGACGGCAAGAGTGTGTTGGTCCTCGAGGGAGAGTCGATGGGCGGGCAGATAGCTTTTAGCCCCAAGGTCGAAAACTTTCCGACGCGCAATACGGTGTCGGGTGCGGAGCTTGCAGACCTCATGTACGAGCAAATCGTCGCTGCGGGCGCGGAGGTGGAACTTGAAAAAGTGCTGGCGGTGGAGAAAAAAGGCGAAGGAAATTTTTCCGTCGTGACGGAATACGGCGAGCGTTTTTGTCGCTCCGTTATTATCGCTGTCGGCGTCCGACAGCGCCGTATCGGGGTAGACGGGGAGGAGGAACTCGTCGGCAAAGGCGTCAGTTACTGCGCGACTTGCGACGGTCCTTTTTATTCGGGAGAAGAAGTCGCCTTGATTGGCGACGGAAATACGGCGTTGCGTTACGCCTTGTCTCTTTCGGGATATTGCAAAAAAGTCACGGTTTGTACTTTGGGCGACAGGTTTTTCGGCGAAGGGAAACTTGCGGAGACGCTTAAATCCAAAGACAACGTAGAAATCGTGCACAACGTGAGGTTAAAGCGATTTATAACCGAGGACGGGCGTTTGTCCGCGCTTGCCTTTGAAAAAACCTCCGATCAGGCGGAATGGGTGTTAAATACGCGCGCGGTATTTGTTTGCATAGGGCATGTCCCTGCCAACGAAGCGTTCAAAAATCTCGTTTCTCTCGACGCCGACGGTTTTATCGTGGCGGGAGAAGATTGTAAAACGGGGTGTGATGGGGTATTTGTTGCCGGCGATTGTCGCGCCAAAAAGGCAAGACAACTCGTGACGGCTGCCGCCGACGGTGCGGTCGCGTCGATAAACGCTTGCGCATATATAGACAGCCTTTAAAAAAGAAAAAAAATATAAGTTAATAAAAAAATTCCCCGACACCCGTGTCGGGGAATTTTTGTTGTCTTAAAAATACGCTTTATTGCATCAATCGGAAATAAAGTATTCCGTCCATTGAGGATACGCCGCCTTAAAGTGCGTCAACATACTTTTGTCGACTTTGATTTTAAACTTAAACATATTGCCGCTTAAAGCCGCCTCGCTCATATAAAAAGCGTTGTCGTCGATATTGGCGGGGACGTTGGTTCCGTTAAGGTATAAGGTAAGCGACACGCAGTTGCGGAAAGCTTCTTTTTCTATTTCCTCGACGGTTTGCGCGCCGTCAAACGAAAGACTGCTTAAAAGTGTGCACTCGCCGAAAGCGTTTTCGCAAATCTTTTTTACATGCATAGACAGCACTACCGATTTAAGGCTCTCGCAGTGATAAAAAGCTTTTTTACTTATTGTCGAGAGGGGGGTGTCCGTGGAGTCGAAAGAGGTGACGGAGGAGTCCTCAAAGGCGTGTTCGCCTATCTCGGACAGAGCGGTATTAGTTGCGTCAACCGCTTTTACGCTGTCGATATGATAAAAAGCGTACGGCGCGACGGTGATTACCGACGAGGGGATGACGAAAACATCCTTCGTGAGCCTGTTGGCAAACAAGAGAACGGTTTTGTCCGCGTTGTAGAGACTACCCGAGTCGTCTACGGAAAAATTGACGCCGTCTTTTTCGACGTAGTATCTCATGAGCCCGTCGCAGTTGTTGAAAGCGCCGTATTCTATCGTTTCTATCGACGACGCCACGTTAAAGGACGTAAGGGCGGTGCAGTCGTCAAAGGCAAATTCTTTGATTGTTTTTACTCCCGACAGGTTGACGGAAAGGAGTTTGTCGCAACCGGCAAAAGCGTTTTCGTCAATCGTTTTTATGGCTCCGTCGGAGTTAAACGCCATGAGTCCCGTGCGGGAAAACGCGTAAGAAGAAACGACGGAGAGAGGGCAGTCGGGGTCGACGTAAACGGAGGCGAGTGCCGAGCAACCGAAAAAGGCTCGTTTGCCGATCGTGTCGAGTTTTTTACCCAACTCGACGCTCGTCAACGCTATACAGGAGCCGAAAGCGTCGTCGCCTATCGAGCTTAGTTTATCCCATATTTCAAAGGAAACGAGTGCCGAGCAACCGTAAAACGCTTTGTCCTCGACGACTATCGAGCCGACTCCGTCGGGTTGAACGGTGACTTTCGTTACGCCGCTGTAAGAGAAAGAGTTTTTGCCGATGACCTCGGTGAGCGAATATAAGGTAAATTCTCCGTCGTACGCTGGCGCAACGAGTATAAACCGCGAAAGGTCTTTGGAATACAGGTTTCCGTTGCGGGCGGCGAAATAAGGATTGTCTTCACTCACGCTGAAAGAAGCGAGGTTGACGCAGCCGCTGAATGCGTTGACTGCGAGCGACGATACGTTTTTGCCGATATAAAAACTCGTCAGTCCGCTGCAACCGCTAAACGAGCTTGCGCCCACGGTCGACAGTGCGGTTGCGTCGTCGGTGTTTATTTCGCGTATCGAGGTGCATCCCTCGAAAGCGTTTGCTCCGATAGTTTCGGTTTTTTTGCCGACGGTCACCTTTTTTATATTGGTGGCGTAAGCGAAAGCGTATTGAGCTATATTCCAATTGACGGAGATATCGGTGTTTTTACTGCCGAGAGCGAAGGCGTAGACGGTGTCGTTGGATTTTTTTACGAGAAACTCGCCGCCGCTGAAACGCGCATTGTCGTTTACGTTAAAGTAGGTCAACCCGACGGCTTTCATAAAGACGCCGTAACCGATAGTTTCGAGGTCGGCGCCGAGGTCGGCGTAAATAAACGCGCAACTTCTGAAAGCAAAATTGCCTATTTCTTTGACGGTATCCGGCAGAGTCATTCGTCCTTCCGTCAGAGTATCGGAGTATATCGATTTGAGATTGACGCAAGAGTCAAACGCAAGGTCTCCTATTTTTTGCAGTCGGCTTTCCCCGTCAAACTTTAACATAGTCAACGCGGTGCATCCGTTGAAAGCGTTGGATTTTATTTCGACCACGCTCGCGGGTATGACTACCGAGGTGATGCCGCACCGCGCGAAACCGCTTTCGGCTATGACGGTTATCGGTTGAGAGTCGTACGTCTCGGGGAGAACCAGCGACGCGCTCGGCAAGTCTTTGCCGTTTGCTTTCGCGACGGAATAGGTGCCGTCCGCAAGGAGGGTGTAAGCAAAATACTCGTCCTCGGTGGTTTTTGAGGTTTGCCACACGGCGACGAAGGAAACGTTGCCTTGTACGACGTATTTGTCGCCGACTTTGTAGGTTTCGCCTGTTGACGTTTCTTTCCATTCGACGAAATCGTACCCCGCGAGAGTAAATCCGCATTCGGGCAACAGAATATAATTGTCTTTTTCGGCACGTTTGGCGGACGTGCTGCCGCTGACGGAGAGGGTTTCGTCGTCGCTGCCTACAAAAGTGACGGTGTATCTGTTTGTCCACACCGCGTTGAGGGTGACGTCGTTGCCGGGCATTGAAAAAGTCCCGGAGTAAAGTTCGCCGTCGCACTCCCAACCGCCAAAGTTAAAATCGCCGCTTTCGGTAGCGCAGGTCGAAAGTTTTATCGTTTCGCCTTCGTAATAGTAATCTCGAGAGGGGAGCGCGGACGCTTTTTGCTCGGTGTCGGTAAAGGTCAAAAGATAAGCTTTTTTCCATACTGCGGTTAAGACGACGCTTTTGTTTGCGACGACAAAAGTGTCTCCCGCGGACAATATCTCCTGACCGTAACGCCAACCGACAAACTTTTCTTTTCCGTCGGAGGCGTCTTTGAGCGTAACGGTAGGGGTGACGAGCATTATCTGTTCGCCGCTCGTCACGTTAAACTTGTTGGACGTCGTATTTCCCGTCGAGCTACTGACGATTGCTCCGGAGTACTCGAAAGTGAGTTGTTTGTCGTCGTTGTTTTTACATGCCGAAAGCATGCAGACGCACACGACGCAGATAAGCGCAACGAGGATAAAAATCTTTGATGATTTTTTCATATTCTTCTCCTGTCAATGCAGACGTTTAAAATACGCCTTATAATAATAACTATACAATTAGTTTAACATTTTAATATTGCTTTCATGTGAACAAAAGGCGAAAGTTGGTTTACGTCTTGATTTTCGGCTTGATTTTTGCAATCAAAAATGATATGATTGACGTAAAGGAGATTATTTTTATGACTTTTGAAAACAGAAAAGATATCCCCGTCAGATATACGTGGGATCTGACCGCCATTTACGCGGATGAAAAGGCTTTTGAAAAAGAATACGAGTTTGCGAAAGGGCTTATTCCGCAAGTGGCGCAATACAAAGGCAAACTGACGGACAAAGCCGCCGTGTTGAAAGTTTACAAACTCATGACCGAGATTTGCGAACCGCTCGACAGGCTCGGTTGTTTCGTTTCGCTGAAAGATACCGAGGACACGAAAAACGCCGACGTTCAGGCAATGGTTGAAAAAGTAATGGCTTTGTGGGTTACTCTCGGCGAGGTCAGCTCTTTTATCGATCCCGAGATTACCGCGTTGCCCGTCGAGACTATAGACGACATGATGGTCGACGACGCTTTTGCCGACTACACCGTCGCTTTACGCAAGATTAAGGCGGGTAAAGAGCACGTTTTGTCCGCGAGAGAAGAAGAAATGCTCAACGGAGTGAGCGACGTTACGAGGTTTTATCGCGAGACTTTCGGGCGGTTGAACAACGGCGAGCTGGATTTCGGTACGGTAGAGGTGGACGGTAAGCCCGTCAAGCTTACTCACGGTACTTACTCCGCGTTGCTCAACGATAAACGGCAAGAGGTACGCGCAGCCGCTTTCGACAAACTTAACTCTGCGTACAAAGGGGTAATCAATACCATCACGGGTTTGTACACCGGCAACGTAAAAAACGATTGTCTGGTCGCAAAACTCCGCCACTTTGACAGCGCGAGCCAAAAGGCGTTGTTTTACGAGGAAGTAGACAAGAAAGTTTACGACAACCTCATTTCGGGCATCAACGCCAATCTCGAGCCTTTGCACGACTACATGGCGCTCCGTAAAAAGGTGCTGAAACTCGACAATCTCAATATGTACGACCTGCATTTTCCGATGTTTGAAAACGCGGATATCAGTCTCGAGTTTGATGACGCGTTTAGATTGGTCAAAGAAGGATTGCATCCTCTCGGCAAGGATTATCAGGATTTGTTGCAACGCGCGTACGACGAAAGATGGATGGACGTTTACGAAAGCAAAGGCAAGCGTTCCGGCGCGTTTTCTATGGGAGTACCGGGCAGACATCCTTTCGTCCTGCTTAATTACCAAAAGACGGCGCACGACGTGTTTACCGTCGCGCACGAGCTGGGACACAGTCTGCACAGTTGGTTCTCTTCGCAAAACCAGCCTTACGACAAAGAAAACTATACCATTTTCGTTGCGGAAGTCGCGAGCACGACCAACGAGGTTTTGTTGCTCAATCACTTGTTGAAGACGGAAAAAGACGTAAATATACGCAAGTTTCTCATCAGTTATTACCTCGACATGATTCGCACTACTTTTTATCGTCAGGCGATGTTTGCCGAGTTTGAGAACGTGGCTCACTCTATGGTCGAAAACAACGAGCCGTTTAACTATCAGACTTTGTCCGACAGGTATTATGCCCTCAATAAAAAGTATTACGGAGACGCCGTCACTCACAACGACCTCATTAGGTACGAGTGGGCGCGTATACCTCATTTCTATACGAGTTTTTACGTTTACAAGTACGCGACGGGCATCACTTGCGCGGTAAATATCGCCAAGAGAATATTGACTGAAGGCGAGTCGGCAGTCAATGATTATAAAAAGTTTTTGTCGACAGGCTGTTCGCTCGATCCCGTCAGCGAGTTAAAAATCGCGGGCGTCGACCTCATGCAGACCAAACCGTTTGAAGTCATTGCGGACGACTTTAAAAAATACCTCGCGGAGCTTAAGGAGCTTTGCAAGTAACCGTATACCTCGCGTGCGCGCATGCGCGTTACATTAATATAGCAACAATATAGCAATAATACGGCAATCGGCAACGAGTGCTAAAGACGACGGATTCAGTCCGACAGACGCCGCGACCTTTGCGGAATTTGTCGGACTGATTTGACCGGACGTTCGTAGCGGTGCGTAATAAAAATTCAAAGGAGATGAGCCAATGTCGCAGTCGGCGGTAATAAAAAACATATTGAAGATTTTTTTGGGAGTGTTCATAGCGATTTTTATCGTTTCTTTTGCCATCGCCGTGCCGATACTCTTTAGACCGTACTATTTTTGGAATGTAAAATGGCTCGGGATAGAAGAAGAAAGCGGATACGATTTCGACGAAATATCTGACGCGTTTAACGACTTGATGGATTATATGATTGACGTCACGGGGAGGAAAGAATTTAAAACAGGTTCTCTTCGTTTCAGCGAAAGCGGAAAATCGCATTTCGACGACTGCAAAAAGCTGTTTATGCTGGATTTTGTCATGCTGGGTATTTCGGCGGCGTACATTGCCGCGGTGACGGTGGCGGTAAAGACGAAAAAGCTCGATTTGAGTTATAAAAAACGTTCGCCCGCGTTTTGGGGAGTCGTCGGACTCGGAGCTTTTGTCGGAGTCGTCGCAGTATGGGCGATTGCCGATTTCGACGGTTTTTTCGCGTCGTTTCACCACGTGGCGTTTCCCGGGAAAGACAATTGGGTTTTTCGTCCGAACGAAGACCAAATAATAAATATATTGCCGACAGAGCTGTGGATGAATTTCGGCATCCTTATCGTTGCGATAGTCGTGGTTTTCGTCGCAGTGATACTGGCAACGGAAAAAGCGCGCAGCCGCAAGTACGGCAAAATAAACGAGAATAAAAACGTCGGATAACGGGCAAAGTAATAAAGAAGGGTTGACGCGGCAAAAACGGGTTAAAAACGGTCGAAAAAAAATTAAAGTTTTTGTCGAAAAACACTTGACAACTTTTTTCAAAGAATATATAATGAGCAAGCTTGACTGACGAGGCACTTGCGTCGGCGGTCGGGAGAAAAAAGAAAACGCCTCGTTTGAGGCTCTGTTTTCGGTCATAAACGTCGTCGTTTGTCGGCAGAAAAACTTTCAAAAAAAATTGAAAAAAGTTTTAAAAAATGCTTGACAAACCAAAATGACTGTGTTATGATGTTTAGGCTGTCGGTTGCGACAGCAAACAAACACTCGCTGAAGCGAGTCAAGGACATTGACAACTGCATATAAATATCAAACATGATGAAAGAGTATAATCAATATAATTTATAGTGTTAATATGCAAATACAATTTTAGTAATTGCGATTTTAACTGAGGAATTATAAGAGTAATCAAGGAATCTTATGATTGACAATTTTTGTTAATCAATTTAGATATACGATCAAGCTACAAAGAGCGTATAGGTGGATGCCTTGGCACTTGGCGCCGAAGAAGGACGTGACTAACTGCGATAAGCTACGGGGAGTGGTAAATACACATCGATCCGTAGATTTCCGAATGAGGAAACTCACTATGTTGAAGACATAGTATCCTTACACGAATAAATAGTGTACGGAGGGGAACCCGGAGAACTGAAACATCTCATTATCCGGAGGAAAAGAAAGAAAATATTCGATTTCCTAAGTAGTGGCGAGCGAAAGGGAAGGAGCCCAAACCGTTTATAGCGATATAAATTGGGGTTGAGAACTGCGTAAACATCGAGTTTTTATAGTTGAACAATCTGGAAAGGTTGGCCAAAGAGAGTGAAAGCCTCGTAAGCGAAATGAAAACTGATGCGGCAGAGTTCCAGAGTACCACAGGACACGAGGAGTCCGGTGGGAATATAAGGTGGACCATCACCTAAGGCTAAATACGACCAAGTGACCGATAGTGTATAGTACCGTGAGGGAAAGGTGAAAAGAACCCCGGGAGGGGAGTGAAATAGAA
>CAZTCB010000036.1:0-11176 GCA_964612455.1 uncultured Subdoligranulum sp. | reverse complement strand
TAACGATATCGCCAAAGACAACGGTATTTTTACGGGAAAAAGATTTAAAGAAAAGACGGAAAAACGACAAAACAAAACGGAAACAAGGCAAATTTCGATTATTTTTGATTTTTTTGTACTCGTCCGCTTGACTATCTCGTAAAATAGGCTTATAATTTCTCCGATAAGAATAAAAAAAGGTGACAGAATGTGTATTCTGTCTACAAGTTTCTCTTAATTTTCACAATATAAAAAGCCACGCCGAGTTTAACCTCAACGTGGCTTTTTTACTAAGGTTTATTAAATTTTTGTTTACCGAAATCCCGCCCAAAAACCGAGATTTTTCCGTTTTCTCTTTCACCGAGACTACATATTTAAAAATTCTCAAATCGAGAGGTTTTTGGGCAGTATTTTATTTGCCGAAACGCTCTTATAAATGATATTTCATTGCTTCTATTTTGTCTTCTTCAAATATGAGCAGTTCTCTTGCGAGGGCAAGGGTGTCGGGGTTGACGTCGGGAGTGTGGCGCAACGTTTTGCCGAGGTCTATCATGCCCATCGTACTGCCGATTATCATGAGTTCTGCGATTTTGCCGATGCTGTCGTCGGACATGAGCTTCATTTTGATATTTGCCTTGGTAAAAAACTGCCCGAGCCCGTTTTGCTCCTCGAGTATGACGTCCACGGAGTTGGCGATACGGTCGGCGCGGTTGACAAAATCATCGTATTTAACCACTTGTTCTTTTAAGATGTCGGCAAATTTTTTATTGTCGACGTATTCTATGACCGTTTCGGTGGCGCGCTTTGCCATGTCGGCGTTGTTTTTAATGCTTTCGAGCACCTTGACGGTATTTACGTTGTCGGGACATTCTTTTTTCGCGCTGTTCCAGCAGTCTCTTTGGGCGGCTTTTGCGTTTTCTTTGTTTGTTTCGGCGGAAAGTTTTTCGTGCTCGTTATCTCGTATAGTCATGTCTGCCGTCCTTTAGGTCGTCGCAATCGCAATGACAGTCGTCGTCTTTTTCGCAGTCGCAATCGCAATCGCGGTCGCATTTCGAGTCGCAGTCGCAATTTGCGTCACATTCGCAGTCCGTGCCGCAGTCGCATAGGTCGGGCGATACGTATTCTTTATTTTGATTGCCACCCGTGTATAGGTGATCGCCGGCAAAACGCGGTGCGGTGTTGTAATTGACGTGCGCTTCGGTATCGGTAAACGGCTCTACGGGTGCGGTGTTTTCAAATGCGTTGCGATTGACGTCGAGTTTTCCGTGCATCTGGTCGGTTTCGGCGTAATCGGTGGTACTGCCGTCTCCCGACGAGGGGTTAAAAACCGTGCCGTTGTTGTCATCCGTCCTGCCATGATAGCGTTTTTCGTTGTCGTCGGCAGAGTACGGTCGGGAATAATTAAACCATTGGTTTCTGCTCGTCTCGGCGTTGGCGTAGTACTCGTGGTCAATCTCTCTCGTTTTTACCTCTTGCGGCGAGAATTCGTTGTTTTTTTCATATCCGCGGTTTTGATTTTTGTCGTTGTTCATGTTTTATCTCCTTTATTTTGGTATTTTTAGCTTAGTATCTGCAAAAAAAGCACAAAAATACGAAAGGTTGCTTAAAAATATTTGACAAAAAAAAAGCTTTGTGCTAAAGTATACTGCGAGCCGCTTGGAGAAGGTTTAAGTGCTTGACGCCACCTTGCTTCGGCGAGACTGGTTAGAGGAGGTAACAATATGTACGCAATCGTTGTCACGGGTGGCAAACAATACAAAGTCACCAAGGATCAGGTTTTGTCGGTGGAGAAACTCAACGCGCAGGTAGGCGAGCAAGTCGCTTTGGACGCTATTTTGGTCGCCGACGACAACACTGTCATGACCGGAGAGCAGGCTAAGGCGGTTTCCGTCAAGGCTGAAGTGGTTGAACACGGCAAAGGTGCAAAACTCAACATTTTCACTTACAAAGCCAAAAAGAACATCCGCAAGAGACAAGGTCACAGACAACCCTATACGAAACTCAAGATAGTTGAGATAAAATAGGTTTTTTGTCATGACAGACGTAAAAATCACTAAAAAAGACGGCAGTATCGTCGGCGTCACATGCGACGGGCACACGGGATACGGCATAGAGGGTGAGGATATAGTTTGTGCGGCGCTGTCCAGCGTTGTTCAGACGGCTTTGCTCGGGCTGTTGTCCGTGGCGCAGGTCAACGTAAAGTATAAGAGGGACGAGGCGAGAGGTTATCTGGATATTTCTTTCGGGCAGGAGTTGACTGCATCACAGCGTCACGATTGTGACGTCATACTCAACACGATGTTGTGCGGAGTGAGCGACTTGCGCGAGAGTTTTTCGGATTTCATTAGTTTGGAGGTCAGAGATGTTTATTAATATTCAATTGTTTGCCCATAAAAAAGGTATGGGTAGTTCTAAAAACGGTAGAGACAGTGCCAGCCAGAGACTCGGTGCTAAACGCGCTGACGGTCAGTTTGTTTTGGCGGGCAATATCTTGGTTCGTCAACGCGGCACTGCCATGCATCCCGGAAACAACGTGGGTATCGGCAAGGACGACACGTTGTTTGCGTTGATTGACGGCATCGTCAAGTTTGAACGTAAAGGCAAGAAAGATAAACAAGTCAGCGTTTATCCCGAAGCGTAAAGACGTTTTGCGGGCAGTCGTGCGGCGGCTGCTCGTTTTTTTATTTTTACTCAGAGGCGGAGCGATTATGTCGACTTTTTTTATTTCCGACCGATTTTTTAATCCCGCGGACACTTTGGAGTGCGGGCAGATTTTTAGGTATCGCAAAGAGGGAAACGGGGATTTTTCGGTATTCAGTCGCGACAAGTTTGCAACCGTGTCCAAAGACGACGGCGGATATATCGTGACAACCGACGACGAGGAGTATTTTAAAAATTTTTTTGACCTTGATACCGATTACGGCAAAATTGCTGAGGATTTGGCGGCTAAAGGGGACGTAATGCGCCGCGCTGTTTCTTTCGGCAGCGGGATAAGGATACTTAAACAGGATTTGTTTGAAACCGTGATTTCTTTTATTATATCCGCCAACAACAACATAAAGAGGATACGGCTCATTATAGAAAGGATTTGCGCCGCCGTCGGCGAAAAAACCGAACACGGTTTTGCTTTTCCTTCGCCGAGGGTTTTGGCGGATTGCGACGAAAAATTTTTCCATTCGATGGGCGCGGGGTACAGGTCGGCTTATCTTGCGGAAACGGCAAAAAAACTTTGGCGCGACTTTGACTTTGACGCGTTGATTGACTCCGACACCGCTACGGCGAGAAAAAAGCTGTCGTCGCTTAAAGGCGTCGGTCCAAAGGTCGCCGATTGCATATTGCTTTTCGGAATGCATCGCGGCGACGTCTTTCCCGTCGACACATGGATAAAAAAGATATATCACGCCGAGTTTGAGACGGGGTTGGCGGACAGACAGATATCGCGCTATTTTGTCGATATTTTCGGAAAAAACGCCGGTATTGCGCAACAATATTTATTTTATTTTTTTAGAACCATAGACAAATGAGCTTTTTTGGTGTATAATACCAATGTTTTTTGGAGGTATTTATGGAAAACGACAAAAATATAGCATTGTTTATAGACCTTGACAATTGTAATATCAATACGACGTATTTTGAAAACGCCGTCGAGGAGCTTAAACTGAGAGGCAATATCGTGTACGGCAAGGTATACGGTGTCTCTGACCGTAAGCATGTCGCCATTATCTCCCGGGCAAACAGTTACGGGTTTGATACCACCACGCCTATGCGCGTAAAAAAACGCGGCTCTAAAGTATTTGACCCTCGTATTTTCGTAGACGTCATGGAGACGGTCTATACGCAAAACGTCAATACCGTGTGTGTTATCGCCGCTCCCGCCGATATGGTTTATTTGTATTCTAAACTTCATCGCAAAGGCATATCCGTTATCGCTCTCGACAACGCAGACGAGGAGTCGCGCGAGTTTATCGACGACGTCATCGATATAGGTATCGTCGACGTTCTCAAAGCTCCGAGAAAGTCGAGCGGTAAATATACGGTAGGGGATATGATTTTGCCCGCGGACAAGCGCGAGGCGGAAACGGATTACGGCGAAAACACCGAGAGTCTCCTTATCGACGAAATTCAACAATTGTTAGACAACGCCGTCAAAAACGATTGACGACCGCATGGGTTTAACTCTCCGTCGCGTAAAGCGGCGGATTTTTTTATATTAATCTTTCGTTTGTCGACATATACTTAACGAGGTGAAATATGCTCGGGAGCAAAGACAACAACGAACAAAATCTTGCTTTTGGCTCACTCGTCGGTATCAAGTGCATTTTGTACGACGACGCCGCCGTCGCGGTGGAGGGGCACAAAGGTCTGAAATTTTTTTCTTCGGAAAAAATAGTATTTAAGGCTACCAAAGGTCGCAATTTTTTCGTAAAAGGGAAAAATCTCGTTATCGGTCGATTTTCGTACGGGTATGCGCTGGTCGTAGGCGTTGTCGCGGAGGTCGGATATGAGTCTATTGGCTAAGGTCAGGTTGGAGGCGGAGGGTTTAAACCTCTGTCGGGCGTTGATTGAGATAGAAAAGGTAGGAGTCGAGCTGTTTGACGTCGGTTTCGTTGAAAAAAAACGCATTACTTTTTGCGTAAAACGTAAAGATTGCGCAAAGGTAGTTGCCTATCTTAAAAAAAAGTGCTATAATGTAAAAATAATAGGTGGAGTGGGACTTTACGGTTTTTTAAAAAGCGTAAAAAAACACGCTTTGGCGTTTATATTCGTTTTTGTCGCGGTGGCGTCGGCTTTCTTTCTCGGAGGGGTGTGCCTCGACGTCGAAATAAACGCGCCGCAAGACATGACGGAGGATATCGTCGAAGCGTTGGCTGAGATAGGGGTAAAAAGAGGGTGCGCAATGCGTTCCGTCAACCTCGACCGCGTCGAAAACGCCTTGTGCGTGGCTTTGCCCGACGTAAAATACGCTTTTGCGGCAAAAAAGGGGAGTACGCTTTTTATCACCGTCGAAAAATTGTCCGATGCGCCTCTGCCGAATGATTTGAAAGAGAAAAAAGACGTAGTATCGTCATGTGACGGGGTGGTTACGCGGATATCGGTTGTCAACGGCACTCCGCTCGTCAAGGCGGGCGACACGATAAAAAAAGGTCAGGTGCTGATACGCGGAGAAAACGTTTTTGCCGACGGCACGAGCGAAACCGCAACGGCAATCGGCGAAGTATGGACGAATACGGAGTATTCTTTTTCGGTGAGGTTTTCACCCGAAGTCGTCGAAACGACCGTGACGGGTAACGTTTTAAAACGAAAAAGGCTTAAGATTTTTAACTACGTGACGCCGTACGACAAAAAAATCGAGTTTGGCGAGTACAGCGTTCAGACGACGACAAAGAGACTTTTTCCTCTCGGTATAACGGTTGAGTACGAAACGGTGTACGAAACCGAGACGGTCGTCAGAAAAAACACTCTGGACTCTTGTTTAGAAAAACTGAAAGCACAGGCATACGACGGATTAAAAGAGGTAACGGGTAGCAATCAACTGCAAGGCGTGACCTACGCCGTCCATACTGCCGGCAACGAAACGTTTGTCACCGCAAAGGTAATAATAGAGCAAAACGCTGCTAACGGAGGGTAATTTGGCAAATATCGTAAATAAAATCGAAACACCGGATTTTGACGTGCTCGTTAAACTGTTTGGCCCGTACGACGAAAACGTAAACGAAATCAAACGCAAACTTAACGTGGACGTACTCAACGTAAAGGGTGAGCTTTGCTTTTCTGGAGAAGAGCAAAACGTGGAGCTTGCCCGTCAGGTGGTCAAAAAAATTATCGGTTTTATCAATAAAGACGACGCGATTGACTTGGGACGGGTGACGTATTTGTGCGATTGCGCGTGCGAAGGGAAACTCGACGAAGTGGACCAGCTGCTCAATGACGTCGTGGCGGTAACCACTCGCGGCAAACTCGTAAAGTCAAAGACCGTAGGACAAAAAAAGTACGTCGAAGCCATTAAAAAAAGCACGATAACCATAGCCGTAGGACCT
Organism: uncultured Subdoligranulum sp.; assembly: GCA_964612455.1. Taxonomy (GTDB): domain Bacteria; phylum Bacillota; class Clostridia; order Christensenellales; family CAG-314; genus SFEB01. The sequence goes on along the minus strand of CAZTCB010000036.1, from coordinate 5,159 downwards.
GCCGGCACGGGCAAGACGTATCTTGCCGTTGCTTTGGCTGCCTCGGCGTATAAGGCTAAACAGATAGACAAAATCATTCTCACCCGTCCCGCGGTAGAAGCGGGAGAAAAGCTTGGTTTTTTACCGGGTGATTTACAAGAAAAAGTAAACCCGTATCTTCGTCCGCTTTACGACGGATTGCAAGAGATGTTCGGGCTCGAGACTTATCAAAAACTTATCGAGCGCGGTGCCATAGAGGTTGCGCCGTTGGCGTATATGCGCGGCAGGACTTTGTCCAACGCATTCATCATTCTCGACGAGGCGCAAAACACCACGCGCGAGCAGATGAAGATGTTTTTAACCCGTCTCGGCGAAAACAGCCGTATGGTCGTCACGGGGGACCTTACGCAGACGGATTTGCCCGACGGCAAAAAGAGCGGATTGCGCGAGGCTGTCGGTATATTGAAAAACATCGACGGGATATCGGTTACGGCGTTGACGGAGAAAGACGTCGTCAGGCATCCTCTCGTTCAGGCGATAGTGAAGGCTTACGAAAAAAACGAAAAAACGGATAAAAAATAAAACGAAGGAGAAAAAATGAAAACGGAAATCAGGTCTAATCAAAAACTGCACATTGCTCTGTTGACGATAATGACGTACCTTATAACGGTGGCTTTTTTGGTGCTTACCGTCATGAGAGACGCGTATATAAGCGGGCAATGGGTGTCGATATTGGCGTTTTGTGCCCTTGTCGCCATGTTTTTCGTACTGTTTGTCGTGTACTTTTTTAAGACGGAAAAGCACGGCAAAGACAGCACGAGACGTATCGGTGCGGTGTACGCGGTATTCGTCGTCAGTTACGTCGTGATTCATTTTACGATGCAGGTAAACTATTGTTTTGTGCCCTTTGCGATGTGTATTCTCATTCTTGCGCAATTGGTCGGTTTGAAACTTGCCGTATACGTCAATATTTCGCAATTGTTGACGTTTTTTATATCCCAATACGTATTCGAGTCGTATATAACGTGTGCCGAGTCGTTGCTATGCCTGTTTTTGGGGCTTGCGACGATAACGGTCGTGATGTTGTGCGAAAAACGTCACAAAGACAGAGTCAGTTATCTTGCCACGGCTTTAAAAGTAGCCGCAGTGGGAGTGCTGGTCGTGACGATGTTTTACTTTATATTCGACGACGCCGGCGACTTTGATTGGATAACGTATACGCGCAACGCGTCGATGGCATGCCTCGGCGGTATTTTTGATATTATGGCGACGTTTTTGCTCGTGCCGTTGGTGGAAAGGATATTTAACATCACTACCAACTTCAGATTGGCAGAACTCGCCAACACCAACCACCCGTTGCTCGCCAGGTTGTTGAAAGAAGCGCCCGGTACGTTCAGCCACAGCCTTACCGTCGCCAACTATGCGGAGGCGTGTGCAATGGCTATCGGCGAAAACACTTATCTTGCGCGTGCCGCGGGGTGTTACCATGATATCGGCAAACTTCAAAACCCGATGTATTTCAGCGAAAATCAGGCCGGGTACAACCCTCACGACGAAATTGCCCCCGAGATAAGTATTTCGTTTTTAAAAAATCACATCAGTTACGGCGTCAGTCTTGCGAGGGCGTACAAGTTGCCGCCCGAAATAGAGAGTGCCATAGTCGAGCACCACGGTACTTTCGTCATGAAGTTTTTTTATCTTAAGGCGAAAAAATACACGGAGGGCGAACTGCCCGTTACCGAGTATTGTTACGATGGTCCCGCGCCCGTGTCAAAAATAAACGGCATTCTGATGATTGCCGACTCGTGCGAGGCGACTTTGCGTTCGTTGTCCGTTAACGACAGAAACACGGCGGAAAAAGTAGTGGACAATATAGTGGACGAGCGTATGAGTTTCGGGCAGTTTGACAACAGCGAACTGTCGATGAAAGAGATAGATATAATCAAGCAAACCATTATTTCGACCTACCTCGGCACCAAACACGAGCGTGTAAAGTACCCCGAGTTGAAACTTTCGACAGACAACGGCGCGGCAGGCGGAGAGAAAAAATAATGAAAATCAATTTTTCAAACGTAGGCTTTTTTAACAGAACGGTTATCAGAAAGGTATTGAAAAGAGCGTTGAATTACCTTGCTCAACCCGACGATACCGAGGTCAACGTCGGGTTTGTTTCGCCCGACGAGATACGAGCCCTCAACGCCGCTCAACGCAATGTCGATGCCGTTACCGACGTTTTGAGTTTTCCGTATCTTAGCATCAACCCCGGCGAAAAAATAGGAGACGGGTGCGAGGCAGACGTCAATCCGACCACGGGGGCGTATATGCTCGGCGATATCGTCGTTTGTCTTGACAGGGCTAAGGAACAAGCCGCGGAGTACGGACACGGCGTCAAGAGAGAGGTGGCTTTTCTCGTGTTGCACGGATTTTTGCATTTGCTCGGATACGACCATGTCGACGAGAATCAGGAGAAGGTAATGTCGGCTACTGCCGAGGCGATATTGACGTCGCTTTCTATCGAGAGGTAAATATGAAAGAAAACTTTAAATCGGGATTTATTGCGGTGGTCGGCAGAGCCAATGCCGGCAAGTCGACGCTGGTCAACGCTTTCGTCGGACAAAAAATAAGTATAGTCAGTCCCAAGCCGCAGACCACGCGCGAAAATATACTCGGCATATGGACGGACGAGGAGTGCCAGATGATTTTTGTCGATACTCCCGGTTCGCTTAACCCAAAGACTTTGTTGGGCGACTTTATGGTAAAGAGCATAGAGCAGGCGGTAGTGGACGTGGATTGCGTTTTGTTGGTCATAGACGGGCACGACGGTATTAAACGGGCGGATTTGGAACTTGTCGACAAGTACGGCAAAATCAACTCGCCGCTGGTCGTCGCCGTTACCAAAACGGATATATCGCAGCCGGAAAAAATGATGCGGGAGCTTTCAAAGCTCAACGAATACGACTGTATCAAAGAGGTATTTGCCGTCTCCGCGCGAAAAAACAGGGGCGTCGAGGAGTTGAAAAATCATCTCAAAACCTACCTCGGCGACGACAAGGCGTACTTTGACGAAGACTACGTCACCGACCGTCCCCAGCGTTTTTTGGTGTGCGAGGAAATAAGAGAAAAAACCTTGCTTTGTCTTGACGAAGAAGTCCCTCACGGCGTAGGTATCAGCCTCAACAAGATGACTTTCGACGAGCAGGAAAACCGTTGGGAAATAGACGCCGACGTGATAGTCGAAAAAGCGTCGCACAAGTCGATAGTACTCGGCAAAAACGGTCAGATGATAAAGAAAATAGGCTCGGCGGCGCGTGAAAGTATTCAAAAGATGCTCGATGCGCGCGTCCGTCTCGACCTTTGGGTGCGCGTCAAGGAGGATTGGCGCAACAGCGAGCGTCTGCTCAACGAAATAGGCTACAATAAAAAAGATTTGGATTGATTGCCGGTTGTCTCGTTTTGTTTTGCCGTAAGCCGTATATTAACGGGTTTTGTTGTTAAAAATTACTACTGCGGAGGACGGCGAGATGGACGAAAAAAAACTTGCGTGGCAGATGTTTGTAAAGACGGGCAACCCGGCTTATTACAGTTTGTTTAAACGGCTTTCGGAGGACGGAGATGACAAAGAGCTTTAAAGCGGTATGTTTAAAAGCGGTCGATTATCTCGACAACGACAAAATACTGCTCCTTTTCGGTGCGGAAAACGGTAAATTTTCCGCTCGGGTAAGGGGCGTGAGAAAGGCGGAGGCAAAACTGCGGTTTTGCGCTCAGCCTTTTTGTTTCGGCGAGTATCAGGTCGTAGAAAAAGGCGGCAGATACACCGTAACCGATTGTACGGAAATCGAGAGTTTTTCCGCCGTTTCGCGGGACGTCGACGCTTTTTACTCCGCGTGCGCGATGTCGGAGTTTTGCGCCGCCGTGTTGCAAGAAAATCAACCGGACGTCGGGCTTTTTTTTCAATTCGTACTCGCAATGAGATATCTGACGGAAAAACCGACAAAACTCGTCCTCGTCAAATTTTTGCTCGAGGGGCTTAAATCGGCAGGCGTGGGGCTTTCGTTTGACAAATGCGACGTTTGCGGCAGCGAAACTTTTTCGGCGTTGTATCTCAATCTTGACGACGGAGGAGTGTCTTGCGAGGATTGCAGAGGCGTCAACTCGGTTTATCGCGTCACCTCGGCGGAAATAAGCTGTTTTAAAATGATTGACGAGACACCGTACGAGCGACTGAACGTGTTGAAGTTTGAAAACAGATATAAAGGGATGTTGGCGGCGCTTTCGACGTATACGGAGCACCTCGTCAAGCGTATCAATAGTCTCGGATTTTTGTTGTAAAGTCTTAAGTCGGGACAAAAAATACCGCGCATGCGCGTTTTTAAATATAAACACACTATTTTTTTTGCAATAGTGCGTTTATTTTGTTGGCAAAATCGAAAAAATTTGGTAGAATAAGTCAGTTAAATAATTTGTATTCTTTTAGGAGGAAGATACAGTGAAAAAGTACGTTTATATGTTTAGTGAAGGCAACGGCAAAATGAGAGAGTTGTTGGGCGGCAAGGGTGCCAACCTCGCAGAGATGTACAACCTCGGTTTGCCCGTTCCTTACGGATTTACCGTTTCTACCGAGGCTTGCACGCAGTACTACGAAGACGGCAGACGCATCAACGACGATATTCAGGCTCAGATACTCGAGTATATCGACAAGCTGGAAACGCAGACCGGTAAAAAGTTCGGCGACAAAGAAAACCCCTTGTTGGTTTCCGTTCGCTCGGGCGCGCGCGCGTCGATGCCCGGCATGATGGACACGATACTCAACCTCGGTCTCAACGAAGAAGTAGTAGAGACTCTCGCCGCCAAGTCCGGCAACCCCCGTTGGGCTTACGACTGCTATCGCAGATTTATCCAGATGTTTTCCGACGTCGTAATGGAGGTCGGTAAAAAATATTTTGAAAAACTCATCGACAAGATGAAGGAAGAAAAAGGCGTGTCCTTTGACGTAGACCTCACTGCCGACGACCTCAAGACTCTCGCCAATCAATTTAAGGCGGAGTATAAAAAACAACTCGGCAAAGATTTTCCGTCCGATCCCAAAGAACAACTCTTTGAGGCAGTAAAGGCCGTGTTCCGCTCCTGGGACAACCCCCGCGCAAACGTATACCGTATGGACCACGATATTCCGTACTCAT
>CAZTCB010000035.1:0-11425 GCA_964612455.1 uncultured Subdoligranulum sp. | reverse complement strand
TATACATTCTGTCACCTTTTTTTGCTCTTGTAAGAAAAATTATAAGCCTATTTTGGGCGTTAGTCAAGCAAAAACAAGCCTTAAAAGTAAAATTGTCGGAAAAATCCGACATTTTTTTTGTTTTACCGCGTTTTTCCCCTATTGAACGATGCCTTTTTAATAGATTTTAGTTTTTGTTTTTCCTTTTTAGTACCGTTTATCTCTTTTTCCGTCTATTGATTGCTATTTTGCCCATTAAAAAAGGTGACAGAATGTATATTCTGTCTACAAAAAATCGATTCTCGGTTTTGGCGAAAAGTCAAATAAATACCGACGAAAAAGGCTAATAAACACGAAAAAAATCGTCACGAAAAAAGTGACGTTTAAAATAAAAAATATTTTTCAAAAAGGAGAAAAGAAAAATGAAAAGGAACAAAAAAGGCTTTACTATCATAGAATTGGTAGTAGTCATTGCGGTTATTGCCATTTTGGCGGCGGTGCTTATCCCGACCTTTAGCAATATCATTAAAAAAGCCAACGAGTCTGTAGATATTCAGGCGGCAAAGCAAATGAACGATTATATCGCCATTGCAGAAGTAGATGCCGACATGAGTAACATCAGCGCGGTCATGAACGCTTTAAGTGCGGAAAAACTCGAGATAGAAAATTATAAACCGTTGACAAGCGACAGAGCGTATTACTGGGTAAAGAGTATTAATAGAATAGTTTACATTGACACGACGACAAATGAAGTGCTTTATCCCGACAATCTGACGACTTTGGTTAAAAAAGCGGGCGATTGGTATTCTTTAAACGGTTCTGCAATCGGTACGGATTCGAGTTGGAAAGACGCGGGAAAAATCGACAACGACGGGAAACTCGAGGTATCGAGCGCGGGTATGTTTTTTGACATGATGCAAAGCTATAGCGACAGCGACGCTACCGCAAAAACGATAAAAACTATTGACCTTAAAGACGATATCGATCTTGCAGGTGCAACCGGAAACTTTGGCAACGTGACGAGCAACGGAAAACTTACCATAAACGGCAACGGTAAAACCATTTATGCATTCAGAAGTGATAAGAACTCTTTTTACGGGACGGGAGAATATGCTAACACATTATATGCAGGTGGCATGTTTGCGACGATAAAAAGCGGTGCCGAAGTAACGATTGAAAACGTGACGATTGACGGTATGGTGATTGAAAATACCGGCGATGGCAGAGCTATGGGGTTGATTGCCGGCTATATCAATGGTACGTTAGCTCTCAAAAACGTAACGTTTAAAAACTGCTACGTCAAAGGTGTTCAAAAGGTAGGCGGTATCGCGGGATATATGAATAGTGCTGGCGGAAGTTTGACTGTAGAAAACGTAAAATTTGAAAATACAACCGTCGCGGGTATTTATCAAGCAGCAAAACTCGTCGGTGTAGTAACCCAAGGAAATAGTTTGACGGTACAAGGTGACGGTAATGATTTTAGCGGTATCAGTGTCGTCGGCTGGGGAGTAGAGTCTTTCGGCAAGTCCGATATTACTATTAAGGCAGATAAACCGCGAATAAAACTTGGCGGAGCAGAGGACAATACTTACTGCTGTTATGATAGGGGTAGTTCACTGGGATTGTGGGTTTTTGGTCAAACTACCAATGATTGGGCTTGGCTTCAGATGGACGTCGTTTTGAGTTTGGAAAGTGATGACAGAACTAAGTGCATTACTTATAATCAACAAGATTGCACGTTGGAAAATCATATTTATTCCGCAAGTGAAAATATCAATAACGGAAAGCCGGCTTCAATGCCCGAGCAAAACTAAAAATAACAACAAAAAACAGTTGTTTTAAAAAGACTAACGAAATGAAATGCACCCCAAAAGTTAGACACTTTTAGGAGGTGCATTTCAAAAAGATATCGTTAGTCTTTTTTTGCGTATCGCAAAACGTCGTCGTGGCGGAATGACGGGTTTTACTTACGGTCAACGTCTCTTGTAGATTACGATTTCGGGATTGGCTCCGTTTTCGCCGTATTCGCATACGAGAATAAAACTTTCTCTTGCAATCACCCCGTAACATGTTTTCCCTTCGTCGTCAAAAAGGTTTTTTACCTGTGCGCCCAGATAGGTTTCGTCGTCCTTTAAAAACCGTACGGTATCGCCGCAGGGGAGGGGGTACCCGAGATTGACGAAGTTGCCGACGAGCGGGTAGAGGCGGGTAACTCGCTCCATTCCGGCGATATCAAGCGCGTTTATTTCGTCAATCAACGTTTTTTGAAACGCGTCGTAAGCGTCTGTGCCGCCCGTCAATACGTATTTAGCGATAAAGCATTGTTTTCCGTATGGGCAGCCGTTTGTTTCGGCACACCCTTTGCATGTTTTTACGGACGGACATTGGTCGCAGTTTGCGCCGCAAATCGATTTGTTCATATGTTTCTCCTTTTAATTTAATATTTTTGTCCTTTCGTCGCTTTAAAACCGCGCGTTTTTCAACGCTTGCTTTACTACCTTATATTATATACCACAAAAAGAACTCGGAGTCAAGTTTTTCGGCGTCGGTCTGATTTGCGGCAGTAAAACTATTAAGGTGAATTTTTTGTCCTAAAACAAAGTTTGCGTCGCCAAATTTAAAATTGGCGACGCAAAAACGTATGTTGTCTTTAAGATAACGATTTTCCAAAAAATAAAAATTAAAATGCTTAAAAGGGGGATAATAAAGAAAAGAGTAGTTTTTTTCGCGTACGATTTTAAAATCGTCGTAGTATCGCCCGACGGCGCAAAGAGGGGGCATACTTACTTTTTGACAGCAAAAAAAACAAAGGATAAAAACCTTTGTTTTTTAACAAAATCAAAATTGAGACTATGCGAAAACTATCTCTCTTCCTTATTGAGAGTCCTCTGGCAACGAGTGCAAAGATAAACTTTCTCCGGTCTGCCGTCTATCTCGACCTGAACCTTGTGCAAGTTTGCGTTGTAGGTACGCGGCGTCTTGATGTTGGAGTGGCTGACTTTGTTGCCGGACATTTTGGCTTTGCCGCACATAGCGCATTGTTTGGACATATTTCTACCTCCTTGGGTAATCGTTGATTTTAACTATGATATATTATCAAATATCCGAAATTTTGGCAAGTGTTTTATTGAAAAAAAATCTCGTATTTTTATTTTTTTTCCGAAGACCGCCAAATGTATGCGCGTGGAGTTGCGCATATAAAAAATCGGTGAAAAATCGAGGAGAGATAGCAAAAAACCGCATTTTTGAAGTAAAATATGTTGATTTTTTTGCTAATACGCTTGAAAAAAAGGGAAAAGTATAGTACAATAAACAAATCAATACGGAGGTATAGGATATGTCGTTGCACACTTCTAACAGTTACGGGGATATCACTATTACCGACGACGCGGTAGCATGCGTCGCCGGTCGGCTTGCTATGGACTGTTACGGCGTCGTCGACAAGATACCCCGCAATTTTTCGGATTCCTGTGCGGACGTGTTTAAGAAAAACAGCCTCAGCAGGGGAGTCAAAGTTATTACTAAAGACAACCGTATTTACGTCGATTTGTACGTGGTTCTTAGTTTCGGACTTAATATATCGGCAGTTGCAAGCAGTCTGAAGGCGACGATTAAATACGGTCTGGAGAGTTTTACCGGCATGATAGTAGACACGGTCAACGTGCACGTAGTCGGTATCAAGTGGTAAAAAGAAAAAATATCGCTTGAAAAACTTCCGCCAAGATTAAGGAGATAATATGTCCGCGGCAATTATTAACAGCGACAAAGTCATTTCGACTCTGATACTTAAAAAAATGTTTATAGCCGGCTATAAAATGCTGGATACCAATAAAGAAACGGTCAACGCACTCAACGTTTTTCCCGTGCCGGACGGCGACACCGGCATCAACATGTCACTGACGATGCAGTCGGCGATAAAGGAAATATCGTCTACTCCGTCCATATCTATGGACGCCTTTACCTCGGGATTGTCAAAAGGCGCGCTGAGCGGCGCGAGGGGTAACAGCGGCGTTATTCTTTCGCAGATAATAAAAGGTTTTGCTACCGGTATCACTAAGGAAGAAGTAGATATAAAACTATTTGCAAAAGCGTTGAAAAACGGCGTGGAGATGGCGTACAGCGCCGTTTCAAAGCCGAAAGAAGGCACGATACTGACGGTTATACGCGTCATTACCGAACATGCTCTCGAGATTTCAAAAAAAATCAGCCTTACCTATCAGGATTTTTTACAGGAGTTGATAGACAAGGGCGAAGAGATACTTGCAGAGACTCCCAATATGCTCGAGGTGCTTAAAAAAGCCGGCGTCGTAGACAGCGGCGGGTTCGGTTTGTTACTCATTTTTAAGGGGTTTTTAAAGGGTTATCTCGGCGAGGAGATAGACGGCGCGACCGACGTTGTGACGACCGTCGACAAAACGCCGAAACTCGCTACAAGCGGCGACAAAATAGTGGAGGACGTCGTGATAGACTACGACGCTCTCGACGATATAGAGTTTGGCTATTGTACCGAGTTTTTTATCATCAATCTTCACAAAAAGACTACCGTCGCGGATATAGACAAACTGAGAGAAAAACTCAATTCGATAGGCGACAGCACGCTGGTAATCGGCGATTTGTCGCTGGTAAAGGTGCACGTACATACCAACAATCCCGGTATGGCGTTGTCGAGCGCGTTGAAACTCGGCGAAGTCGACCATATAAAAATCGAGAATATGCTCGAGCAAAACCGTAAACTCAAGGCAAAATACGAGGCGGAGCGCAAACCCGTCGGTTTGCTGTCCATATGCGCGGGCGACGGATTTGGCGAGATATTTAAAGACCTCGGCGTGGACCGCACGGTAGAGGGCGGTCAGACGATGAATCCTTCGGCGGACGATATTGCTGGCGCAATCGCGAAAATCAATGCGGAAAACGTCATCGTTTTGCCCAACAACAAAAACATTATTCTCGCAGCCGAGCAGTCCCGTACGCTTATCAACAACAAGCACGTTTTTGTGGTGCATACAACCAACATGCCTCAGGGTATCTCCGCGGCACTCGCGTACAGCACCGAAATAAACGTGACGGAAAACCTGCGTAACATGAACGACGCTTTGCACAACGTCAAGTCGGGGAGCGTTACTTTTGCGGTGCGCACGTCGTCCGTCGACGGAATAGACGTCAACAAGGGCGATATCATCGGTCTCGACGAACGCAAGATACTCACCAAGGGTAAGGACGTCGCTAAGGTCACCAAGGCACTCGTAGCCAAGATGATTAAAGACGAAGACGAAACGATAAATTTGTTTTACGGCGACTCGGTGACGGAGGAGCAGGCGGGAGCGTTGTGCGCCAAACTTGCCGAAATCTATCCCGACAAGGACGTGGATTATCACAAGGGCGGTCAGCCTTTGTATCATTACATCATCAGTATAGAATAACGTTTTGGTGTTGCTCAAAAACTTTATCGTGAAAAAAGTTTCGTAATCTTTTTGACGGGAGTTCACCTATTTCGTCGTTCTGAATTGTCATGTATATAGGGAGAAAAAACAGACGAAAAAGTTTTTGATTAACACTCAAAAACTCTTTTTGTAGCGCGTAATCCGTAGTAAAAGCAAAAAAAACTAAACGAAAAAATTTTTACCCGGCAGGATTGGTACGTAATCCGCGGTAAAAGTAAAGAGGTAGGTATGAAACGAAAGGCGATAGTGTTTTTTATAATGTTGGTCGTGTTTGTCTGCGTGGCGGTCGGTTGCGTGAAAAATCCGAACGTTCCTCCCGATCCTGTCGAGCAGAAGAGATACTCGACGAGAAACTTTTTGTCCATAGGCGTCGGAGGCGGACATGTGTACGAATACGATTCTTCGGGCAAGGTTGTTTCTTATCGCTATTTGGGCGAAGGCTCGGTTTCGACGGACGTAGTAGGAAAAGACGTATTAAAGGTATTTAACGATTTGTTGACAGACGCGTCCGAAAAAGGCGATTTTCTTTCGCTTAAAGACGTGTTGATTTCGTCGAGCGACAATTTTGTCGCGTTAAAGGTTTTTGGCAAAGCAAGCGCTTATTTCGTCGAATTTGCCTGCGCCGACGAAATATCGACGAAACCGTACTTTTGCGTTGCGTATCTGACGGACGACGAGATTGTCGCCGCATGCGACGCGGGCGTGGATTTCGGTTTGTACGATTTGTATAAAAAACATTATACCGCCGTCGGTACGGAGTCGCTTTTTGACGTTGTTGCCGAAGGCTCGGTGGAAACGTTTGCCGACTTTGCCGACGACGCGTACGATTTTCAGTCGGATATGTTTGTGGCGGAATTTGTGACCAACGACGCCTGTTCTAAAATATCGGCAGCCAAGGCGGTGTTGAACAAGCTGGAGTCGGACGCCGTCGTTGCAAATCTCACCGTCGACGAGTTTTATCGCGATTTTTATTCGGGTAAAGAAGTCTGGAACGTGAAACTTCATTGCGATAACGATTATTACGAATACGTCGTAGACGCATGCAGTGAAGAAGTCGTCTCGGGCAAAAAGTATATTCACAGTTCTGCGGAGGGTTACGTCGCTCCCGTCGGTACGTTGATTTTGTACGAAGACGCGTTTAAAGCGGCATGCGACGACGCACGGGTAAGCAACTCGCGATTGACGGCTTTTTATGTCAGGTTGGATAAAGTTGACGACGGGTGGAGTTATTGCGTCAACTTAAAGACGGCTTATTCTCGGTTTGCTTACGTTGTCGACGCCGTCACGGGAGCAATCGTGAGTATGGACGGGTATTCTGCCGATTATTCGTCGGAGGTGACCGATATCGGTATGGTGAGTGCCGACACTGCGGTGAGTACCGCTTTTGTCAGGGCGGGCGTCAACGACGTCAAGGTTAAGCGGACGTTGACCGAGGTGCTTTACGACGGCGGCTGGGTGTACGAAGTTTCGTTTTTTTCGTCGGGAAAGTTTCATCAGGTCACGGTAAAGAGCAACGGAAAAATTCTCGGTTACGTGACGGACGGCGTGACGATTGACGACGACGAGGAGTCGGAGTATATCTCTTTGTCTGCCGCAAAGGAAATAGCTTACGACGAGGCGGGCGCGGGTACTACTCTTTCGGACGGGGATTTATTAAATCTTAAAACTCGCTTTACCAGAGAAAACGGCATGGCGCTTTATAAAATTTCATTTATTTATTCGGATATAAGTTATAGTTACGTAATAAACGCGCTCGACGGCGAAATAATAAAGTCCTCTTCGGAAAACGTCGGCATCCTCGACGATTTCGATTACGCGCAGACGTTGACGACCGTCGGAAACTTTTTAGGCAAGGAGGATATGTCGTCGGTAAAGGTGGATAGTTGCTATTTTCCGGCGGACGGGATAGACAATGCTACCTACTATATGGATTTTTACGACGGGGCGTACAGATATCTCGTCACTATCGACACGGTCAGCGGAGATATCGTCAGATACGAGAGAGTAAGGGTGACGGGCTGAGTGCAAGCGGGTGAGGCGTTGAGATAATAAAAACCGCCGCCTTTTAATCAAAATAACGGATAAAAATAACGGATATAATAAAAACCGTCTTGTATACTTTGTTTAACGAGTATACCGACGGTTTTTATTTAGGAACGTTGCCGATTTCGAGATAATCGAAGTTTATTTTTTCTAAAAAATCGGCTTGTTTAAATTTGGTATGGTTAAATTTGATAAGGTTTAAGAGGTTTGTTTCGGTTATCAAGGGGCTTGGTAAATCTTTTTTGTCGCAAACGTCCCTCAACGCCGCATTTAAACTCTCGACGGACAACGGTGTGCCGTCGACTATCATTTCGTTTAAAATTATCTTTTCATGCCTGAATGCTCGTACCCAAAGTTTCATACCGTTATTATACTCCGTTTTAAAAAAAAGACAAGCGGTTGATTTAAAAGAATTGCTTTTTTTATCTTTTGTTGCTAAAATATCGGATATGAAACAGGAAAAAGTTTTTTGGGCGGACACTGCCGATTACGAGAAAGAAACGGTATTTAAATCAGTAAAATACCTTTTTGATTCGCTCGGCGGCGCGGAAAACGTCGTCGGAAGAAACAAGAGGGTTTTTTTAAAGGTCAATCTCGTCCGCGAAATGACGCCCGACAAATGCGGTACGACGCATCCGAGTGTGGTTGAGGCGATATCCGAGATTTTAATCAAAGAAACGGGTGCCGAGGTCAGAGTGGGCGACAGCAGCGGCTCTGCGTTTAACGCGGCGGTCATGAACGCTACTTTTAAAACCTGCGGAATGACGGACGCCTGTGCCGAAAGCGGCGCGGTGTTAATCGACGACTTTGGCAGTACCAATAAAAAAATCGACGGCAAAGTGGTGCGGTGTCTCGATATTATCGACGAGTTTAACGATGCCGACGTCGTAATAAACGTTGGTAAACTCAAAACTCATAGTTTTACGGGGTACACGGGTGCTGTTAAAAACCTTTACGGGCTTATACCGGGGCTGGTTAAAGCGCAGACGCACAGCCTTTATCCGACGTTATCCGTATTTTGCGATTGCCTCATCGATATAGAGCGGTTTGCGAGCGAAAAAATCGCACTTCACTTTATCGACGCAGTAAAGGGTATGGAGGGAGACGGGCCGACCAACGGTACGCCGAGGTTTATCGGAAAGATTTTTGCCGGGACAAATCCGTATTTCGTCGACGTGGCGGCAGTGAGTCTGTTTGCCGACCCCTTGGACATGCCTCTCGTAAAAAAAGCATGCGAGAGGGGACTGTTGCCGAGTGATTTGAGGGAAACGGGTATCGATTTGGACGGGTTAAGCGCGCAACGTATACCCGATTTTAAAACGGTCAGGGTGGTGGACGGCGATTTTACGAAAAAGGGCTTTTTAAAGCGTTTTTTGCGAAAAAATTGGGTAACCCGACGTCCCGTGATAGATACGAAAAAATGCAAGGGTTGCGGGAGATGTTTCGCGCATTGCCCACGCAAAGCGATAGACATGGTGGGGAAAAACGCCCCGAAAAAGGCAAAAATCCGTAAAAAAGACTGCATCAGGTGCAATTGTTGTCAGGAGCTTTGTCCGCACGACGCGGTAAGGCTGAAAAAGCCGCTTTTGTACCGCGTGATATGCGCGCTCAGTTACGGGGATAAAAAGAAAACCGAAAAGAATAAAAAAACGACTAAAAAGCCGTAAATACACGTATTTGTGCTCGTTATTTGCGGTCAATCGCTTGACTCGACGCGTGCGTTGTGTTACAATACCTTAATAAAAATTCACTCGGTTTGGCGGGTGAATTTAATTTTAATATTAACGTTATTTTATTTTAGGAGAAAGAATATGGCAGAAGAAGTCTATTTGACCGCCGAAGGCAAAAAAGAACTCGAAGAAAGGTTAAAGCACCTTAAAACCGTAAGTCGTGCAGACGTTACCGAAAAAATCAAGGTTGCGCGCGATTTCGGCGATTTGTCCGAAAACGCGGAGTACGATGCGGCTAAAGCAGAGCAGTCCCAGATAGAAGGCGAAATAATCGAAATAGAAGCAAAACTGAAAAATGCCATCATTATCGAGGACGGCGCGCGTCACCACGAGGTCAAACTCGGCAGTACGATTGTAGTCGTCGACGCCGGCGGAAATAAAAAGGTTTACCAGATAGTAGGTACTACCGAGTCGGACCCTTACGCGGAGCCTGCGCGTATCAGCAACGAGTCTCCGATAGGTTCGGCGGCAATGGGTAAAAAACAGGGCGACGCCTTTAACGTATCGTTGCCCAACGGCAAAAAGGTCGCATATACTCTGTCGGAAATAAAATAAATAAAGTCACGGGAAGGAAAAAATGTCAGATAATATCAACAAGCAACAAAACGTCAACGTCGATACAACCGACGTCGGACAAGAGGCGGAACTTGCAGAGATATTGCAGGTTCGCAGGGACAAGCTCGCCGCACTCGTGGCTGCGGGTAAAAATCCGTTTGAAATCACGCGTTACGACCGTACGCACGACTCCGCATCGATATTGAAAGACGCGGAAAACCTCGTTGACAAAGAGGTATCGATAGCAGGTCGTATCGTCAGCCGCCGTATCATGGGTAAAGCGTCTTTTTGCCATATTCTCGACGGCGAAGGACAGATTCAGATTTACGTGAAAAAGGACGAGGTCGGCGAAGAAGCCTACGCGGACTTTAAAAACATGGATATCGGAGATATCGTCGGTGTTAAAGGTTGCGTTTTCGTTACGCATACCGGAGAGACTTCCGTACGCGCGGCGTCGGTTACGTTGTTGTCAAAGTCTTTGCGTCCGCTGCCGGAAAAATTTCACGGGTTTAAGGATACCGACACGCGGTATCGCCAGCGTTACGTAGACCTGATTGCCAATCCGGAAGTAAAAAAGACTTTTGTCATCAGGAGCAAGGTAGTGAGCGCAATCAGAGAGTATCTCGACAATCTCGGCTTTCTCGAAGTCGAGACGCCTGTGCTCAATACCATTGCGGGCGGTGCTACCGCGCGTCCGTTTATTACTCACCACAACACGCTCAACATCGATATGTATTTGCGTATTGCGACGGAGTTGTATTTAAAACGTCTCGTAGTCGGCGGATTTGAAAAGGTCTACGAAATGGGCAGAATGTTCCGCAACGAGGGAATGGATATAAGGCACAATCCCGAGTTTACCACCATAGAGTTGTACGAAGCGTATACCAACCTCGAGCACATGATGGAGATTGCGCAAAACATGTTTTGCTATTGCGCCGACAAGGTGCTCGGTACGCGCTTGTTGCCGTACAACGAAGTCGTAATCGACCTCGATAACTGGACGAGAATAAGCATGATAGACGCCGTCAAAAAGTACGTGGGCGTCGATTTTAACGAAATCAAGTCGGACGAAGAGGCGCTCGAGGTCGTAAAAAATCTCGGTATAGAGATGCCTAAGTCAAAACAAACGTGGGGCTATTGTTTGTACGAAGTATTTGACCAGAAAGTCGAAGAAAAACTCATTCAGCCGACCTTTGTTTACGACTATCCGATAGAAGTAAGTCCGTTGGCTAAACGCAAGGCGAGCGATCCGCGTATGACCGAGAGATTTGAGTTTTTTATTTACGCGAGAGAAATGGGCAATGCTTTCAGCGAGTTGAACGATCCTATCGATCAGTACAATCGTTTTGCGGAGCAGGTCAAACAAAGGGATAGCGGCGACGACGAAGCGCAGATGATGGACGAGGACTACGTGACCGCATTGGAGTACGGATTGCCCCCGACGGGCGGTATAGGCATCGGTATCGATCGTATGATAATGTTGTTTACCAACAGTTACTCTATCCGCGACGTGTTGCTTTTCCCGACGATGAAACCGATAAAGAAATAGTAGAGATATTACGTTTTTTGCATGTGACAAATAAAACGTTGTCAGGATATATCAATATAAAGCGAGTCCGACTTTTTGATGTGAACCCAAAAGTTTAGACAAAAAATCAAATTAAATATATTGGAATT
>CAZTCB010000034.1:0-11970 GCA_964612455.1 uncultured Subdoligranulum sp. | reverse complement strand
ACGCCGTTTGGCAACGTTATCTCCGTAAGGCTTGTACAGTTTTCAAACACATTGTTCCCTATACTCGTAATCGACTCAGGTAATACCAAATAAGAAAGGCTTGTACAACCGGCAAATGCTCCGTTGCCTATAGTGATTACACCGTAAGGAAACATTATACTTTCAAGGCTTGTGCAATTGGCAAAGGTATTGTTGCCTACGTTGTTTAATACGCTTTCCACTCCAAACGTAATACTGTTTAAATTTACACACTCCTCAGACGCACTGTCGCCTATCCGTAACACACTGCTCGGAATGTATATATGAGTAATATTTGTTTGGTTTACAAACGCATTGTCGCCGATACCCGTTATAACCAAATTTGTAAAACTTGCAGTACTCGGAGAATAAATTCTTAATGCATCAGGCAGCATAATATCACCGCACAATTGATACTTGTTGCTCGTTATTACCGAATTCGTCATATTGTACAATAAATCCGGAGTGCTATACCCACAAATCTTACAATTTATTTGTCTGTATGTATTATTTAGTATAATGCCGGTATCTGTAAAATCATGTTCATGTTCAACAGACATCCTTATTTGAGACCAAAACCAACTCACCGGTACCCATACCTGAGTGGCTGTATCTCCCCACCCGTAATGCACCAAAAATCCGTCAACATCGCCTAAAGTAGCATATCCGTATGCTACTACAATATGAAAACTATCTTGAGAATCTCCAAAAAAGCCATTCATTCCCAAGATTATCGGTCTACCCGCGTCAATATCGGACTGTGCTGTGGTTTTAGAAAAAGAACCAGACGTAATAGATATACCGACTCTTGCCGCTTGTGGCGTGTATTCATTTATAAACTTGACGGCGCCATCTTTTACCAGTCCTACTGCCTGTCCGATTCCATACAAATCGGAAATCCATGTTAAATCAAACAATTCTTGATATACGCCGTCCTCAGTACCGATTTGTTTGCAACCCTGCCTATCAACTCCACTCACAGGCATTGTCATTCTTTCAAATGCAGGATGTCCTTCTATATTTCCATATCCCTCAGCCAAAAACGTGCGTCCGTTTCCCGTTGTCGGTATTATTCGTCTGTCTGAATAGTAATTGTGATAACCCATCAGCATTTGCATGGCTACGGTAGTGCAAGTTCCGTCAGGATTATCAGAAGCATCATTCTTGTGATGCCATGGGTTTATCAAAAAGTAGTTGGCGTTTGGTATGTATTTTACGTCAGTAAAGCCATCTATCGTGGCGGTTATAAACTGATTTCTTTCATTCTTTCCGGAAATCAACAATCTGCCATCGCTCCCGTTGTTTTTATCTGTTGAAAGTAGAACAATTTCCGCATACTCTTGCTCCTGTGCGTGAGCGATACTTGACCTGTCTACCATTATCATACAGACAAAAAGTAGATATACAGATAAAACCAATACCAAATTAATTAATAATACTTTATTTTTCATTTTAAATCTCCTACTACAATGCAAACGTTTCTTTGGGAATAAATTTGATACTTAATCCCGCTTCTTTATTCGACGCCTCGCCATTCACTACTTCAAACTCTGTCAACGAAACAAGATTGAAAAATTTTTCACCGCTTTTTACTGCACAAATATAATTACCTTCAGTACGCAATAAGTATTTTTTCTCGTTCAAATTATTGGTGACGTAATATGGACTCCTATCGTAACAGATTTTTTTATAGTTTTCGTCAACCATCCATATCTTATCCGTATCGGGTTCCGGTTGACTGTTAGTCTCGTCTATCGTATAGGGTGACCATGCTCCTTTGTCAAACACTCCAAGATTCGTCTTATACATACTTGACCAATAAACTATGTGCCAATATTCATCACTTAGTATAACAAACAAAAAACCGTATGGCTCAAGCTCAATGAGAAAATAGTTCAATTCGTCGTTTACGTTGTACAACGGATATACTTCAAACGCCGTGAACGGCTCATAGTATGGGTCTTCCATACGTTTTTCCATTCTCTCCCTTACTCTTTGAAT
The DNA here is from genome assembly GCA_964612455.1 of uncultured Subdoligranulum sp. Taxonomy (GTDB): domain Bacteria; phylum Bacillota; class Clostridia; order Christensenellales; family CAG-314; genus SFEB01. The sequence goes on along the minus strand of CAZTCB010000034.1, from coordinate 9,951 downwards.
GTGTTCTTCTACCGTATAATACTTTGCTTTGTGCGTGTACCTTACAAATGTACACATTGAAAAAACCAACAATAGCCATACGGCTATTACCAGTATGACAATCCGTTTTATACTCCACCCGTCTTTTTTTATATCCATATTACTCCTCCTTTTTTAAATTAATTTGCAATACGTTACTGCTTCCCTTGGTAAAAAACTGTGCTTCTTTGCACTTTATGCTTTCAAGTCCCCAATTGTTTGAAGTATCTACCGTGTCAGCGATAACATCCCGCGGAAATGAAAACAATATTGTAAATAGAATAACAACTATTACTGTAAATAAAATGAAACTTTTGTTATTGAGTTTATTTTTCATAATTTTCCTCCAACTCGGCTTTTCTTTTGTTTATGTTATTTGTAATGTGCTTTATACAATACTCTGGCATTATGCCACTATATCAGCCTATCGTTATAGCGCCATGCTCACGCGAAAAATCCACAAAGTCTAACTCCATAAAATGCAGACATGCTCTTCGACAATTTTTACTACCTCCTTCTTTTAAGAAAACCGCTATTCGCATAAAACGAAAGCCATTCGTTGTTTGCCAATACCCACAATACTCTATCTTATCTACATTATCCCACTCGAGATCTTCCACTGTAAATCCCTTGCTATTATATCTTTCCCTATATTCCTCTTTCACCAATATGTCAACGACGCTAAAGTCAAATTCATCATCCGATTTATTCCACGGATATCCTATAAACGAAAAATATTTGTTGTCTATGTCGAGCCATACGAGTTCATTCATCAATATACCTAAACCGAGCACAACTACCAAAGAAAACGCTATTATTGCCGTGATTTTCAATGCTTTACTCTTTTTCATTATTATACCCCCTATACATCTCTATATTGCTCATATGTCTCCATATTTACAAAAGATATAAAATCACTCCAATTCACCTCATCGAGATTCCTCAATTTTATGATAGCTTTTTTACAGTTTCTGACGCCGCCTTCTTTCAGATAAACAATTATGACTGCATAACTATATTCAATTCGATCAATATTGTCTAAGCAAAAGTCTTCTTTAACATATTCTTTGTTCTCGAACTTATCCCAATACTCTTCTTCTATCTCCACACTAACCCTATCGTCGTAGTGCCTGCTAAAAAATATCTCGTTATTGATATTATTCCATACTATCGCGTCGATAGCGATACCTATACCTATTACTACCAACAACAGTACTGCCGTTATCACGATCCACTTAACTTTTTTTGCCATTTTCTTAACTCCTCCTTTTTAACAATATAGGTTTTTCTTTTAGTTGTGGTAGCATTGTTACTGTCCGACGCTTTAAGAAAAACCCTATTCTCAAACCATAATGATGAAAGCCTCGATAATTTCAGTCTATCGTTATACTATTCACTATCAAGTTCCTTTTAATTTTAATGGATTTCACTTTAATTGTCAATAGGTTTTTATTTTTGCAACAAAAAAAACGACTTGATAACAAGTCGTTTTTTTAAATCGTTTTTAAGTTTATCTTAGTTGATAATCTTGGTAACAACGCCGGAACCAACCGTTCTGCCGCCTTCACGGATAGCGAAGCGGAGACCTTCTTCGATAGCGATCGGAGTGATAAGTCTGACGGTGATGGTGGTGTTGTCGCCGGGCATAATCATCTCGGTACCCTTAGCGAGCTCGATGCTGCCGGTAACGTCGGTAGTACGGAAATAGAACTGAGGACGATATCCGTTAAAGAACGGGCTGTGACGTCCGCCTTCTTCTTGCTTAAGGACGTAGATTTGAGCTTCAAAATCTTTGTGAGGATGAATGGTGCCGGGTTTAGCGACAACTTGTCCTCTCTCGACTTCTGTTCTTTGTACGCCGCGGAGCAACAAACCAACGTTGTCGCCTGCATAAGCAACGTCCAACAATTTACGGAACATTTCAACGCCGGTGACGACGGTCTTTTTGACTTCGTCTTCGAGACCGACGATTTCAACGGGATCGTTGGGTTTAATCTCGCCACGCTCTACTCTGCCGGTAACAACCGTGCCACGACCGGTAATAGTGAAAACGTCTTCGATAGGCATAAGGAAGGGTTTCTCATTGTCACGAGCGGGAGTAGGGATATATTCGTCGACAACGTCCATCAATTGCTTAATGCAATCAAAACGGGGGTCGTCGATAGGCGCACCGGCTGCTGCTGCGTCCATAGCGACTTTCGCAGAACCTTTAACAATGGGCAGATCGTCTCCCGGGAAGTCATACTTGCTGAGGAGTTCTCTGATTTCCATTTCGACCAACTCGAGGAGCTCGGGATCGTCGACGAGGTCGGTTTTGTTCATAAATACTACGATGTACGGAACGTTAACCTGTCTTGCGAGCAAGATGTGCTCACGAGTCTGAGGCATCGGACCGTCGGCAGCGGAAACAACGAGGATAGCACCGTCCATCTGCGCGGCACCGGTAATCATGTTTTTAACATAGTCGGCGTGTCCCGGGCAGTCAACGTGAGCATAGTGACGTTTGTCGGTCTGATACTCAACGTGAGCGGTGTTAATCGTGATACCACGAGCTTTTTCTTCCGGCGCTTTATCGATTTGGTCGTAACGCATGACTTCTGCCTTGCCTTGCATAGCCATAACCATTGTGATTGCAGCGGTCAAAGTGGTCTTACCGTGGTCAACGTGACCGATGGTACCGATATTGACGTGCGGTTTGCTTCTATCAAATTTCTGTTTTGCCATTTTAGGATTCCTCCAAATTTAATATTTTTATTTTTTTTGTTTGGTAGCGTAATCTATTATAATATATCTCACGCATTTTAGCAAGTTTTTTTTGGCAATTTACCAAAAACCTTGTCTTATTTACCCATGAGTTTTTCCGCAAGGCTCTTGGGGAGCTCGGCGTAATGGTCAAACTGCATGGAAAAATTGCCTCTGCCTTGCGTTTTGCTACGCAAATCGGTTGCATAGCCAAACATCTCGGACAACGGAATAAACGCGTTTACCGCCATGATGCCGTTGCGCATTTCCGTACCGGTGAGATTGCCGCGACGGGACGATATATCGCCCATAACGTCGCCGAGGTACTCGTCGGGGACGGTCACCTCCACTTTCATCATCGGCTCCAAAAGGACGGGATTCGCTTTGGCACAGCCGTCTTTAAACGCCATACTGCCGGCAATCTTAAACGCCATTTCGGACGAGTCGACCGGGTGGAAACTACCGTCGTAAACGACTGCTTTAAAGTCGACGACTTCGTACCCTGCCAGCACGCCGCTCTTGGCTGCCGCCTGTATACCCTGATTGACGGGTTGAATGTACTCTTTGGGGATACTTCCGCCCACGGTCTCGTCCTCAAAGACGTAACCGCTGCCGGGTTCCAACGGTTCGAGACGGAGACGGCAATGTCCGTACTGTCCCTTACCGCCGCTCTGCCTGACGTACTTGCCCTCGCACTCGACGGATTTGCGAATAGTCTCGCGGTAGCTGACCTGCGGTTTACCCACGTTGGCCTCTACCTTAAACTCGCGCAAAAGCCTGTCAACAATAATCTCGAGATGCAACTCGCCCATGCCGGCGATAATCGTTTGTCCCGTTTCGGTGTCGGTGTAAGTTTTAAAAGTAGGATCTTCCTCCGCGAGCTTTGCCAGCGCAAGTGCCATTTTTTCCTGCCCCTGCTTGGTCTTTGGCTCGATTGCGACCTTGATAACCGGATCGGGGAAAATCATGTTCTCCAACACAATCGGCGAATCCTCGTCGCACAGAGTATTGCCAGTGGTCGTGTCTTTAAGCCCGACTATGGCAACTATCTCTCCCGCGTAGGTTTCTTGTATCTCCTCCCTCTGCGCTGCATGCATCTGGAGAATTTTACTAATCCTCTCTCTCTTGTTTTTAACGGAGTTGTAGACGTAAGTACCCGTTTTTAACGTGCCGCTGTATACGCGAACGTAAGCAAGCTTTCCGACAAACGGATCCGAAACGATTTTAAACGCAAGTCCGCAAAAAGGCTGATTGTCGTCGGTACTGCGCGTCATTACGACGTCGGGATCTTTCGGATCAAAACCTTCGACGTGATCGATATCGACGGGCGACGGCAAATAATCCGTGATTGCGTCCAACAAAAGTTGAATACCCTTGTTTTTGTACGCCGTGCCGCACATTACCGGGTTGAGCTCCAACCCTATGACTGCCTCTCTGACGCCTTTTTTAATTTCCTCAACGGAAAGTTTTTCGCCGTCAAGGTACTTTTCCATCAAAACGTCGTCGCGTCCGGCGATAAACTCCTCCAACGCGTCGTGACAAGCCTGAGCCTGTCCGAGCAAATCCGCAGGTATGTCGCCCTCGTCGACCTGCATACCTTTCGGATCGTTGTAGTAGTACGCCTTCATCCTTATTACGTCGATGATACCGCGAAACTCGTCTTCTTTACCGATAGGCAATTGAATAGGCATCGCATTGGCTTTCAGGCGTTCTTTAATCATATCCACTACGTTAAAGAAATTCGCGCCGTTGATGTCCATCTTGTTGACGAAAGCAATCCTCGGAACTTTGTACTTGGTAGCCTGATGCCACACTGTCTCGGATTGCGGTTCTACGCCGCCTTTGGCGCAAAACACCGCCACGGCACCGTCGAGCACGCGCAAGCTGCGCTCGACCTCTGCGGTAAAGTCGACGTGTCCCGGCGTATCGATAAGATTTATACGATAATCGACACCTGTGTCGCGATTTACCCAATGCACCGTAGTCGCAGCACTGGCGATAGTAATACCGCGCTCCTGCTCCTGTTGCATGCTGTCCATGACTGCCGTGCCTTCGTGCACTTCACCCAATCTGCGCGTCTTTCCTGTAAAGAAAAGTATCCTTTCGCTTGTGGTAGTCTTGCCCGCGTCTATGTGTGCCATTATACCTATGTTACGCACATTTTGTAAAGGATATTGTCTCATTTGTCGTTACTCCTGAGTTACCAACGATAGTGAGCAAACGCTCTGTTTGCTTCTGCCATACGATGAACGTCTTCTTTCTTTTTGAAAGCACCGCCCGTACTGTTAAAAGCATCCAAAAGTTCGCCTGCCAAACGTTGACACATATCGCGTTCGCTACGAGCGCGAGCGTAAGAAACAAGCCATCTTATTGCCAGCGTCTGACGTCTTTCGGGGCGGATTTCCATAGGCACCTGATAGTTACTGCCGCCTACGCGCCTCGCTTTGACCTCCAACACGGGCATAATATTGTTTATTGCCTGATTAAATACTTCGATAGGCTCTTGACCTGTTTTTTCTTTCACGATGTCGAAAGCACCGTAAACGATTTCTTGTGCAAGACCTTTCTTGCCGTCCAACATTATCTGATTGACGACCTTCGTCACGACCTTGCTGTTATAAACGGGATCGGGAAGAACGTCTCTCTTTGGTACGCCACTTCTTCTCGGCATAATTATTACCTCCTTTCAATTTTTGTTTTTTCCATTACCTTACAGCTAACTCGACGAGAAAGTTTCTTTCTCGGAGAACCTTCTGCGGCGGCGGAAAAAAACGCCGCATACTGCCGAATGGCGGAAAACAACAAAAATTTCCGACCAATCAAAAAGCTGTAATCACTTTTTTCCCAATAAAAAGTCAAATATACTACTTTGTCTTGGGACGTTTCGCGCCGTACTTGCTGCGGGCTTGTTTTCTGTTGGCAACGCCTGCGGTATCGAGTACGCCCCTGATAACGTGATAACGAACACCCGGCAAGTCTCTTACTCTGCCGCCGCGAATGAGGACGACACTGTGCTCCTGAAGGTTGTGACCTTCGCCCGGGATGTAGCAAGTACCTTCTTCACCGTTGGTACGTCTGATTCTCGTAATCTTGCGAAGTGCGGAATTAGGCTTTTTCGGAGAAGTAGTGGTAACGCTGAGACATACGCCTCTCTTTTGAGGGCAACCGTCCAACAGCGGAACGGTCGACTTGACGACGCCGCTCTCTCTGCCTTGCTTTATCAATTGATTGATTGTAGCCATTTTTTACCTCCTTTCGATATTGGTCGGATATATAAAGAGCCGAGGCTCTATCCTTGCTTTAGCACGCCTACCACGGCGGCAGTCTTGTCTATGCCGCACAGTTGGGCGAGTCTGGTTTTCGTTTCGGCGGCAATGACCGAAACGCGTTTTGCCGCCGCCGCGTCCCTGAGCTTTTTGGCAAAGTCTGGATCCGCGTCGGTAGCCAATATGATAATTTGTATATTGCCGAGGTTCAGTTGTTTCAACACTTGTCTGATACCTACGACCTTATTAAGATGTGATAAATCGCTAATGTCCATAAATCACGCAATGGTAATGATATCAAATATTTTGCAATTTGTCAAGCGTTTATTCGCTTTCTTTAGTTTGCAAAACTTCTTTTACGTCGCAATTGCGATACAGGGGCAATCCCGTGCCGGCGGAAATAAGTTTGCCGATAATGACGTTTTCTTTCAGACCGCTCAACGGATCGACCTTGTTCTTTATCGCCGCCTCGGTCAGTACCCTGCTGGTCTCCTGGAAAGACGCAGCGGAGAGGAAACTGTCGGTAGCGAGAGACGCTTTGGTAATGCCGAGCAAAATTCTCTTGCCCGCGGCGGGACGACCTTCGTTGTTAATCGTCCTGAGGTTTTCGTCCTCAAAGTTAAAGATGTCGACGATTTCGCCGGGGAGGAGATCGGTATCGCCGGCGTCCTCGACCTTGACCTTGCGCATCATCTGTCTGACGATGATTTCAACGTGTTTGTCGTTGATTTCGACGCCTTGCAAGCGGTACACGGACTGAACTTCTTTAACCAGATACTCCTGAACCTCTTTTATACCTTTTATCCTCAGCAAGTCCATCGGATAAATACTACCCTCGGTGAGTCTTGCGCCCACGTCGATTTCGTCGCCTGCCGCAACCTTGAGTCTTGCCGTGTACGGAACCTCGAACACTCTGACGAAATTGTCGGACTTGACGTCTTCGGGATTCTTTTCCGCGCGCTCTTTAGCAGTCTCGTCGTATACCGTAATAATCTGTTTGCCTTGTTTCGGCTCGATGGAAAGCACCTTTCCTTTGCACTCGCAAAGAGTAGCCTTACCTTTCGGTTGACGCGCTTCAAACAATTCTTCGACACGGGGCAAACCTTGCGTAATATCTTCGCTCGTCGCGACACCGCCGGTGTGGAACGTACGCATGGTCAACTGCGTGCCCGGCTCGCCTATACTCTGAGCGGCTATGACGCCCACCGCCTCGCCGAGGTCGACTTTGTTGCAAGTCGCCATGTTCTTACCGTAGCACTTGCTGCAAACACCCTGTTTGCTCTTGCAGGAAAGAACGCTGCGTACATGCACTTTTTCGATGCCGGCTTTGACGACAGCCGCCGCTTGTTCTTCGCTTATCATCGTGTCGTCGGGGACTATGACTTCTCCCGTGACGGGATTTACGATGTCGCCTATCGTAAAGCGACCGATAATACGATCTTCTAACTTTTCGATGACCTCGCCTTCGGTAGTACCGAGAAGCGCGGATACCCATATGCCTTGTTTATCGCCGCAATCGTCCTCTCTGATGATTACGTCATGCGAAACGTCGACGAGACGACGGGTGAGATATCCCGAGTCGGCAGTCTTTAACGCCGTATCCGCAAGACCTTTACGTCCGCCGTGCGAAGAAATAAAATATTCGAGAACCGACAATCCCTCGCGGAAGCACGCTTTAACGGGCAATTCGATGGTTTTGCCGGACGGGTCGGTCATAAGACCGCGCATGCCCGACAACTGTCTGATCTGCGCCATACTGCCACGCGCGCCGGAGTCCGCCATCATCCAGATGGGATTAAATTTATCCATCGTTTTTTCAAGGTCGGCGGTGACGTGGTCGGTAGTATCTCTCCACACGTTGACGACGAGCTTGTATCTCTCCTCATCGGTCAACATACCGTCGTTAAACATCTCTTCGATGCCGCCTTTGCCGAAAACTCTGTCGTTGGCTTTATCCAACCAACCTTTTTTGGATTCGGGAATATGCATATCGAATACGCTGGCGGTAAGTCCGCTGATGGTACTGTATTTATAACCGAGAGCCTTGACGTTGTCCAAGGTCTCTGCCGTTTTTGCGGAACCGTTGACCTTAAAGCACCTTTCGACTATCTTTTTGAGCGTACCTTTTTTAACTACCGAGTTAAACTCGAGTTTTAAGTAATCCTCGGGTTTTTCGCGTTTGACAAAACCGAGGTTTTGCGGTATGGCGTCGTTAAAAATAAGTCTGCCGACGGTGGTACGAATACGTCCCGTCACTTTTTGCCCGTCGGGCGTCTCTCGCGTCAATCTGACGTTTATAAGGCTCTCCAACTCTATCTCTCCCGCCTGATAAGCGAGTACCGCTTCCTCCTGAGAGAAAAAGCTCTTGCCGATATAATCGGCGTAACCTTTTTCGTACAACTCGGCGTCGCTGACGGTATAGAGGTCAAAATGCTCGCCCTCGGGTTGATTGTAACCGCCCTTTGCCCTGTTGTACTCGTCGGAACCGTCTATCTTGGTATCGCCGAGTTTGTCAAGCGTCAGATAATAGCAACCCATGACCATGTCCTGCGTCGGGCTGATGACGGGTTTGCCGTCCGACAGTTTAAGAATGTTGTTGTTTGCCAGCATGAGGAAACGAGCCTCTGCCTGTGCCTCCACGCTCAAAGGTACGTGCACTGCCATCTGGTCGCCGTCAAAGTCGGCGTTAAACGCGGTACATGCGAGCGGGTGGAGTTTAATTGCCCTACCCTCGATGAGAACGGGCTCAAAAGCCTGTATCGACAATCTGTGCAACGTAGGCGCACGGTTGAGCATGACGGGGTGGTCCTTGATGACCTCCTCGAGTATGTCCCACACCTTTGCGTCGGCGCGCTCGATACGACGTTTTGCACTCTTTATATTTTGAGACTGACCTGCCTCGACGAGTTTTTTCATGACGAACGGCTTAAAAAGCTCCAACGCCATTTCCTTGGGGAGGCCGCATTGATTGAGTTTTAATTCGGGACCGACTACGATAACCGAACGACCGGAGTAGTCGACGCGCTTACCGAGAAGGTTTTGACGGAAACGACCTTGTTTACCTCTCAACATTGAGGACAAAGACTTGAGTTCTCTGTTTCCCGCTCCGCTGTGAGGACGTTTCGCCCTGCTGTTGTCGATGAGGCTGTCTACCGCCTCCTGCAACATACGCTTTTCGTTTCTTATCAAAATATCGGGAGCGTTGATTTCCTTGAGCTTTTTCAACCTGTTGTTACGGTTGATGACTCTGCGATACAAATCGTTGAGGTCGCTCGTCGCGTATCTGCCGCCGTCCAGCGGTACCATGGGTCTGAGCTCCGGCGGAATAACGGGCAATACGTCGAGAATCATCCACTCGGGCTTGTTTCCGCTGCGGCGAAAACTCTCCACTATCTCGAGACGTTTGATAAAACGAATACGCTTTTGCCCCTTTGCCGTTTCAAGCGACTTTCTGAGTGCCGCCGCTTCTTCTTCAAGGTCGACGCACTGCAACAACTCTTTAATCGCCTCGGCACCCATACCCGAGCGGAATCCGTCCTTGCCGTACTTTGCCTCGAGTTCTCTCTCGTCGGCAGCAGTAAGAACCTGTTTTTTCACGAGCTCGGTGTCTTTCGGATCGAGGACGACGAAAGACGCAAAATTCAATACCTGTTCGAGATGTTTGGGCGACATGTCGAGCAAAAGTCCCATTCTGCTCGGCACTCCCCTGAAATACCATATGTGACTGACGGGAGCGGCGAGTTCGATATGCCCCATGCGCTCGCGTCTGACCTTTGACTTCGTTACTTCGACGCCGCACTTGTCGCAGATGACGCCCTTGTAACGTATACGCTTGTATTTACCGCAATGACATTCCCAATCCTTTGTCGGACCAAAAATCCTTTCGCAAAACAAGCCGTCTTTCTCCGGTTTGGTGGTGCGGTAG
>CAZTCB010000033.1:0-14960 GCA_964612455.1 uncultured Subdoligranulum sp. | reverse complement strand
AACGATGCCTTTTTAATAGATTTTAGTTTTTGTTTTTCCTTTTTAGTACCGTTTATCTCTTTTTCCGTCTTTTGATTGTTATTTTACCTCTAAAAAAAGGTGACAGAATGTATATTCTGTCTACAAAAAATCGATTCTCGGTTTTGGCTAAAAGTCAAATAAATATCGGCGAAAAAGGCTAATAAACACGAAAAAAATCGTCACGAAAAAGGTGACGTTTAGAATAAAAAATATTTTTCAAAAAGGAGAAAAGAAAAATGAAAAGAAACGACAAAAAAGGCTTTACTATCATAGAATTGGTAGTAGTCATTGCGGTCATTGCTATTTTGGCGGCTGTACTTATCCCGACGTTTAGCAGTATCATCAAGAAAGCTAAAATCAGCAACGACACGCAGTTGGTCAAAAACCTCAACACAGCGTTGGCGGCGGATACCGACAGTCACAAGACGATGACCGACGCTCTCGCGGCAGCGGCAGAGTTTGGTTACGACGTTGCTAAAATCAACGCAAGCGCGACCGACAACGAAATCCTTTGGGATAGCGCAAACGACTTGTTTTGCTACCTCAACGACGGTACGATAGAGTACATACCCGAGTTTAGTCCGTCTACCAAGCCCGCCGATTATCAATACTGGGCAATTTACGCAGAATTTCCTACCGCTCAGACCTATTCCGTTTATTGGAACTCCGAAAATGCTTTGCCTGACGATACCGTCCTCACAGTCGGTTTTGACACGGGTAAATACGCGACAAACCTCGATTTGACGTACAAGGGCAGCACTTCCGCACAGGTAGTAGTTATTCGCACCAACGGCGGCACGTTGACTATCGATGCAGATAAAGATACGGTACACCATTACGGCAACGCGTCTACCGTCAACGTAACGGCAGTTGCTCCCGACTCCTACCATGCGTACGGCACCGTAGGCGTAATAACCGTTAAAAAAGGTCACGTAGTAGTAGAGTCTTCTGCAACGGTCAGCATGGTTACAAAATCCACCGATTCCACCGAAGGAACCGACACCGTAACAGTCACCAACAACGGCAACATCACCATTGCTCCCGATGTAAACGTAACCGGAACTCAACCCACGCAACCCGCGGGCACTACCCAAAGCACGCTGACTAATGCGGGTGGATATTTTAAATTAAGTAACGATCAGACGATTTCTACGAGCTTAACCCTCGATAAAGATACTATCCTCGATTTAAACGGACACACGTTGACGTTTAGTAATTGTGCTTTAGATATTACCGCCAACGTTACCGTCGTCGATACTTCGTCGGGGCAGAACGGAAAACTCACACGTACTAACTATGAAACAAATGACCGCTGGTTCATTGTAATTAAAGAAGGCGGGCAACTCGTACTGAACAGTGGTGAGATAGAGGGTATTACTCAAGGCATTTATGATAGTAAATACTATGCAATGATTAAGGTTGAAAGAGAAAGTACCCTCGTAGTTAATGGTGGTAGTATAATAAGTACGGGAGCAAGTAACTTCAACGGGGCAGCAGTAGTTACACCTATTCTCGTTGCAGGACAAGATGCAAAGTGCTATATCAACGGTGGATTGATTGAGTGCAAGAAAGGTAATTTTGCTTTATGCGGTAACGGTAGCAATAGTGATGGCACTTATATAGAGATTAACGGCGGAACGCTAAAGAGTGATGATGTTACTGTTTATCATCCGCAGGTCGGTATCCTCAATATTAACGGCGGCTACATAGAGGGAGGTACTGCTGTATACCAAAAAGCAGGGACTATGAATATAACGGGCGGTACTTTTAAGGCAACTAAAGAGTACACGAGCTATACTTACAACGGTAGTGGTGCCAATCCTACCGGAGACGCTATTGTTATCGACTCCTGCAAAGGTTACGGCAACGGAGCGACTGTTGCTAATATCAATTTGAGTAGTACAAAAATATCTGTTAATGGTAGTGGTGCCAGCAAGGTAAAAGGTTATATTTACGGTACCGACACAAAGCCCGTAATCATCTGGAACGGAGAGCAGGTGAAGGCGATAAACGTGTAACAAACTAAAATTGTTTTTAATCGACAATAAACAATAAATAAAAACGGGTTGCGTCTATATTAGACGCAACCCGTTTGGTTTATCGCGATATTTTTACAGCAGGGGTATAGGCGCGAGATAAATCACGTCGTCGCGCTCGGCGGCTTTGCCCTCTGCGAGGACGAAAGCTTTTTTCGTAATGATTCCGCCTGCGAGATTTACTAATTTTTCCAACCCTGCGAGACTTGCTCCCGTGCTGACAACGTCGTCGATGATGCCTACTTTTTTACCTTTGATTAGGTCGGCGTCGTGTCGAGAGAGATAAAGGTGTTGTTCTTTACCGGTGGTAATGGACGAGTCTATCACTATATCGAGACCGTCTTGCATATAGAGTTTTTTAGACTTGCGAGCGACTGCGTAAAAAGGCATCGATAGTTCTTCCGCGATGCAATGAGTGAGTTGCAATCCTTTAGACTCCGCGGTAATGAGGACCTGACAATCCCCGAGGTGCTTGGAGAGTTGCTTTGCGCAGTGCCGCGTCAAAAAAGTATCGCCATGAAGGTTAAAAAATGCAATGTTGACTCCGCTCGGTAACGGTAAAATAGGTAGTTCGGCTTTATAACCGGCGATATCGAGTTTTAAAACTTTGTTTTCCATAAAAAAAATCGTCCTCCGTATGGCGTAAACCGCATCGACGGTATATCATCGCCGCCGAGCGGTGTGTAAAGCGCGACGCCTTAAACGGCGACCGTTTACTCTCTCATTGTACTCTCAATTTTCGTCAATGTCAAACCGTTGAGGATATTTTTTTGATTTAGCGATTTAAACTTTCTTCGATTTTTTTGCGGCGTCGATGAGCGGCAAAAAACAAAAATGAAAAAATCAAAGTTTTTTCGCTAAAAACAATTGACCGTCGATTTTTTTGTGGTATAATACGGGTAAGGAAAAAGAATATGCAGTATCTGAAAACAGACGTGCGCGAGCGTATTTTGGCGGCGGCGGAGCAAGAGTTTATATCCAACGGGATAGGCGCTTCGGTAAGGGTTATTTCCGAAAACGCAGGTATATCAATAGGCAATATTTATCGTTATTTTTCAAATAAAGACGCGTTGTTTTGCGCCGTGTTGCAGCCGATAGTCGAGGAGATAGGCGAGCAGATTATGGCGCGCTTTACGAAAGAGCAGGATCCCATATACGCGGCGGAGGCTGTCGTCGATTATTTGTGTCAGCATGCGGACAAATTGTCCATTATTCAGCAGGCGAGCAGTTTTTACGTTGACGGATTTAAAACCATATTGACGGAAGAATGTTCTAAAGTGGTGGAAAAAATTCTTGCCTGGTATCCTGATTTTTCAACCAAGATAAAAAATCCGTTTTTTGCGGCCGCGGTAACTGCGGGTTTTTTGCAGGCACTGACTTTTACAAAGCAGTCGGAAACGACGCCCGATGAGCAAAAGCGAAACGTCAGGGAGCTGGTTGTATTCTTTTTTGACGGACTGGGACAGCGCCTTAAAAACTATGATTGATATCAATCGGTTGAGTTTGATAGCTAAAACGCGTTTTTGGACGCGTTTTTTTGTTGTTTTTTTTAGTTTTTATTTAACGGTAACGAATAATCTTTTTTCGATAATGCACACTAAAAAGGAAAGGAGAAAACAATGTCCGAAATCGATAAAAACAAAAAAAATAATAATGCAGACGATGCGGTTAAAACCAAGCAAGGCAACGAAGGTGACGTCGCGGTGTGGGTTTTTACGCTCGTGGTCATTGCCGCTTTCGTGTTACTCATCGTCTGGGCGGCTAAAAACAGCAGGGTTACAGTGTACGGCAATCTGTCGGCGAATGAAAATTATCGATACGGTAGCGGTGCGACAGCAGAGTTGACGCTGACTAACGGGTACGTCGCGCAGGGTAAAGATATCGTGTGGTTTGTCGACGATAATGAAATACGGCGCGATGCGTATACGCAGGACGTCGACCTTAGTTTGGATATAAGCGGTTTTTCGGTGGGGCAGCATAAGATATCCGTCAAGCTCGACGACGAGTTGCTTGCGGAAAAAGACGTGACCGTTTCAAAACCGTTGCTCGTAGTTTCCGCTCCGTACGTCACTATGACTTACGGCGAGAATGCGGGAGATTTGACGGCGACGGCAGAAGGTTGGGTTGATGGCGATACCGCCGAGAGTGCCGATTTTGACGGAAGTATCGTTTTTGAGTCGTCGTCGCGGGCTACGGTCGGGACGTATCCGTTGACGGTAAAATATCAATCGGATAAATACGACGTCATGATACAGGACGGAGCTTTGACGATATTGCCGAGAGAATTAACTTTTGCTCCTTGTCAGTTTGCGAAGGTTTACGACGGGACGACGGGTGTCGACTCCTCGAAACTCGTTTTGGAGGGATTAATAAACAACGATTTGGTTACGGCAAAGGTCGATTTGGAGTTTTTGGATAAAAACGTCGGCTCAAACAAGCGAGTTTCTGTCGTGAATTGCATACTTGAGGGCGCAAACTCGCAAAATTATAGCGTAAACTGTCAGGATACGTCGTTTTTCGGGACGATAACGCCGCTAAACGTCACTTTGGACGGCGTAGAGGCGGCTGACAAGGTATTTGACGGCACTACGAGCGTTACTTTTATAAACGGCGGCGCTTTAAACGGAGTTTTGCCGTCGGACAACGTCAGTATCGGCTCGATTAACGCTCATTTTGTCGACGCAAGTTGCGGAAAAAATAAAACGGTAGTAATAGAAAGCGTGACTTTGGTCGGCGAAGACGGCGAAAACTACGTCGTGGCACCTACTACTACGACGGCGGATATCTCGGGTAAAAACAAGCAGTCGGTGGCGAGTGGAACCTGAAGTATTTAAAAAACAAAAAGAAAACGCACCTTTTAGCTCGGTGCGTTTTTTTCGTGCGGTAAATGATTTACGGTTGTTATTTGGTGCCGAATATGCGGTCGCCGGCGTCTCCGAGTCCGGGGAGAATATAGCCGTGTTCGTTAAGGCAGCGGTCTTGTTGCGCGACGTAAATCTGTACGTCGGGGTGTGCTTTTTGGACGACCTCTATACCTACGGGAGCAGCGATGATGTTCATCAATTTGATTTTCGTGCAGCCGTGTTTTTTAAGAAGGTCTATTGCGGCTACGGCACTGCCGCCGGTTGCGAGCATCGGGTCGATGACGATGCAGATTTTTTCGTCGATTTTTTCGGGAAGTTTGCAATAGTACTCTTTCGGTTGGAGAGTATCGTGGTCACGGTACATACCGATATGACCGACTTTTGCAGTGGGAAGCAGTGTGTGGATACCGTTAACCATACCGAGCCCTGCCCTGAGAATAGGGATGATGGCAACGCTGTTTTCGACAACGACCGTCTGCGTGGTGGTTTCTAACGGCGTGGTGACCTGTACCTCTTTGGTAGGGATGTCCTTTAGTGCCTCGAAAGCCATCAACGTGGTGATTTCTTCAATAAGCTCTCTGAACTGGTTGGTGTGGGTTTCCTGGTCGCGGAGTAAGGCAACCTTGTGTTTGATGAGGGGATGATCAAAAATAACAACGCTCATGTTTTTTCCTCCAAGAAAAAATTTTATTAGTTATACTTTAAACCAATTTGCTCGATTTTGCAAGTGTTTTAAGGCTATTGAGGTTAATTTTGAGTTGTTTTTTTATTTAAAAAAAATTTTATTTCAAGTGTTGAGTTTTTTTTGTTTTGACTATATAATATTACGGAGGTGTTTTATGTTAAAAACCAATAGAGAAAAAGTAGTCGCGCAGTCCGTCGTCGGCAAGGTCCACAATCCCACGGTAAGAAAAACCGTTCAACGTTTTGCTTTTGACGGCGGCGTCGTGGCTTATCCAACGGTCGGTGCGATTTGCTACAACGTCACTTTGGGCGACAGCGTTTACGGTTGGGCGGGGGATCACGTAGAGCCCGACGTGTCATGTTTTAACGACAGCGAGACCGAAAACGGAGCGTTAAATTTTTTATCCTGCGTCGGCAATACGGTAAAGGTCGTCAGCGGCGATGCCAAAGGCAGGACGGGTATCGTAACCGGCAAACACGGAGGTATCGAACATCTTATCGTGTGGTTTGATGCCGAGACCAAAGAGTTGTTGTGCCCGAATGACAAAATACTCGTAAAGGCGGTAGGGCAAGGACTCGGTCTTTGTGATTATCCCGACGTGCGTGTGCTCAACCTCGATCCGGATTTGCTTGAAAAACTCCCCGTAAAACAGGAAAACGGCAAACTAAAAGTCGGCGTCAGGGGTATAGTCCCTGCGCACTTTATGGGGAGCGGTATAGGTAGCAACGACGCCGCTACGGGCGATTACGATATCATGACGCAGGATCGTGCGGCAATAGATAAATGCGGATTAAACGATTTGCGTTTCGGCGACCTCGTGTATCTTAAAGATTGCGACAACACGATAGGCAGGTGTTTTTACGAAGGTAGCGGGACTTTGGGAGTGGTTGTTCATAGCGATTGCCTTATCGCGGGACATGGTCCCGGGGTGACTGCGTTGTTAACCAGTAAAAAAGATATTATCGAGCCATATATAGACGACAACGCCAATATAGGAAAAATTTTGGGAATAATCAAGGGCTGAGATATGAGATGTTACGACTGCCCGGTCAAATGCGGAGCAGACAGAGAAACGGGGACGGGTGCGTGCAAATCTCCGAAAAAGTTTAAAATCGCTCACGCCGATCTGCATTTTTGGGAAGAACCGTGTATAAGCGGTCAACGGGGTACGGGTGCCGTGTTTTTTAGCGGGTGCAACCTCAATTGCGTGTTTTGTCAAAATGCAAAAATAAGCCATACGGGTGACGGTAAAGTCGTGTCGGAAAAAGAATTGACGGATATCGTTTTATCGTTGGCAGAGCGGGGAGCGCAGACATTGAGTTTCGTTACACCGAGCCATTATATTACTCCGCTGGCTTCGTTTTTAAATGAGTTAAAGCCAAAACTCAACGGGATACCCGTGGTTTACAACAGTAGCGGGTATGACGACGCGGAAGAGCTGAAAAAACTCGCCGGTCTCGTGGACGTGTATTTGCCGGATTTTAAATACGGCGACTTCGATCTTGCCAAAAAATACGGTGCGCGAGCCGATTATCCGAAAGTGGCTGTCACGGCGTTGAGGGAAATGCTTTTACAGCAACCGAACAACGTTTTTGATGAGGACGGGGTAATACGAAAGGGAGTTATCGTTCGTCATCTCGTGCTACCAGACTGTATTGAAAATACCAAACTCGTGCTTGATATAGTGCGCGATTTCGGTAAAGAAGTGTTCGTGAGTCTGATGTCGCAGTACTTTCCTCCCGACGAGTCCGTGCCGTTTGAAAACTTAAAGAGAAGATTGACGCCTGACGAGTACGAGCAGGCTGTCGATTATTTCTTTGAAATAGGATTAAAAAACGGTTTTTCGCAGGAACTGACGTCGGCGAACGAAAAATATGTTCCCGATTTTAATTTTTTAGGACGCGAGTGATTTTTGCAAACAAACGCCGTCGGTTTACGAGAGCAGTAAAAGTTGACCTTAAAAAGGTTGACTTTTTTTTATGTCGGTGTTATATTGTTTGCTCGGAGGAAAGCATGTCTGAAGATTGTTGTCACGACGTTTGTTGCGGACACGAACATAAACGTTTTCAAAATAAAAAACATAGGATACGGGTGCTGATTATTGCCGCGATTTTGTGTGTCGTTTCTTATTTTTGGGACGATATTTTGGGTGATGCGTACGCAATCGGTAAATATTTTAACCCCGCATGGGCGGTTGTGTTTATTTGCGGCGCCCCTCTCGTAGTCGACGGATTTAAAGGACTTTTTAAAAATAAAAAAATCGGCACGAGTTTGCTCATTTCGGTGGTAATGTTTGCTTGCATCGCTCTTGAAATTCTTTGTTGGTGCGGGGTGGCTTTGGACGAGCATGTCGGTAGCGGGCACGATCACAGCAATTTGTTTTCGGCGGCTGAAATCGCTTTTATAATGTTGCTCGGCGAATTTTTAGAAGACCTTTCGGTTTCTACTTTGACCGGGGAGCATCGCCATTCTTGTTCTCACGGCGACGTCGAGCATACCGAAGTGAAAAAGACGGGTATAGAACGCACCGTAGACAAATGGGCAGGCGTAATCGTACCTTCCGCGATAGTTTTTTCCGCACTCGTATTCGTACTCGTCTTTATTGTGTTAAAAGAGGACTGGCACGTTGCGTTGACTCGGGCAATGACCGTTTTGGTGGTTTTTTGTCCATGCAGTCTCGTGTTGTCGACGCCGACGGCGGTAGTCGCGGGTATACGCAATCTCAACGGTAAGGGGGTAAAAGTAAAGTCCGGCAGCGCACTCGAGCGTATCGCGACAGTCAATGCCGTGGTGATAGATACCGTTCAAGGTGCCGACGTGTTGAGAATCAGCCTGAAAGAAAGAAATATCGAGACGATTAATTTTTCCGACGGTTTGTCTGCTAAGGACAAAACCGAAAAAATAGTAGAACTACGGCGCGAGGGTAAAGTAGTGTGTTACGTCGGCGACGGCAAGGCGGATTTTTCTGTTTTTTCGGCGGCAGACGTCAGCATGTTGACCGGTAGCGATAAAGACAGCGAGCTTGCAGATATCGATCTTGGCGGCGGTGCCGAAAAAGCGTACGGCGTCATGCGTTTCGGAAAACGCGTTCTCGCCGTCATTACGGCAAACATCGTGCTTGCCGTCGTGCTCAACGTCGCGTCGGTGGTATTGAGTTTGTTCGGTTATCTCGATCCCGTTATAGGTTCTCTCGTTCACAACGGCGGCACCATACTCGTTGTTGCCGACTCTGCGTTGCTGTTGACGGCAAAACTTCCTTTGGCAGCCGCGGACGAAAACGCTCGTCTAACGAAAGGAGATTGACGGTCGGTCCATATCGGTCTATATTAAAAGGATGGCTATGAAAAAATATAAAACGGTGTTGTTTGACCTTGACGGCACGATAAGCGATACGTCGGCGGGTATATTGACTTGCCTCGAAAAAGTTTTTAGAAAGTACGGTGCAAATCCCGATGCCTACGATTTGCGTAAATTTATCGGACCGCCTTTGTCATGGACGTTTCATCATGTTTTCGGCGACGGTTCGGTTCAATTTGACGCATTGGCGGATTTCAGACGCGAGTATGCCGAGCACATGTACGACAACGTCCTCTACGACGGGATAAAAGACTTGCTCGTTTATCTTAAAGAAAAAGGATATAAACTCGGTGTCGCTACCAGTAAATACGAACCCATGGCGGAAAAAGTTCTTAAAAAACTCGGAGTGCGCGATTACTTTGATTTTGTTTACGGCGCACTTGAAAACAGGGGAGAAAAAGACGAAATTCTTCATGCCGTTTTTGCCGACGGTAACGCCGAAAGAGAGTCGTCCGTGCTCGTCGGCGATACCTTTTACGATTTGAGAGGAGCGTCAAAAGAAAACATAGATTGCATAGCGGTTACGTACGGTTTCGGCAACCCCGAGGATTACGTCGGGTATTTTCCGATTGCCGTCTGCGACAATGCCCGTCTGTTAAAAGAGCTTTTTTAGTCGTTGTCGTTTTAAAACGTTTCGGGTTAGAAAAAAAGTAAAAAATTAAAGTAAAAAATTTCGGATTAAAAAACAAGAAAAAACGTTTGATTTTTTTCAAAACGGCATATAATATCGTTGTGCGTACGCGAGTATCGTCGCCGTTTTTTGTCGGTTGACTCACGAGGAAAACAATTTAAAAAAAATTAAAAAAACACCTCAAAAACAGTTGACACTTGACTAAAACGGTGATATTTTATACTTGCAATTTAGCACTCTGCCTTTTCGAGTGCTAACACTCCAAAAAAAAGATTGCAAGCATTGCAAGCAAGGGGAACATCGATGAGTTTATCCGACCGAAAAAGAAAAATACTTTGGGCTTTGGTTGAGGAGTATATCGTCACCGCTCAACCAATCTGCAGCAAAGATTTGCAGTCAAAGTACCTGACGGAGTGCTCGTCCGCGACGATACGCAACGAGTTGTCGGCGTTGGAGAGTATGGGATATCTTATTCAGCCGCATGTTTCGGCAGGGCGGATTCCCACCGAAAAAGCCTTCAGGCTGTACGTCGACGAGTTGATGGAGACTCAACCTCTCTCCGAAAGCGAAACGGCACTCATAGAGAGCAAGTTCAATTCCGTTTTCGCGCGCGGGTTTGCCAGCGTCGAAGAGATAGTCGCCAGCGTCGCAAAGGTAGTTTCGGAGCTTACCAACTATACGGCAGTGGCAGTCAAGGGCGATTTCGATACCGAAAAAATAAAATCCGTTTCGGTTATTTCGCTTGGCGACGGTAAGGCTCTCGTGGTGCTCGTTACGGACCTCAATGTTTTAAAAGACAACGTTATCGATGCGCCCGACCTCGCGCCTGACGCTTACGCGACTGCAAACAAAATGCTCAACAAAATGTTTGTCGGTAAAACGCTTAAAGAGCTTGCGACAAAATCCGGTCCTATGGAGATAGTGGCTAAGGAGATTGTCGGCATGAGGCAGCTTTACCTGAAAATTCTCGAGTTGGTCGTCAACGTTGCAAAGAGTCGAGAGGGAGACGTGGTGACTGAGGGAACGACGAGGATTTTCGATTATCCCGAGTACAGCTCTGATATAGATAAAACGCGCAACTTTTTGACGGCGATAGAGCACAAACACAGTCTTGCCGAGATGTTCAGCGGAAACGAAGGACTTGATTTCTCGGTAAAAATCGGCACCGAAAACGACGGTTTGCCGGACGGTTGCAGTTTTGTTTCGGCAAAAATTTCACTTAACGAAAAAACGCTCGGCAGCGCGGGTGTTATCGGACCTATCAGGATGGATTATAAAAAGGTCATTTCGGTACTCGATCAAATAAATAAACTTGTAGAAAGGGTACTCGGCAACGACGACGCCAACGACGATTGAATTTAAAAAGAGGATATAAAAATGGCAAGTGAACAAGAAAAGATTGATAAAAATAACGCGACGGAGCAACAGACTCGCCCGCAGTGGACTATTGATTCCGTTCCGGATAATGAATTGAGAGAATTTGCCCGTTCCGTGGTCGATTCGCTAAAAGAAGAAAACGAACAACTGCTGCTTGAACAGGACGAGTTGAAAAAACAAGTGAAAAAGAACGACGAGTATTTAAATCAATTGGTAGTACTGAAAAACGATTTTGAAAATTATCGTCGTCGCACTACGGCTAATGCCGAGGCAATGCGAGCCGAAGGTAGGCTCGACGTGGTTGAAAAGGTATTTCCGATTCTTGACACTTTTGACAAAGCACGACAAATGTTGTCCGAGCGCGAGATGGCTACCTTTGAGCTGGTTGCCAAGCAGTTCGATACGATACTCGGGCAAATCGGCGTAAAAAAAATGGACGTGTTAGGTACTGATTTTGATCCAAAGACAGCCAATGCCGTCCACAAGTTGTCGGTAGACGACGAAAGTAAAGACAACGTCATCTTAGAAGAATACGCGGCAGGGTACGTTTACGGCGAAAAAGTTCTCAGGTACGCCACCGTCGCCGTCGGCAAGTACGAAAAAACCGAGTGACGGCAAACTCTGCGCCAAAGAACGAGTAAAAACCAAATAAGAAATTAAAGCCGGATAAAAGGCAAACAAAATATTTAAAACAACGGTAATTTAAGGAGGATATATATTATGGGAAAAATCATTGGTATCGATTTAGGAACAACTAACAGTTGCGTGGCGGTGCTCGAGGGCGGCGAACCGGTAGTCATTGCCAACGCCGAAGGCAATCGCACCACGCCGAGCGTCGTCGGTTTTACCAAAGACGGCGAGAGACTTGTAGGACAGGTTGCTAAACGTCAGGCAGTAGTCAACGGAGACAGAACCGTCATGTCCATCAAGCGCAATATGGGACAGGATTATAAAGTAGATATAGACGGAAAAAAATATACGCCGCAAGAGATTTCGGCGATGATATTGACAAAACTTAAAAACGATGCGGAAGCGTATCTCGGTAGCAAGGTAACGCAGGCGGTTATTACCGTCCCCGCGTATTTCAACGACAGTCAGCGTCAGGCAACCAAAGACGCAGGCAAGATTGCGGGCTTGGAGGTATTGCGTATCATCAACGAACCCACTGCGGCGGCACTTGCTTACGGCTTGGACAAAGGCGAAAACAAAAACCAAAAGGTTTTGATTTACGACCTTGGCGGCGGTACTTTTGACGTGTCTATCCTCGAGATAGGGGACGGCGTATTTGAGGTATTGTCCACAAACGGCGACACGCGTCTCGGCGGCGACGATTTTGACAACGTGGTCATCGATTACCTTGTAGAACAATTTAAGATATCCAACGGTATCGATCTCCGCAACGACAAACAGGCGATGCAGAGACTTAAAGACGCGGCTGAAAAAGCAAAAATCGAGCTTTCTTCTACGACAAAGACCAACGTCAACCTGCCGTTTATCACTGCGGACGCCACGGGACCCAAGCACCTCGACGTCGACCTTACGCGTGCCAAGTTTGACAGTCTGACCGAAAGCCTCGTAAAGAGAACGTTGCAACCCATGAAACAAGCATTGAGCGATGCCGGACTTACCGTCAACGACCTCAAACGTGTTATTTTGGTCGGCGGCTCTACTCGTATCCCGGCAGTAGTCGAGGCAGTCAAAAACTTTGTCGGCAAAGAGCCTTATAAAGGTATCAACCCCGATGAATGCGTTGCCATAGGCGCGTCCATTCAGGCAGGCGTACTCGGCGGCGAAGTAAAAGACGTTCTGCTTCTTGACGTTACTCCGTTGTCACTCGGTATAGAGACGCTCGGCGGCGTAACTACGCGCCTTATCGAACGCAACACCACCATTCCTACCAGCAAATCACAGGTATTTTCCACTGCTGCTGACAACCAGACGACCGTGGATATTCACGTTTTGCAGGGTGAGCGCCAAATGGCGGCGGACAACAAGACTCTGGGCAGATTTCAACTCACCGGCATTGCGCCCGCTCCTCGCGGAATACCGCAAATCGAGGTTAAGTTCGATATCGACGCCAACGGCATAGTCCACGTTACAGCCAAAGATCTCGGCACTCAAAAAGAACAATCTGTTACTATTAGCTCGACGACCAATCTGTCCGAGGCAGATATCGACAAAGCCGTAAAAGACGCCGAAAAATATGCGGAAGAGGATAAAAAACGTAAAGAAGGCATCGACGCCAAAAACGGTCTCGATCAAATGATATTCTCTCTCGAAAGTTTCGTCAAAGAGAGCGGAGACAAGCTCGACGCGGCAGATAAAGAAAAGATAGAAAGTCTTGTAAAAGAAGGAAAGGAAGTCTCCGATAAAAATCAGGATTACTCCAATCTCAACGTCGGTGACCTTAAGGCGGCAACCGATAAAATCGCACAGGAAAGCGCAAGTATTTTCCAAAAATTTTATCAACAGCACGCTCCTCAGGGTGAGTCCGGTACTGCTACCGACGACAACGGAACAAAAGTGGATTACGATATAAAGGACGCCGACTGATAAGACAAATCGGTAGCCTACGCGTTACCGTGTAGTCGGCAAAAAAAATTATGCCAAAAAAAGATTATTATGCAATACTCGGCGTGGATAAAAATGCGACCGATGATCAAATAAAATCGGCTTATCGCCAAAAAGCCAAACAGTATCATCCCGATCTGCATCCCAACGACGCCGAGTGTGCGGAAAAATTTAAAGAATGCAACGAGGCTTACGAGATACTCGGCAATGCCGAAAATCGCCGCAAGTACGACAATGGCGAAATGGACTTTGACGGGTTTCAGTTTTCGCAAGGCATGCCGCATGGATTTGAAGATATTTTCGACAGTATATTCAGCGGTTTCGGCTTTGGCGGCGGTCGCACGGCGCGTCAACAAAATTCTTTCGGTAGCGATATAACGCAGACGGTTGATCTTTCTTTTATGGAGGCAGCAAAGGGTGTTTCCAAAGAAATAAACTTTGTCCGTCAGGAGAGGTGTCCTTCGTGCGGGGGTAGCGGCGCGGCGAGTTCCGCAGACGTTAAGACGTGCGACAAATGCAACGGCAGCGGTCGCGTACAGTACGTTACCAACAGTATTTTTGGCAGGCAAGTGACCGTCGGTACATGCGACAAGTGTGGCGGTACCGGCAAAATCGTCGCAAAACCTTGCAAAGAGTGCGGCGGCAGAGGCGTCGTTAACAAGCGTAAAAAACTCAGTATAAACGTTCCTTCCGGGGTAGAAAACGGTACGATATTGTCCGTTAACGGTCAAGGTAACGCGTCTAAGGTTGCAAACGGTTCTAACGGTAATTTGCTGTTGGTGATGAACGTTGCGCCGAGCAAGGTCTTTAAGCGCGACGATTTAAACCTCTACGTCGAAGTCCCCGTTTCGTTTGCGACGGCAGTCAACGGCGGAGATATTGAGATACCTACTCTCAACGGGGTAGAGGTGCAACATATATCCGAATATACCAAAAACGGCGAGACGTTCAGGCTTCGCGGCAAAGGTATTATTTCGGGGCGCAAGACAGGCGACTTGTACGTCAAGGTGGTAGTAGAAGTTCCCGTTTCTGTCGGCAAGGCGGAAAAAAAGGCATTGACTCAGTTTGAAAACGCAATGAACCTTAAAAACTATCCCAAGCGTAAAGAATATCTCGACAACGTCAGCAAACTTTATTGAGAAAAGTTGTTTTAATTCTAAAAAATCGTCGTTACGATGTCTTGACGAGAGACGTTGCCTACGACGATTTTTTTATGCTCGGACATATTTATTTAGGTAAAAAATATCTCTCTTGAAAGGAGTTTTTTGAGAATTTTTTAATATGTAGTATTGGTGAAGGGGGAAACGGGAAAATTCTCGTTTTTGGGCGGGATTTGGTAAACAAAAATTTGATAAACATTAATAAAAAAGCCGTGTTGAGAGTAATCTCGGCACGGCTATTTATTGTGAAAATTAAGA
>CAZTCB010000032.1:0-15456 GCA_964612455.1 uncultured Subdoligranulum sp. | reverse complement strand
GTGCCGTCGGCGGAGAGCTTCCATGTGACGTTGTCATTTTCCGTCGCGCCGCAGGTGCCGCTCATGGGGATAATCGTTATGTTGCTGTTTGTAAATTTACTTTCATAATCCGTTTTTGCCGTACCTGTACCGATGTATACATTGAGGGTAGAACCGACATTTATGAAAGGATCGTCCGCTCCCTTGTACGTTACTTCGCCGAAGAAGTACACATTCTTTAAGCTGCTGCAATTATTGAACACTCCGGAGCCAAGCTTCACATTGCCGCTAACGGTAACGCTTTCCAAATCGGAGCAGCCCTGAAATGCATATCGGGAAATATTTGCTTGGCCGGAGATAACAATGCTTGTCAAACCTGTGCAGTCTTTGAATGTCTTGTCCCCCACCTCTGCATCGCTTAGAAAGGTAACGCTTGTCAAACTTGTGCAGCTGTTGAATACGTGTGCGTGTACAGAAAAACCGGTATTGCCGCACACGGTAACTGATTGCAAGCTCGTGCAACTATGGAACTGAGTCGTATGAAAATTTTCAATGCCCTCGCCGATCACCAAACTGACCGGCGAAAAGGAAACACCGTCGCTTTCAAACACCGCTTTCGCGGCTTTTACATCATCGTCAAGGACATCCGCCGTGCCGGTAATGGTCAATGTGTCGGTGCTTTTGTCATAGGTGTAGGTCACGTCCCGTTCGGGTGCTTTGTAGGTCAGCGTGTCGGCGGCAAATGCCGTCACCGACAGCACCGTTGCCAGCACCGCAAGGACGCATAGCGCGAGAATAAGGGATAGAATGCGTTTTTTCATAAGGGTTTCCTCCTTAAAATAATTTCAAAATTAAATTTGGGCGCGAACGGTTTTTTCCGTAGGGGCGGACGACCCTGTCCGCCCGCGCAGTAAATGTATGTCCATCCGTAGGGGCGGACGACCCTGTCCGCCCGTTGCATCACGGAAAATCATCGGATATCATTCGTTTCTGCGGATTGTTTAATATGTATCGTGCTGTGTTGATATAATCATCATAATTACGAATAATGTGTTCGTAATATCCGCGTTGCCAAATTTGCCGATATCCATATTGAAAACATTGTCGCGTCGTGACCGATTTGAAACCTTGCATAATTTTCGGTAATGATGGGCAATTTGCTTTGGCATTTGCCTTTCTATACGTTGGCGGGCGGACAGGGTCGTCCGCCCCTACAACCGGGGGTGTGTCAATCACGATTATTCCGTGGAAATGATCGGGCATGATGACATAATAATCCGTCCTAACATTGGGATAAATTGTATTGATCTCTTCCCAACATTGTTTTACGATCTTGCCGATCGGGGAAAGCATTTCGGGCGGTGTTCCGTCTTGGCACGGGCGGACAGGGTCGTCCGCCCCTACAACCGGGGGTGGGGTGGTTTCCGGGTGGACAGGGTCGTCCGCCCCTACGGGTTTCCAAAATATCGGTTGTTTATCGCGGGTGCAGACGGTCACAAAATAATACCCGTTCTGCAAATAATCATATTCCGAGAGGCGGATTTCCTTTCGCTGTGGGAGATTTTCCATTCACATCACCGTTTCTGTGCGAACAGGGTAAGCGTTTCTTTCAGCAGGCGTATCTGCTCGCGCAAATAAAATTCGTCCTCAAACAGGGCAAAATGCACGCACGCGCGCACGAAAGTGAATATCATCGGCCGCACGATATCCGCAGGCAACCCGATCTTGCCCGCGACCTCGTCGGCATATTCGGCGTAGCGACGGTTGACGCCGTCAAAAAATGCTTTGCCGTACTCGCGGTATTTGGGATGAGTGTAGACCTGATACATCAGACGGTATTGCTTGCCGTGTTTTTCGGCTGTCCAACGGGGCACCTCGTTTAAAAAACGCTCCAGATCGGCAAAATTCTTTGGCGCGACGTGCATGAAATCGTCCTCGACCTTGCTCATGCAATGCTCGGTGGATTGCACTATCAGCTCATCGAGATTTTCAAAATAAGTGTAGAGCATATTGGTGGTACAGCCGCAGTACCGCGCCAGTGCGCGAATGCCGGTGCCGTGCAGACCAAACTCGGCAAGGCAATCGTAGCAATGCTCCATGAGATTTGTCTTTTTTTCTTCCCAGTGCTCTTGCGTATAATTTGCCATGCTTTTTACCTCGTTTTATTTCAATCGTTCGTCCTCTATTGTAGCATGCATCGGTAAAAAATGCAATGGATTTGAGGGAATATATTGCGGTGTTCTTAAAAAATTTTTGTCCGTAAATCGAGATCGCTAAATTGGTATATAACAAGCGGTCGTGGCAAAAACCGCCGCGTCGGTATTTCGACAATGTTCGACAATGAATGATTTCTGCGCCACGTTTTGTTTGTAGGGTTATTCAAGTTTATTAGGATTTTGCGCGTGTTGACGGGTTGGGATGATGTTTTTGACAAATATAATTTACCCTTGCCTGTTTGTTGTGTTTTATTTGTGATACTACTTCGATAGAACGTCGCAATGTTTATCAGAAAGTCTTGACAACTACGGGGAAACTGTCGTACAATCATTCTAATGGCAAGGGAGGGCAATTGTTGTGGGATTGGAATGGGAGAAAAAAACAATAAGTACATGGGGTAAGCGTTGGAATTCTTCGGGTCATGACTATGAAATATACGGTCACTGGGATGAAAACGACGAGCCGTACGGGTGGATGGATATTACGGATTTGGATGACGGTAGGCACGAAAGAGTATGGTGCGATTCATGGGATAAAATACACGATACAATCGACGAAATGGAAAAGGAGCTACACTATGCGAGACATCCCGAGCGATATGGCTCTCCTGCGGATGATTCTGATTCCGACTCCGATGACGACTCGTCAAGTAGTTCCGAGTCGGGTGGCTTGGGGATTGGTTATTTTGTGGTTTTTCTTATCATTGCATTCATAGCGATGGTGCTGTCTAAGGTATTTGGTTGATTGAAACTTAATTTTATTTGAATTTATTGCGTTTTCGTAAACGGCAAACGGGCGAATTAAGCGAAAAACGTCCGTATGAACGCAAAAATTTGTAAAAAACAAAGAAAAGCGCAAAGTGATTAAAAACGTAACGGCATATAGGTTATAAAAGATTGAAAAATATTAAAAAGCATGCTATAATACTTACAATTCGACATTTTTTTTGCGTGTAGGGAGTAAGTGATTTGAAATTAGCGGGGTTGAGCGACTACAAAAGTTTGTACGAGCTTGTTTTAGCAAAGATAGACGCATACGGTAAAAATCCGACGCAGTTTTCTACTCTGTTTAAGCTTATGTTTTCGGAAGGAGAAAACGTCATCGCCGAAACCATGCGCGGATATAAAATCGAGGAAACGACGTACGGCGAGGCGAAAAAACACGCTTTGAATATAGCCGTCGAATTGGAAAAAACCCTATCCGCCTATCCGAAAGACACTATGATAGGCTTAAATATGGCAAACAGCCTGCGTTGGATAGAAACGTTTTGGGGCATCTTGCTCGCGGGGTACAAACCGCTGCTGATAAACTCGCATTTACCCAAGAGCGTGACGGAAAAAGTTATCGCGCAGTACGACGTGCGGGCGGTAATCAGCGATTCTTTGGTTTTTTCGTCCTGCAAGACGTATGCGGCAGACGAAATAACGGGCGAGGATACCGACAGAGGCGAGGAGTCTTTCGTTTTCGGTACGGAAGTCGTCTTTATGTCGTCGGGTACGCAGGGCGACGTAAAGTTGTGCGCCTACAACGCCGAGTGTTTTTATCACCAGATTAGCGATACGTATTACCTCGTAAAAAATTGTCCGCAAATACGAAAGGGTTGCGAGGGAAAGATAAAACAACTTGCGCTCCTTCCGTTTTACCATGTTTTCGGCTTTATTGCGGTGTATTTGTGGTTCGGTTTTTTTTCGAGGACTTTCGTGTTTCTCAAAGACGCGTCTCCGCAGACGTTGCTCAACACCGTCAGGCGGCACAAGGTGACGCACGTGTTTGCCGTTCCGCTCGTATGGGAAACTATTTATAAAAAAACGACGAGCGTCATTAAGAGTAAAGGCGGCGTGACGGCAAGGCGGTTTTACAGATGTCTCGATGCGGCAAAAAAAAGTAAATTGGGTAAAAAACTGACGCATAGGGCGTTTGCCGAGGTAAGAGAACGGATTTTTGGTGACAGTATTCGCTTTTTGATAACGGGCGGCAGTCAAATCGACGCGAAAACGACGGAGTTTTTTAATGCGATAGGCTATCACCTTGCCAACGGGTACGGAATGACGGAAATCGGCGTGACTTCCGTCGAGTTGTCGTCCTCCGATAAAGAAAGAAATACTCTTTCCGTCGGCGAGCCGTTTCGCAGTACGCGGTACAAGTGCGAAAACGGGAGATTGTACGTAAAAAGCCCCGCTCGCGCCGCGAGGATTTTATACGGCGGCAAAGAAATCGTAACGGATTTTGACGAATGGTTCGATACCGGCGACATGGCGGTTGAAAAAAACGGAAAATATTTTATCAGGGGCAGGGCGGACGATTTGCTTGTCGACGAAAGCGGCGAAAACGTAAACCCCGATATTGTCGAGGAGCTGTTGCGGACGGACGACGCGGATGACGTTTGTTTGTTTCGCGCTCGGGACGGGGCGGTTACTTTGTTGGTTTATTGCCCTAAAGTTTACTCGGGACGGGGGCTTGCCGAACTGAGGGCTGCTACGGAAACGAAAATAAAAGAAAATCGTCTTGAAAGCGTCGTCAGACGGATTGAACTGACCGATACGCCTTTGCTGACGGACGGAGAGTTTAAAATCAGTAGAAAAAAAATTGCCGAGCGTTACTCGAAAAGTCGTTTCAACCTTCTGTCGGACGAGTCTGTCGACGAGGGCGACGCGAGCGAATTAGGGAAAAAACTCAAACGCTTGTTTTCGCGGGCGTTGCAAATAGACGAAAAAGAGATAGGGACGGGTGACGATTTCTTTTCGGATTTAAACGGAAACAGTCTCGAGTATTTTTCTCTCGTCGAAATGATAAAAGAGGAAATGAACGTGGTGATTCCCGTTGAAGATGCGCAAAAACTGTCAACTGTGTCCGAGATGGACGAGTATATACGAAGGAGAGATTTATGAATACAAATCAGGTAAAATCATTGGATAAAAAATGGAAGGAATTTTTATTCGCGTTTTCCGGATTCGGGCCAAATCTTTTGATGATTTTGTTCGGGGCGTATTTTCAAAATGCGGTAAACCCGGTTGCGCTGGATGCAAACGAGTCGATATTTGCGATAGCGCCGAGCGTGATTTATATTTATCCCGCGTTGTTTCCGATTTTGTTTGCGATAGGCAGGGTTTTTGACGGAGTCATCGATATTCCTTTTGCGCATGTAACCGACACGTTAAAGACCAAGTGGGGACGCAGACGTCCGACGATTGCGGTTTGTATGATACCCATGATAATTTCCTTCGCTCTCATGTGGATGCCTATCAGTCAGGGTAACGACCCGAGCGGGCAAATAATCAATACTTTCTGGATATTCGGATGGTCTATCGTGTTTTTCGCGACGTACACGATGTGCATGATTTCGTTTTACGGTTCGCTTTCGACCACATGCGTTGACGAGCCGCAGCGACTGAGAGTGTCGGGATACAAATCTTTTTTCGATACGATAACGTATTGTCTCGTATACGCTTTGGTCCCCGTGGTTTTGCAATACTCTGGTTTGCAGATAAACCAATTTGTTTTTTGTCTGCTCCCCGTGATGTTGACCATCGCCATTCCGCTGTTTTTAATCAAAGAGGGCGAAAAGTACGGTTACCCCGAAAGACAGGCGGGAGAGGAAAAACCCGTCAAATTTAAAGAAAGCATAGTGCTTACCGTTAAAAATAAGGTTTACATGCGTTGGCTCGCGGTAAACTGTTGCGTGTATTTCGGATTGCAGATGTTTTTGTCCTCGATGAACGCGTTGATTGAGGGCGGTATGGGTATGAACGGCGTCGAAATGGCTTTTTTAAACACTTGCGCCTTTGCGCCGGTGCCCGTAATGCTGTTTTTGTTTAACAAAGTTAAAGCGAAAAAAGGTATACGGTTTACCTACCAGACGTGTCTGTTGGCTTTTGCCGTGGCTATGTTGTCGTTTTTCTTCGGTTCTTTGCTGGTGACGGGAGGAAACAAACCGTTGCAATATATCATCGGTTCTACCGGCGGTATCGTCGGGAGCTGGGGTATCGGGGCGTTTTTCATGATGCCATATCTCGTCACGGCGCAGATTTCAAACATGGAAGAAACGTTAACCCGAAAAAACCATTCGGCGATGTACTTTGCGGGAAACGCCGTTGCGACGAGTGTCGTCGGGGCGGTGTCCGGCTCTCTGATTTACGAGTATATAAAGATGTATTTTTTCGCCCCCGGCGCGGGAATAATCTGGGCGGAAACTTACGAGTCGGCAAAAGCGGCACTCGGTGTCGAGCAGGTCTACAATCTCGGTACGACGTTGGTGCCTTTTATAGTTGCGGCGACGTGCGTGTTGGGATTTTTCCTTGCGTTCAGGATGCCGAAGGACTATACTCCGCGTATCCTCGCAAGAGAAATGAAAAAATACGATCCTTCGCTCGATATAACGGAAATAGAAACTAACCCCAAGTACGAAACGAAAGAGGAAAAAGGAGAAATTACCTTTATAAACATAGGTCTGACGATTTTGTCAGGAGGCATTTTCGGTTTTATATGGGTGGGATATCTGTTAAAGTCGCTTAAAGAGATTTCGGGCAAAAAATTCAATTCGTTTGCATGGTGGTTGTTGTCGTGTCTGGTGCCGTGGACTCAGATAATCACGATTTTAAAGATGACGGCATTAATCAGAGACAGCGCGACGGAGCGCGGTATCGCTCTTTTGCGTCAGCCGTGGTACTCGATAGTGCGAGTCGTTTTGATTGTTTTGGCGGTGGTTTTCCCGATTTTGCCGTTAAACGTAATCGCGTTGGCAAATCTCCAACGCCATGTTAACGAAATCTACGAGGCAGACGACAAGGCTCGCGCCGCCGACGAAACCATGCCTGCTACTGCCGCAACGGCGTAAACGGTTTTTTTTATGATACATGCTTTATTCGGTTGGATTGTAAAAATAACCGCTTATCCCGTATATCTTGCGGTTTTCAGGACGAAGGTATATTATAAAAACAAGAGCGTGCAATCCCGAAAAATCAAGGGAAAGGCAATAGTCGTATCCAATCACACGTCGGTGTGGGATTTTGCGCTCATGCTGTTTTTGTTTCCTTTTCGTTTACTCAGATGCGTCGTCGCAGAGATAATATACACGAGATTCGGCATGAAACCGTTTCTTGCTTTGTTTGGCGCAATCAAAGTAGATCGCAATACACAGGACTATGCCTTTATCGCGAAAAGCGTCAAGGTGTTGCAAAAAGGCGGCGTGGTGGAAATATACCCCGAAGGACGATTGCCCGACAAAGAAAACGACGTCGCGCCGTTGCCTTTTAAACCGTCGGCTGTCTATATAGCATTGGAGAGCAACGCCCCCATCATCCCCGTGTATACGAACGGAAAGTATTTTACGAAAGAAAGAGCGCGCGTCATGGTGGGCGAACCGATATACGTTTCGGATATGTACGACGGCACCCTGTCGGAAAGAGAAAATATAGAAAAGATAAACGATTTTTTGAGAAAGACGATTATAGAGTTGGGGGAAGAACTTGAACGGCAAAGCAAAAGATAAAAAGAAAAAAAGGAATTATTTTTTCTACAACTTCGTAAAAATCACGGGATGTCCTATCGTGTTGTGGATGAGACCAAAGGTGTTGAGCATCGGCAAAACCCGCCCCAAGGACGTCAAGGGCGGAGCAATCGTCGCGGCAAATCACACGAGTTTTTTCGATCCCGTCTTCGGCTGCTGCGTATTTTGGCGCAGAGTGGTACATGCGGTGGCGAGCAAGGATTTGTACAATTCTAAATTCAAGGACTTTTTTTTCCGAAACGTCCAGTGTATTCAGGTGGATAAAAACAATTTTTCGATGTCTTGTTTTCACGAGGTAAAAGAGGTGTTGCGGGACGACAAGCTCGTGATGATTTTTCCCGAGGGAAAGCTCAACCTCGAGCAGGAAGATATGCTGTGCTTTAAAGGCGGGGCTATCCTCATGGCTTACAACACGGGAAAACCGATTATCCCTCTGTATATCGTAAAAGGAAAAAAATGGTACGACCGTTGGTACGGCGTGTTGGGCGAACCGATAGACGTGCGGGCTTTGTGCGGCTCGATGCCGTCGTTGGAAAAAATAAACGAAATAAGCGAGTTGCTGAGAAGTAAGGAAGAAGAATTGAAAAACTTTTATTTGGAGAGTAAATATGCAAAACACAAACGAAATATTTAGAAAATATACCGACGAAGATACTTTTTCTAAAATAAAGGATTACGACAGTATCTCTTCGATGTGGGAGCATTGTCTGGCGGAGTACGGAGACAACGTCGCGGTCGTCGACGGCGATTCTGTCACTTACGGCGAATTGGAAAAACAGATTGCCGTATTGAGGGGCGAGTTGTTAGCCAAAGGAGTAAAAAAGAACGATTACGTCGGATTGTTTGCGCCAAACTCGTTGTTTTTTATAAAATCCTATCTGGCAATCACCACTTTTGGCGCTTGTGCGGTATTGTTGCCCGAGCATCTGGACGAAACCGCGCTTTTCGGGTGCGTAAAAAAATTCGGAATATCCGCGTTGGTATACGACGCGTCAAAGAAAGATAAAGTGCTTTTTACCCTCGAGAGAGACAAATCGATAGTTGCGATTGACGGTCTGGGTGGCGAGTATTTGCCCGCGAGACACGTTGCCGTCGAAAAAACCGCTCCGTGTTCCGTTATCTTTACGGGAGGCACGACGGGAAAGAGCAAAGGGGCGTTGTTGTCGCAGCAGGCGATAATGCGAGGTACGAAAAACGGTTGTTACGGGATAAAAGAAGTGTTTGAGCAAAAGATTTTTCTCATCCTTCCGTTGACGCATGTGTTTGGTCTGATTAGGACGATGCTGACGTCGTTGTACACGGGCAGCACTTTGTTCGTTTGCCGAAACAAGCAAAACATGTTTAAGGAAATCGCCGAGTTTAAACCGACCACTTTCGTTTTAGTCCCCGCTCTGGCTGAAATGGCGCTTAGCCTTTCAAAAAAGTTCGGGAGAAACATGCTGGGGCAGGACGCAAAGACGATTATTTGCGGTGCGGCGACGGTCGCGCCCTATCTGGCTAAAGAGTACTCCGACATGGGTGTGACTTTGTTGCCGGGATACGGATTGACCGAGAGTGCCAATCTGGTGAGCGGAAACCCGATTCCGCTGACCGACGCAACGTCAGTGGGATTTGTTTACCCGGGTATAGAGTATAAAATCGTGGACGACGAACTGTGGATAAAAGGGATAAACGTGTTTGACGGGTACGTCAACGACGAGGCGGAGACTGCCGCCGCGTTTGAGGACGGATACTTTAAAACGGGCGACCTTGCGAGAGTAAGCGACGACGGGTTGCTGTACATTACGGGCAGAAAAAAAGAAATTATCGTTTTGGCGTCGGGCGAAAACGTCTACCCCGCCGAGATAGAAAACAAGATTTACGAAATCGACACGGTCAGAGATTGTCTCGTGTACGAGTACGAACAAATGCTCTGCGTCGAAATTCTCCCTCGGGACGAGGTGGTAAAACGCTTGGGGATAGTCGATATCCAAAAGCACTTTGAAGAAAAAATAGAAGAGATTAACAAAACCTTGCCGTCGTACGAACGGATAAACAGAGTCGTCGTCAGGCAGGAGGACTTCGTGCGGTCTCCCGCAATGAAGGTATTGAGGGAAAAAAATGGAAAGAAGTGAAATTACGAAAACGTTAAAGGAAATTTTTAAGATGGCAAAAGGCGACGCCGCCGTTTTGACAGACTTTGACGAAAACGCCGTATTGACGACCGATTTGGGGTTGAATTCGGTTGGTGTTTTATATATGGTCATAGGTATCGAGGAGTTTTTTTCGATATCGTTTGACGACGTTTCTTTCGGCGACTTTAAAACGGTAAAGGACGTCGTCGATTACATCGTCTGCAAATTGTCATGAAATGGGCGCTCAAAGAGCCTTCGGCAGGTGATATCGTGAGAGTCTCGGTCGGCAGCATATATCACTACGGTATATACGCGAGCGACGACGAGGTGATACAGTTTGGGCTTGCTCCTTTGTTAAGGAGAGGCGTTTCGGACTCGGATATAGAGGTGTGCGTTTCGGACGTCGACGAGTTTATTTCCGACGGTTTTTTAGAGGTAGGCGTCCCCGAAAAAAAAGACGGGCGACGGTTTTCGCCAAAAAAAACTCTCGAGCTTGCGCGCGGCAGGGTGGGCGAAAAAGGATACAATCTCATATACAACAATTGCGAGCATTTCGCATACGAGTGTTACTGCGGGGAAAAAATCTCGTCACAAATCGACGGGGTGAGAGATTTTTTTAAAAGTTTTTCCGTTATCGACGTATACGTGGCGGAGATACCCGACGACGGCGAGGTACCCGACGACCTTTTTCCTCCGGCGAGACAAAAAGAAATAGACTCGGTATCCGACGCGAGGGTAAAAAGAGAAAAATACTTTGTATGGAAACTCTTTGCATACGCGGTCAAAAAGAGTTTCGGAAAAGAAATAACGGATTTGCGGATTTTTAAAAGCGATACGGGCAAATGGCATTGCGACGCATGCGAGTTTTCGCTTTCGCACAGTCACGGCGTTGCGTGCGTTGCCGTTTCTAAAACAGCGGTGGGCGTGGACGTCGAAAAAATTTCGCGACCGACGGTTGATTTGTCCGAAAAAATTTTGTCCGGGCAAGAGTACGCCGAGTATCGCGCGCTTTCCGAAAACGAAAAGATAGATTATATAATCGGCGCATGGTCAAAAAAAGAAAGCTTATTTAAACAAAAAGACAAAAAGTCGTTGACGGGTGAAGAATTAAAGTCGTTAAACGGCAAAGTTTATCAAAAAAAAGTCTGTTTTAAAGACGCCGCGTATTGGTTGTCGGTTGCCGCGAACAACGTCGACGGAGTCAGGGTGCACGAGGGCGTCAAGCTGTAGTAAGTATGAATAAGGGGAAACGGGGTAATAATTCCGGAAAAATAAACTTTGGTAGGAAACAAACGATTTTAATATCTTCTATTGCCTTGTTGACGGGGTTTAGCGGGACGGTTATCGGTTCGTCCCTGATTGCCTATAATGCGTTTTTTTCACGGTACGAGCGTCCCGATTATTCCGTTTGCGCGGGCAACTTTTATTACGGGCGAGTGGCGTCGCGTTTACGTCGGGAGGAGTTTTACTTTCCGTCCGACAAGGCGCGTTTAAAAGCGTATTTTTATCCGTCAAAACACTCTAAAGGCATCGTCGTCGCGGCACACGGGTATCACGCGGGGGCGGACGACCTGATTCCCGTTATCGAGTTTCTCGTCAAAAACGATTTCAGTGTTTTTACCTACGACTTGACGGGGACGTACGACTCGGAGGGGGACGGTACCGTGGGGTGGTGTCAATCGCTCGTGGATTTGGATTTTGCGTTAAGGTATATTTTCAGTACCGCACCGTACTCTTCGCAACCGATTTTTTTACTTGGGCACAGTTGGGGAGGATATGCCGTCACGTCTGTTTTGGCTATCCACAAGAAAGTAAAGGCATGCGTCGGCATTGCGGCGATAAACGACGCTTCTACGATAATGGTCGAGAAAGGCGAGCAGTACGTCGGTAAATTTGCCGATTTTCCGAAACCTATCGTCGACGCGTACCAAAAAATGCTTTTTGGCGATTACGTCAGGTACAACGGCGTAAAGGGAATCAACTCCGTCGACGTACCGGTGCTAATCGCGCACGGGGTTGACGACAAGGTAATAACCTACGGCGGTCAATCCGTCGTCGCTCACAGGTCCGAGATTGTTAATCCCGACGTCAGGTATTACGACGCTTTGGGGTTGCAGGGCGGGCATGAGAGCATATTAAACTCATTAAACGCAATAGCCTACCAAAGCGAGGTAAAGAGTCGGTTTGAACAATTGAAAAAACAAAAAAAAGACAAGATTACCCACGAGGAAAAGGCGGCATTTTTTAAAACAATCGATCATGAATTATATAGCGAAGTCAACGCGGATTTGATGACGAGAGTCATCGAGACGTTTGACGACGCGTTATAATAAAAATAAAAACGAAAGGAGGAAAAATTATGTATTGCAGAAAATGTGGTAAGCAAATCGACTACGACGCGCCGATTTGCAATGAATGTGAGGCTGCCGAAACCTTTTTCGGAAACCCGACGGCAAGCGACGTGAGCCTTCCCGTCGGAGATCGCAAAGAAGGGTTTGGCAAAGCGTTGGCGTCGACGATACTGGGTGCCGTTGTGTACTTAATCAGTGTCATCAACATAAATATCGCCTTGGAGGCTATAGAAGGAGTTAATCAATACGGCGAGTATTATTACGGTCCGGGTATCGCGTTGTGTTTTTTCTTGTCTTTGCTTTGTACCGGCGCGGTGGTCGTATCGATTATTTTCGGAATAAAAAGTATAAAATGCTTTGCCTCCGCAAAGAAAGCGGGCAGATTGCTACCGGTCGCCACCCTCGTATTGGGTTGCGTCGGGCTTGCTTGCAGCGCGTTGACGCTGTTGTACCTGTTTGTAGATAACGTTTTAATCCTCACCATGGGCTTTGTAATATAAAAAGTAAAAAACAAAAAGCCGAGATTTAATCTCGGTTTTTTGTTTTTGGTATTACCTTCGGTTTCGCGTGCATTTAAAAACTGCCGTCGTTTCGAAACGGGGCGGGACGGGGTGCGAATAAAAAGGGTGGATGCGTGCGTTTTTAGCAAAGACGAGGCGTACATACGTCCACCCAGCCTTCAAAACGCGAATATTTCTCTAACTCCGAAACGGTCAGCTCTATCGCGCTGTTGGCACTCCCGCATGCGGGAAAAACGGTTTCAAACCGTTTAAGCGACTCGTCGAGATAAACTTTTACGCCGTCGGGCAGAGCAAACGGGCATACGCCGCCTACCGCATGTCCCGTGAGTTGAGGTACTTCTTCCGCGGTAAGCATTTTCGCTTTGGTCTTAAAGCGAGCTTTGTACTTTGCGTTGTCCGTTTTTACGTCTCCCGCCATGACGATGATGACGACGCTGTCCGCCGTCTTAAACGCCATCGTCTTGGCTATGCGTTCGGCTTGGACGTGCAGAGCCTCGGCGGCGAGTTCTACCGTCGCGCTCGAGGTGTCAAACTGCATTATTCTGTCCGAAATTTTAAATTGCTCGAAATAGTCTTTAACCTTTTGTATTGACATTTTAGCTCCTTGCGAGTGTTTGTTTTTACGCTTTTTACGCATTTTTTGGTCGGCGGCAATCGTTTGGTCTGTTTTTTACGTCGGCGCAACCAAACTCATTATACCACCAATCGGCAAAATCCCCAAGGTTTTTTTTAGTGAAATTTACAGATTTATACGATTTTCGGTTTATTCCCGATTTCGTCTGTCTTTGCGCAGGGAAAAAGTCGGCAAAACCGCCTTTGCGTGCGTTTCTGGGGCGCTTGGAGTGTGACGGGCGGCGTTTAAAAAAGTAGTCGTTAAATTTTCGTTTTTCCGCGGACAATCGAGTCGTATTTTGACATTTTTTTGCGTAAACCACCGTATAATATGTAAAAAAAACCTGCTTTTCGGCAAAAAAGTTGCTTTTTACCGATAAAAAGCCTTGACATATTCCCCCCCCCGTGCTATTATACAAGTGTATTTCAGAAAAATTTTGTCGATTTCAATCGGATTTCACATTTGACTCGGCAGGTTCAGACTTCGTTTTGTCGTGACTACGCGTCGCGGTGAAAGGAGGGCAATCGGGTATGCGTTTTCTCCCGACTTTTTCGGGGGTGTGCATTATATATTATCTTTACAAGGAGTTTGTATCATGAACGACACCAATGACAACAATCAAAACGTCGGGACTCAGGATCCGCAACAACAAAACGCGAATCAACAGCCTCAACAACCGCAACAACCCCAGCAGCCGTATTACGGTCAGCCTCAGCAACCTTACTACGGACAACCGCAACAACCTTACTATGGTCAACCTCAGCAACCGTATTATGGGCAACAACAACCCCAGCAGCCGTATTACGGTCAGCCGCAACAACCGCAACAACCGTATTACGGACAACCTCAGCAACCGTACTATCAACCTCAACCCCAACCGCAGCCTCAACCTGTAGTTGCAATGCCTGCGTCCGAAGGGGAAAAGAACGCCTTTTTCGGTCCCGCGTCGTCGATATTTATGCTCATCTTCTGCATTATAGCGACGCTCAACCTTATCAGCGGTTTAACATCCGACATACTTTCTCTCAATATCGGCGGAATCGTTCTCGTCGTATTGGATATTCTCATCGTTGTCGGCTTGTGGGTGACGTTTGCCAACGCTAAAAAGAGAAAACAATCAGCGGCAGGTCTTAAACTCGTAAAAGTACCCTTCGTGATTCAATTTATTTTCTCTATTTTCATCTTTGTCGGCAACATCGTTGTTTGGATTCTTACGCTCAACGTATTAAGTCTTGCGACGGGCATCATCTCTTTCGTGTTTTCTTGCATATACTTCGGTTCAATCAAGAAAACCCTTAATCGTGCTATCGACATCAACAACAACGTCTCCGTCAGGGGTAAAAAAGCCGGTGCTTTTGCCGCCGTTGTTATGATAATCAACGCGGTGTTTGCTTTGCTCAAGGACGTTATCGGTTATATTACGCTTGACGCCATTCTCGACGCACTTCCCTCTGAATTGGAGATATTTAAGTCTTTGTTGGGCGGCGGCGGTATGCTTTCGCTCGTAGTCGCCGGCGTTGCTTTTGTGGCGGCTATCTCCGGTGCTATCGTCATCCTTAACTTCGGTAAAAAACTTAAGGAAGCTAACGGTCACTAATATCGACCTTAACATTGTCGCTTGAAAAAACAGAATAAAAAAACGCCTTGCGCTCGTTCGCAAGGCGTTTTTTACGTCCCGAAATCCTCTTTATTTTTAATTAAAAGTATCATAATCAAATGTAAATCGCAAGTTAAAGGGGCATATTTTTTTAAAAGGTTTTTTTATCACCTTAAACGCCGTTTTTGTAAAAGCATAACGAAATATACTGATTTTTGTGGATTTTCATACGTACCTTATTATCTCCGTTTTTATTGTCTTTCGTTGCGTCTGTTATTGCACAAGTCGGCGAAAATATCAACGGCGCAAAAAAACGGCACTTAAGCTTTTCAAAACTTTTCTGAAAATTTTATTTTTTTTTAAATAATGCTTGACAAATCAACGAGGGGGGGGGTGGGATAAAATGATTTTCAGATGGTAGAATAAGGATATAATGAGGAATCTTTGCAAATTGTAGGTACCGCTAATTGCAAAAAACCGACACAACCATCAAATAAAAAACAAAGGAGGACATTATGAAAAGAACCAACAAGATGTTAACGAGTCTGTTGCTGGTCG
>CAZTCB010000031.1:0-15646 GCA_964612455.1 uncultured Subdoligranulum sp. | reverse complement strand
GTTTAGCAGTATAATCAAGAAGGCAAACACTTCGGCTGACATTCAGGCTGTCAACACGATGAACAAGGCATTGGCAATCAATGAAGTTACCCAAGGCAAAAACATTACGGAAGTTCACTCTGCATTGGCAGAATGCGGTCTTACTTCTAAAGATTATCACCCCTTGACGAGCAACACTTACTTCTTTTGGGATGCTAATGTAAACCGTATCGTTTATACCGACGATACTTATACCGTAATTTACCCCGACGAGTACAAAGATACCAAATTTAATGCGACGACAAGTGAATGGTACTCTTTGAGCGGCGAAATCGAAGAAAAATCCGTCACGGTAAATTGTGACGGTAGCGTGAGTATCTCTTCGGCAGAAGAGTTGTATTATATTGCAAACAACAATTCTACCGATATAAAAAAGATAACGATAAACGCTGATATCAACGCTATGGGTGCGGACGTAGGTATCGAGGTGCTTAAAGGTCAAACAGTAGAAATAGACTTTAATAATAAAACCATCACCGGTCTTGCGCAAGTTTCTTCCGCTTGGACGAATGCTGATAGCAAAGGCGACAGTTACGGTAAAGTTTACGCTTCCGGATTGATTCAACACGTTAAGGGTATAGTCACGATTAAAAACGTAACTATCGACGGCGGTACGTTCGGTTCGCTGGAAATCGGTTCCGTAGGTGCTTTGGTCGGTGACGTCGGTAGCGGGGCAGAAGTGACTATTGAAAAATGCACGGTTAAAAACGTTACAGTATACGGCAAAAACAAAGTCGGCGGATTAATCGGCGGTTTTGGCGGCAAGAGTTTGACTATTAAAGAATGCAATGTTGAAAACGTTACCGTCAATTGTTCGGAAGGTCAGGCAGCGACAGTCATCGGTTGCGTTTACGGCAAACCCACCGTGTCTATTGACAAAGACTTTAAGGATTGGGTAACAGGCGAAAACCACACCAACCTCGTAAAAGGCACTTGGGACAGAGAAACTTTAACGGGCGATATAACCGTCATATCCCAAATACCAACGAGTAAAAATCAGACTGCCAACAGCCTCAACAAAACATTTAACGGCGTCACTTTGGTTGCCGAGTACAGCAGCGCCGGTAAACATGAAACAGATTGGAATGAACAAAGCTCAACGGGTACAAAAGCACCCAAGTACAGAATATATACCGCAGACGCATACTGCAATATACAATTGAAAGGCGTCGCTCCCAGTGGTAATGGAGCCGCAACCTTCAAAATCGGCAATGATGGCACTAACCTTTACCAAACGGCATACGATAGTATCAGCTTCACTCAATACGGTCAGATAAACAGTGTTTACGTATTCACCAACTTTATGTACGTCATTAAATAAGTCGGGTAAAAAATAATCGCATTTTTGCAGTAAAAAAAACCGCATGGATAATCATCCATGCGGTTTTTAATTAAACCGAGTTTCGCGGGTATCATGTTTTTGTTCCGTTTCGGCTGAACACGCAACCGCAATAATTTTGTCGGTAGAGCCCGTATTGATTTGACAATTCTATACTGTGCAGATAGCCGTTGTGTTTTTTAAAATCGGCGGGCAACCATTTGACGCAGTAGATATCGGCAAGTTTTTTTCCTGTTTCGTTGATGAGCCGAGCGTCTTTAAGGGGGCTGAGGGTGAGGGTGGTGCCAAAGTATTCGTACCCTTGTTTTTTAGCCGTACGAGCCGTCTCGGACAGACGCAATAAAAAACACTTTTTGCACCTTTCTCCGCGTTCGGGCGCGTTTTCAAGCCCTGCGGAAACGGCAAAAAAATCATCGGGTTCATAGTCGCCTTCTATTACCGATACTTTGCGGGGCAAGGGCATCGACTCAACCAGCCGTTTTAGTTCGTTAAGCCTGATAAAATACTCGTCGGGCGGAAAGATATTGGGGTTGTAAAAAAAAGCGGATACGTCAAACCTCTCGGCGGTCACGGACAAACAGTGGCTTGCGCACGGCGCGCAACAGCAGTGCAACAGCAGAGAATGTGACCTGTCGTCAAGTTGCGCTATCGTTTTTTCGTATTCTTTTTGATAATTTACTTTTTGTTCCATACGACCATTATAACAAAAAAAACCGCCTGACGAAAGCGTCTGACGGCCTTTTTTAGGTTTTTTTAATTTTAGTCTATCCAAAGGACTCTGTTGAGGCAAACCAAAGAGATAATGTCGACAAGCCACATAAAGGGAATACCTACGACTATTAGCAAAATCCCGAGGATGACGCCCAAAAAGTTGTTTGCGGCGGCGCTACGACACACTCTGACGATATTCCAGATAATATCGAGGCAGGGGATTGCCAAAATGATTTTTACGACGAGAGGCAAATCGTCCATTGCGTTTACAAACTTTTTCATGTTAAATACCTTCCTTTTTGTTTATTTTTTTTCTTTTATTATTTCCGTGACGGACGCCAACAGTCCCGACACGTTTTGCAATTCGCTCGGTACGATTATCTTGGTGCTTTCGCCTTGAGCGAGTGTTTTTAACGCTTCGTAGCCTTGCAAAGTGACGTAAGCCGCCGTCGGGTTGGCGTTGTTAATCAACTCGATTGCGCGGGCAGAACCCTCAGCCTCCGCAATCAAAGCCGCTTTTTGAGCCTCTGCGCGGAGAATGTTGGCTTCTTTTTCAGCCTCTGCGTCGAGTATCGCCGCTTCTTTTTTACCTTCGGCTACGAGAATAGTGGATTTTTTTTCGCCTTCGGCTTGCAATATCTTTTCGCGGCGTTCGCGCTCGGCACGCATTTGTTTTTCCATCGCTTCCTGAATGTCGCGCGGCGGAAGAATGTTTTTGAGCTCTACACGGTTGACTTTGATACCCCACGGGTCGGTTGCCTCGTCGAGTATGAGGCGCATTTTAGCGTTGACGGTGTCGCGGCTGGTGAGAGTTTCGTCCAATTCCAACTCACCGACGATGTTACGCAGGGTGGTCGCCGTGAGATTTTCGATAGCAAACAAAGGTCTGTCTACGCCGTATTCGTAAAGTTTCGGATCGGTGACCTGAATGTATACGACGGTATCGATTTGCATAGTTACGTTGTCTTTGGTGATGACCGGTTGCGGCTTAAAGTCAAGTACCTGCTCTTTTAGATTTATCCAATCTCTGCACCTGTCGATAAAGGGAGCAACCATGTGAAAGCCCGTCGGGAGGGTTTTGTGGTACTTGCCGAGTCTCTCTACCACGACTGCGGTAGACTGACGCACGATTTTAATGCTCGAGCACAACACGATGATTAAGACGACTCCGATAATTGCGAATAATATCCACATAAAAAAATCTCCTTTTTTATTTTTTATTAAATTATTTTTTTAACTATTAGTTTGTTACCCGAGATTTCGACGACCTGTACGATATCGTCAACCGCCAGCGGGGTATCGTCGATGGCTTTGACGCTCCACACTACGTCGTTTATTTTAACGCTGCCGAGAGTGTCGAAATCGGTAGGGGTGAGCATCTTTACTTTCTGACCTATTATGTTTTCGAGATTGGTTTTGCCTTCGCTGTTTTTGTTGAGAATGTTTTTGACGATAGGTCTGAAAAATATCAACAGCAAAGTGGACGCAACGATAAAAGCCGTCAGTTGCCAATACCAATCTATACCGGGGATAAGGCTCATGAGCGTTGCTATCAAGCCGCCTCCGACAAACCATACCGAGACGAGACCGACGGTTGCGATTTCAGCAATGATGGCGAAAACCGTCACGCCGAGCCATAGCCAAGTTAAATCCGTGGG
Source organism: uncultured Subdoligranulum sp. (assembly GCA_964612455.1). Lineage (GTDB taxonomy): Bacteria > Bacillota > Clostridia > Christensenellales > CAG-314 > SFEB01. Next base: position 11,899 of record CAZTCB010000031.1, on the reverse strand, counting down.
CATGTTACAATTCTCCTTACTCTGATTTTTTCGTTATTGTACCATATTATACGTTACTTTTCAAGCATTTTTGAGCATTTTTAATATCGGCGGACAAAATAAAAAACAAAGTATTGTCTTTTGTTTTCTTGCAATGGTCGGAAAAATAGTGTATAATAAAATTATGAACAAAAATCGGTCTGACGAAAAAAAATCCGACGAAACGACGGATATGGATAAACGAGATTTAAAGTCGGATACAAACGAAAACACGCCTTCCGCAACGATAGAGGACAAAAATAAAGTCTACAAGTCGTTTGTCTTTACGCGGGGTAGTGCGTGGCTGTTGGTCATTGTGTTGACTTTGGGCGCGTTGGCGTTCAATTTGCTGAGAATGTTCGTTTTCAGGGTAAAGGCGACTTTGCCCGACTACGAGTGGAGCGGTTACGACGAGTTTGACGTGAAAGATTATCAAACGTTGTACGCCGACAATGACGGCAACCTGACTTTGTTGCAATTGTCCGATTTACACCTTTTAAACGGCAACTGTTCTTTCGACAGGCAGACGCTGGAGCTGGTCGAAAAACTCGTAAACGACGTTTCGCCTGACCTCGTAGTGGTTACGGGGGACGTTGTCACGACTCTCAACAACCTCAAGATATTTAAAAAGGCAATTATTTTTTTTGACGAACTCTGCGCAAAGTACAATACCAGATGGTGTCTCGTATTCGGCAACAACGACGCTTTCGGCTACGGCGACAAGACGGCTTTGGCTGACGCTTTGTTAAAATCCAAGTATTGTATGTTTCAGGTGGGACCTACCAATCTTTCTTTAAAGGGGCACAGCGTCACTCTCGGCAACTACGCGATAAACGTGGCGGACTCGCAGAGCAATTATAAATGCTCGCTCGTCATGATGGATAGCAACGATAAAGGGCTTAAAAAAACGGAAAGCAAATATGCGTCCGTTACGCCCATGACGATAGAGTGGTACGAGTGGTTTGTCGACGGCATGACAAAAGCAAACGGCGGCGTATCGGTGCCGAGTCTCGCGTTTTTTCATACGCCGTTGCCCGAAAACAAAATGATGCTTTCTCAGGCGGAGATTGGCAAAGACGGATTTAACGAAGAAATATCGCCGAGTACGCTCAACACGGGGTTGTACGACTTGATGCTCAAGTCGGGCACCGTCGCCGCTTTTTGCGGGCAGGACCATCAAAATTTTTATCAGGGTTACTACGACGGCGGCAGCGTCTTGCTTGCGGGGTGCATGTCGTGCGGTTATTGCACTTACGGCGACAAAGCTTACAAAGGCGGCAGAGTAATAAAACTCAACGTCAGTCAATCGGAGCTTGTATTTGATACGTATCCCGTTTTTGCCGCTTGACTGACAAGCCGTACGGGGTAAAGTTTGCTTTAATATCGCTTTTGCGCGCCTTTTTGACGGGGAGCGCAATTTTTTTAATAAAAAGTGCTTAATACAGTTTACAAAATCAAAAATTGTTTATATAATACCATAGCAGTTTGATTAGGGAGATTTTTATGGTAAAAGTAAAATATGTCAAGTGTCCGAGATGCGATTTAAATTATATGGATAGCAGGGAGGATTATTGCGATTTTTGCAAAGCCGAGTTGGGGATGAAATCCGACTTTATCATAGAGGAAGATGAAGAAGAAGTCGGTATCGATGAGGAACTGACAAAGCTCTGCCCCATTTGCAAGCATGTCTATATAGGGCTTGACGAGGACATGTGCGAGGCATGCGCTAACTCTAAGTGCGACGATACGATTGACGACAACGATGAGGAGTGGCGCAACTATATGGACGACGACGCCGATGATTTCGAGGAAGAAAAAATAGAGATTCCTCTTGACGAACTGAGGGAAGAAGAGGAAGTAGAAGAAGAGGAAGAAGAGGAAGTTGCCCCCGTCGACGATATCGAAGACGACTTCGATTATAGCGGCGATCCCGACGATTACGACGACGAAGACGACGATGACTACGATGATGAGGACGACGAAGACGACTACGACGAAAAGTAAATTTTACCGGTAGTCGGGGTTGTATCTATTATAATAAAAAATAAAAACGGAAAAAAGACACTTTTTACGAAACGCGCTTCTGAACTAAACGTTTGCGGAGTGCGTTTCTTATTTAAAGTGTCTTTTTGATATTTTAAAAATCTTGTTTTTGCAAAACCTTTTTCAGTTTTTTCAGTGCTTTCGTTTCTATTCGGGATACGTAACTGCGACTTATTTTAAATTTAGTCGCGGTGTCCGACTGAGTATGAGGTGAGTTGCCGTTTAATCCGTATCTGAGCACGAGTATTTCGTATTCGCGCTCGGATAGGTTGTCTTTCATTGCCGTATCGAGTTTTTTTGCCAGTATACTTTGCTCGGCTTTGATAAAAACACTTTCTTCGTTGATTGACAGTACGTCGAGTAAGGTAAATTCGTTGCCGTCGTCGTCGCAGTCCATTTTGTCAGACAAATATATAGTGTTTTTGTGCTTTTTTTCCGCCCTAAGCATCATCAATATCTCGTTTTCGATACATCGGGCGAGGTAAGTGGCAAGGGTAGTGCCTTTTCCCGAAGAAAAAGTATTGAGACCTTTTATCAAACCGATACTTCCGACGCTGATTGTGTCTTCAAAATTTTGTTTTTGCGCATATTTTTTTGCAACGTGCGCTACGAGACGCATGTTGTGCCGTATCAAACGTTCTTTCGCATTTTCGTCGCCTTCCGCCATTTTTTTCAGGCACTCTGCCTCTTCGCTCGGCGAAAGAGGTTTGGGATAGGCGTTGTCCGAAGAATAATAGCCGCAAAAAAAGAAAAATTTTGAAAAGATGGTTGCCAATGCATTAAAAATCATTATTTTTATCTCCGTAAGTTTATTTTATTGCTTTGGCTTGTACAGTTTGCAACTTTGCTTGACAAAATAAAAAAAAAGTGCTAAATTAACGTTGAGATAGCCAGACGGTTGCGGTGAGGTAACTCAACGAGGAAAGTCCGAGCACCATAGGGCAGAGCGCCGGAGAAATCCCGGTGAAGGCGACTTTAAGGAAAGTGCAACAGAAATAAACCGCCTGCCGTTTTTACGGTCGGTAAGGATGGAAATGTGGGGTAAGAGCCCACAAACGCTATGGTAACACAGCGTTCATGTAAACCCCGCTCGGTGCAAGAAATGAGATCAAGCGTTTGCCCGACGTCTCGATATGTCGCTGGAGCCTTGCGGAGACGCAAGGCGTAGATAGATAACCGTCAAATACAGAACTCGGCTTATAGACTATCTCAAAACAAAATTCCGCACGTTTTTACAACGTGCTTTTGTTTTTTTGGCACGACTTTGATCTGTACTTTTTTACGTGAGTTAAATAACAAACGCGTTGTTAAAAGATATTTGAGTATAAAATAGATTAAGCGAGTAAAAAAAATGAGTCCGAAAGTTTATCGGACTCATTTTTAATTTATCGTTATTAATACTTAGATAGCGAGGACTCTCGTTACGCCTTCGATAGCCTTGATGGCGTCGAGAGCGGACTCGTCTGCTTTCTTGTTGAGGTTAAACAACGCGGCACCGTATGCTTTTTTGGTTTTGCATACGAAACCTACGATACCGAAAGAAGCCAACGCCGCGTTAAATTTGTCGGTGATACCCTCTGCGTCTTTGTAAAGTACGACGACGCGTTGCGCACCCTTGCTGTCGAGGGCGATAGCGGGATAGTTAACGCTGTTGACGATATTGCCTTTTTCGATGTAGTTGACCATTTGTCTTGCTGCCATGACGGCGCAGTTGTCTTCGGCTTCGGCAGTGCTGGCTCCGAGGTGGGGGATAGTGATGATGTTTTTAACACCCAATAATGCCGCGCAGGGGAAGTCCGTGACGTAACGGTTGACTTTGCCGCTCTCAACTGCCGCTTTGATGTCGTCGTAGTTGGCGAGCTCGCCGCGACTGCAGTTGATAATATTGACGCCGTCTTTCATCTTGGAGATGTTGGCTGCGTTGATACTGCCTTTCGTGTCGGGAGTAAGAGGGACGTGGAACGTGATATAATCGGCGAGGGTGTATACGTCAAACGTATTGTCCATGACGCGGATTCTTTCGTCGAGAGTTTTTGCCGCTTCTTTGGTAAGGAAGGGGTCGTACCCGATGACGTCCATTCCGAGAGCAAGAGCGGCTTCCGCAACCAATCTGCCGATAGCGCCGAGTCCCATGACACCGAGTGTTTTACCTTTGATTTCGGTGCCGACAAATTGTTTTTTACCGCTTTCTACTTGTTCGGCAACGGTTTTTTCGCCGTCGACGAGACCTTGTGCCCAGTTGTGACCTGCGATATAGTTTCTTCCGCAGGAAAGCATCGCTGCGAGAACGAGCTCTTTTACTGCGTTGGCGTTTGCGCCCGGCGTGTTAAACACTACTACGCCTTGTTCGGCATACTTGTCGCAAGGGATGTTGTTGGTGCCTGCGCCCGCACGTGCAACGCAAAGCGCGGTCTCGGGGAGAGCGTATTCATGCATCGCAAAACTACGAACCATTATACCTACGGGTTCTTTTGCATCCTTGGTCATGACATATTTGTCTTCAAACACCGAGTTGACGAGGGGGCTGATTTCGTTTAATCTCAAAACTTCTTTCATTTTTTCACCTTTATATAATTTCGATAATAGTTAAAATCGTTATTCAAACCAAAACCCAAAAGGGACGTTGCCGATTTGGGTTTTGCCTGAAAAAATCTGATAATTAGCCGTTTTCTCTTTCAAATTTCGCCATAAACTCTACGAGTTTCTTGACGCCTTCGATGGGCATGGCGTTGTAAATGCTGGCTCTCATGCCGCCGACGAGTTTGTGACCTTTGAGGGTGCAGAGACCTTCGGCAGTTGCTTCTTTAACAAATTTTGCGTCGAGGTCGAGGTCGCCGGTAACAAACGGAACGTTCATGATAGAGCGGTCTTCTTTAGCGACCGTGGACTTAAAGAGCTTGCTGTTGTCGATAAAGTCGTAAAGGAGAGCTGCTTTTTCTTCGTTGATTTTTTGAATTGCGGGTACGCCGCCGAGCTTTTTGAGATAGCGGAAAACCAACATTGCCGTATAGATAGAGAAGCACGGCGGAGTGTTGTACAAACTGTCGTTGTCAGCCTGAGTTTTCCATTTGAGCATGGTGGGGCAATAGGGCAATACGTTTTCGGTGTCGTCGACCAAATCTTTACGAGCGATGACGATGGTCACGCCTGCGGGAGCGATGTTCTTTTGCGCGCCTGCGTAAATGACCGCAAAGTCGCTGACGTTGATTTCTCTGGACAATATTTCAGAGGACATATCGGCTACGATAGGCACGTTTGTCTTGGGAAACTCGTTAAATCTCGTACCGAAAATGGTGTTGTTGGACGTCAAATGGACGTAAGCCGCGTCGGGACGGATGTCGAGGTTTTTGGGGATATAGGTGTATTTGTCGGCTTTGCTGCTGCCGGCAACGTGAATGTCGAGTCCGTCGAAACGAGAGGCTTCTTCCCACGCTTTGTTGGCAAAGTTACCGCTGATGATGTAATCGGCTTTCTTGTTTTTACCGAGAAGGTTGAAGGGAACGCATGCAAATTGAGTAGAAGCACCGCCCTGCACGAACATCACGTAGTAGTTATCGGGAATGTTGAGAAGTTCTCTCAACAGAGACTGAGCCTCTTCGTTGACTGCCATATAGGGCTTGCTGCGGTGGCTCATTTCGGTGATGCTCATACCGCTGCCAGCATAGTTGAGCATGTCGCGTTGTACTTCTTTAAGTACTTCTTCCGGCAACATAGAAGGACCGGCAGAAAAATTGTACACTCTGTTTTCTTCCATAAAGTTATCTCCTCTTTATTTACGCCTCGTAGGCTTTATTTTGTTTTAAAGTATCCCTCTGATACCAATGTATATTATACACCTAATAAAAAAAAATGCAACTCAAATAAAGTGACAAATATCTAAAATTTACAATATTCCGTATCGGTCGGTTTTTATTTTAAAAATGCCGTTTATTCGCTGTTTTTTTTCGGTTGAGAAAAACACGACTTCGGACGATTTTTTTTTAAATCGACGATTTTAGACAAAAAAACGTTTGGCAACGACGCGATTTTGTATTATAATAAATATCGGTGAAGGTGCGCCGTATCGACATTAACGCTAAAAGCAGTAGCGTTAAAAACGGTACGATTATGCGGGTACGCAAAAAACAGCAGTAAAATTGATTTATAAAGGAATATATGAAAGAAGAAAAAAATAAAAAACGTTCCGCTCAATCGAGCGAAAAAAAATCGGGACGATATCCCGAAAAAAATAAATCTGACGGGCACAAATCTCCCGAAGACAAACCTCGGCGCAAGACGGCAGCTCAAAGGAGAGCCGAGGCAAAGGTCTTGTATGAGAGTACAAACAATCGCCAGCCAAAGAAACAAAGTTTTGCGGAGTACGTCGAGGCTCAAAAAAAGGCAAAACGCCGTCCTCTTTCCCGAAAACTGTCGGCAGTAACCAACCCGACGGAAAACGAAGTATCCGAATTGTTGGATTTTTCCGATGAAACCGTCCGTGCGGTTTCGCCCAAGACGCCCGTGCACAGGCGTGCGAGCAAGGCGACGAAAGCAGCGCGCGAGCAACGCCGCAATGTTGTCGGCGACGAAGCGATAAATCTCCGCAACAACGAAACGTCTGCGTCGGAGCAGGATGAAATAACGCCCAAAAACGCAAAAAAAGCCGAAAACGGCAAAAAGCTTAAAATCATGTTTCTCGGAGGTGTCGGTGAAATCGGTAAAAATATGACGGCTTTCGAGTACGGTGACGATATCGTTGTCGTGGATGCCGGCATGAGTTTTCCGACCGCGGAAATGCCGGGAGTAGATATAGTGATACCCGACGTGACTTACCTCAAAGAAAACAAGTCTCGTATAAGGGGACTTTTGCTTACTCACGGACATGAGGACCATATCGGCGGGGTTCCGTACTTGCTCAAAGAAATAAATATTCCCGTTTACGGCAGTCGACTGACCTTGGCACTGGTTGAAAACAAACTCGTAGAGCACGAAATATCCGACTACAGGCTCAATCTCGTCGATGAGTCTTCCGTAGTTTCGCTCGGTGTATTTAAAGCGGAGTTTGTTCACGTTTGCCACAGCATAGCGGATAGTATGGCAATTGCGCTAAAAACCCCCGTGGGGACGGTCTTTTTAACGGGCGATTTCAAAATCGACTATACGCCCATAGGCGGGCAGGTGATGAACATTCATCGTATTGCGGAACTCGGTAAAAACGGTGTGGCTGTTCTTATGGCTGAGTCTACAAACGTCGAACGCCCCGGTTATACCATGAGCGAGGTGGTTGTCACCGATACGTTGCGCAGGGTTTTTGACTCAAATGTGGGGCGTAGGCTTATTGTCGCCACTTTCGCGTCCAACGTCGACAGGGTTCAGCAAATCATAGATATAGCTAAGGAATGCGGGCGCAAGATTGCGTTTGGCGGGCGAAGTATGGCAAAGGTCGTCGATACCGCGCGAAAGGCAGGCATGCTCGTGTTTGACGAGAGAGAAACGGTGGATATCGAAAAAGTAAACAGTGTTCCCGACGGGGAGATATGCATCCTTTCTACGGGCACTCAAGGCGAACCGATGTCTGCGCTTACGCGTATGGCGAGCGGTCAGTTTAATAAAATCACTATCGGTAAAAACGATACTATCGTTATATCCGCAAGTCCCATTCCCGGAAACGAAAAGGATATATACAAAGTAATCAACAATCTTTACAGATTGGGCGCAACGGTAATATACAGCAGTCTTGCCGACGTGCATGTCTCGGGACATGCGTGCAGAGAAGAACTCAAACTGATGCATTCGTTGTTAAAACCGAAGTTTTTTATTCCTATTCACGGAGAATACCGCCATCTTTGTCAACATGCCAGACTCGCGGAGTCGCTCGGAATGGATGAAAACAACGTGGTTATTCCTGAAATTGGTTCGGTAGTAGAGGTCACTTCCCGAAAAATAGCAAAGAAAGACAAGATTCCGAGCGGTATCGTACTCGTTGACGGGCTTACCGTGGGCGACGTAGGCAAAGATTTGCTCAAAGACCGTCGTACTCTTGCGGAAGAAGGTATTGTCATCGTGCTCGTAGGGGTAGACGTCACTCAGGGGGTTGTTACCAGCGGTCCCGAAATAATAAGCCGCGGTTGCATATACACGGGAGACGACAGCAACAGCCGTACTCTCGACGACCTTAAAAACCTGACGGCGGAGGCATTGGAAAACATCGATCTTAAGGAGCTTAACGTCACTATTACGAAACAACTCATACAAAAACCGATAAAGAGTTACTTCCGAAAAAAATACGATCGTTATCCTATGATTATACCGATTATTTTAGAAAACTGACAGTAACGAAATAAAAATACTATTATTATGAACGAGATTAAGGAAAAAAGAAAAGTAGAATTGTTGGCGCCCGCAGGAAATATGGAAAAACTCCTGACTGCGTTTCACTTCGGAGCGGACGCGGTGTATCTCGCCGGCAAAAACTTCGGATTGCGCGCTTTTGCCGACAATTTTACGCAAGAAGAAATACTGCAAGCGACTGACGTTGCGCACTCTGCGGACAAAAAAATATACGTTACCGTCAACATATTTGCCCGAAACGCCGATTTTGAAGAATTGCAAGAGTACCTTGTGTTTTTGCAAGACGTCGGAGTCGACGGCGTCATAGTGTCGGATGCGGGCGTGGTTGACGTGGCTAAAAAAGTCGCTCCGCGTCTGTCCATACATATATCCACCCAAGCCAACGTACTAAACAAATACGCAGTCGAGTTTTGGCACAAACAGGGCGCACGACGGGTTGTTTTGGCTCGGGAATGTAAATTTGAAGATATTGCGGAAATCAACTCTTTCGTGCCGACGTGCGAAACGGAAGTGTTTATTCACGGCGCGATGTGCGTCAGTTACAGCGGCAGGTGTCTGATGTCGGATTTTTTGACGGGCAGGGGCGCCAATCGCGGGGAGTGTGTTCAGGCTTGTCGCTGGGAATGGCAAATCGAGGAAAAAGAACATACGGACAAGCAGTTGCTCGTTAAGGAGGACGCACGGGGGACTTATATTTTCAACAGTAAAGACCTCAATCTTATCCGCCGTATCAAAGACCTCATCGAGTGCGGCGTAGCGTCGTTTAAAATCGAAGGCAGGATGAAATCACCGTATTACGTCGCCACGGTAGTTAACGCGTATAGGCGCGCAATCGACGCGTACTACGCCAATCCCGAAAACTACGTTACGGATGAAAAACTGGCGGCAGAGCTGTTTAAAACCACGCACAGACAGTTTACCGAGGGTTTTACTTTTGACGACGGAAAGATAACACAAAATTACGAGACGAGTCGTGCGACGGGGGACAGTGAGTTTCTGGCGGTGGTCAAGGATTATTACGACGGCGTTGCTACGATAGAAATGCGCAGTCGTTTTAAGGAAGGACAATGCGTAGAGATACTTTCGCCCGCAGACGTTTTTAATAAGAGAGTTACGATAAAAAATCTTCGGGATATCAACGACATTGCCGTTGACGATGCCAAGCGAGTGCAGCAAATTTTAAAATTCGATTGTCCTTGCAAGTTGGAGTCGGGAGATATTTTAAGAACGGTATAAAAATCTATCTTTTCTTTTGACTTTTTAAAAAGGAAAGTAAAAACGCGCCGAGTTTCGCAAAAGAAACTCGGCGCGTTTATTTATACGTGTGATTAATCTATTGTTATATTAAATATTAAAAAAACCGTTACATTACGTGCCCTATGGAGGGAACGGTAAGATGCCCTATATACGATGCGAGGTCTTTCATTACCGAAAGATGAGCAAGGCAAAGGTCGTAGTCTTTTTGCCTGACGTACGCTTTGATTTCGCCTATACGCAACGTTATTTCGTAAACGTCGTTGTGGGGAAGAAAAAATTCCGACTTTTCTCTTATTTCAACCCAATATTCGCAAAACTCTTCAAATGTTTCTTCCGTTAGATTTTCGTCGTAACACAACTGCATTAGTTTATCTATTTCTTTTTCAAAATCTTCATAGGTTTCGTAAATGGTTATGCTTTCAAAAATGCCGAGACCCACAACCAGAATGAGTGCAACCAACGGAATAATCATGTGCTTCATTTGAGTATACCTTCCTTTTGTTCGTCCCAACTGCGTACGCCGCGTTTGTCTTGTACCACAAAGTGGTCGTTTTGGTCGACGGTTAAAAACACGATGTCTTTAAATCGAACGTGTTTTTTAAATAACATGTCGCTTATTTTTTGTTTATCTATATCATGCTGCGTCAATTCTTCCGTACACCACTTTCCTTCGAGAACAAGGGGGACGGGTAGCGTTTTTTGCCTGTCTTCCATAGATTGTTTCGGTATCACGGACAACTGTCCGTTAGTTTCCATCAAAGCGTATTCTATTTCTTCGACCGAAAAATGCCCTGTGTTTCGCAATGATTGCAAGAGGTCGTTTACCTGCATGTTGAGTTGTTTTACCGCGCCCACGTTGATTCCGCTCTTGTCTATTACCAACATCGGTTTTCCGCTTATTATGCCTTGCATGCGCGTGTTTTTGGACAGTAGCACGATAAACTGATGGACTATATAAAGCGTGAGTATGCATACGATACCGTAGGTGAGCGGTATGTTTTTATCCCCCATGGGAACGCACGCAATCTCGGATATGACTAGAGTTATTACAAGCTCAAACGGCTCCATTTCGCCGATTTGGCGTTTGCCCATCAGTCTTATTACGACCAACAGAAGTCCGAAAATAATCAATCCTCTGAAAAAAATAGTAAGCATACCTTTATTTTGCGTCGTACAAAAAAAATTATCCGAAATCAAATAAAAAAGTTAAAAACGATTTACATTATTCGTATTTTGTGATATATTGTTCACGGCAAAGTAGGGCAAGTGCGTAAAGTGGCACGGGGATGGGAAGTCGCCCCTGCACGAAAGGACGAATGGTTCTGCGGTACTTGTTCGCGTCCGTTGCTGTTAATAGCGTCCGTTTTTTTGCGGTATGCGATTTTTTGCGCGGACCTTTCCGAGTTAACAGGGAGGTCTTTTATAATGTCAAAAAAAACACAAATCATTACTCTCGTATCCGTTTTTACGGCAGTCGGCATAGTTTTAAACTTGCTTTCGTCCGTAATGCCGCGTATAGATACTTTCGGGCGTATCAGTTTCGTGTATGCTTTTTGTTTTCTATCCGGTGCGTTACTCGGTCCGTGGATAGGATGCGGGGTGGCGATGCTGGCGGATTTTTTGCCGGCAATGTTGTTTCCCGAGGGACCGTGGATGCCGCTTATCACGCTGAGCAACGGCGTAATGTCACTACTGGCTGGCTTGTTTTTCAGGTATTTAAAGACGGATAGTCTTTCGGTTAAACTTGTTTGCACGGCGTTAAGCACTTTTTTGGTGTGCAGTCTCGGGCTGACGGCGCTCGGAGAGGCGTTGTTGTACGACATGGGTATGGCGGCGTACTATCCGACCACGACTTTGTTGATAAACGCTGGTTTGGACGTGTTCAGGGCGACGGTAGTAAGGCGCGCGTGCGTTCAATGGTTTTGGCTGACTCTCAATACGGTGTTGACCGGATTGATACTCAAGAGTCCTTCGTTTGCTCGTTACGTCTTCAAAAAAAGGAAAACACATTCGACCGCAAATAAATAGAACGAAATAAACGTTGAAAAATAAAAACACTCTCGCGAAAATCAGTGAGAGTGTTTTTATTGTTGTGACACATTTTTATGGTTAACGTAAGCCTCCGATTGCGTTGCCTTTTCGGTGGTCGGAAGTAGCATAAAGAAAAGCAAAAGTCAACGGAAAAAACTTTTACCGAAAATTTGAATATAAAAAAATAACGTTTAGCGAAACAAAATCGTTAAACGTTATT
>CAZTCB010000030.1:0-16216 GCA_964612455.1 uncultured Subdoligranulum sp. | reverse complement strand
ATTAAATTTTTGTTTACCGGCATCCCGCCCAAAAACGAGAATTTTCCCGTTTTCCCTTTCACTAAGACTACATATTTAAAAATTCTCAAACCGAGCGGTTTTTTTTCGGGCAAAAAACGTTTTTCGTCATAAAAAAACGACCGAATTAAAAATCCGATCGTCTCTTAAGTATCTTAAAACAACTTGCCGCACAAAGCAAATATACCGATGCACACGATAGCAAGCGCGACCACCGCCGTCACCACCATAAACCAAAAAGTTTGTTTTTTCAGTTTATCGTCTTGCGTCTTGAGCGCATCAAAATAATCAAGCACTTGCAACACCGTATAAACAAGTGCCACGATCATCAACACGACAAATGCAGCCTTTGTCAAAGTCTCGTTGGTCAAAATGACACCAAGCACAGCAAGCAGTAACGAGACTATAAGGATACCGATAACAATGTTTTCAATAGTTCTTCTCATTTTTTACCCCTTTTTAGTAGTAATAATCTTTAGATGATAGCAACGGTTAGTTTAAATCTCTTACAAACAATAACCATGCCCTTTCATTTTAACTTAATAACAAAAAAAAGTAAACAAAATAAAGCAAAATAAAATTATTTTTTTAATATCTGCAATATTCGTTTAAAATAATCCGGTAGCTCACTGTCAAAATGCATCGTTTCTTTTGTTTTCGGATGAGTGAAAACTATTTCTTTACTATGCAGCAACTGACCATCGAGTTCAAACTTTTGCTTTTTAAATCCATACGTCTTATCTCCGACAATAGGATGACCGATAAACGTCGAATGAACCCTTATTTGATGTGTTCTTCCCGTTTTTAATTCAAATCTCACCAGCGTATTGTTTTGAAAGCGTTCCACAACGTCAAACAACGTCAAGGCTTTTCTTCCGTTTGGATCAACGGCAATCTTTTTTCTATCGGTTTTACTTCTAAACAACGGCGCATCGATAACGCCGCTGTCTTCTTTAAACACACCTTCCGTTAGCGCATAGTAAATTCGCCTGCACTCTTTTGTCGATATCTGACGCGACAACTCCACATGAGCAAAATCGTTTTTTGCAACAACCATAAGCCCGCTCGTATCCTTATCAAGTCTATGCACGATACCGGGACGTATATCGCCGTTAATGCCGCTTAAATCTTTTACATGATACAACAATGCATTGACAAGCGTATCTCGATAACTTCCGCCGGCGGGATGCACGGTCAGTCCCTGTTGTTTATTGATAACGGCAAGATACTCATCCTGATAAACTATATCTATCGGGATATCCTGAGGAATGAGCTCAGTTGATTGCGGCGACACGATAGCCACGTCAACTCTATCGCCGATTTTTAGTGTTTTTGAGGTCTTATCTTCCGTCATGCCGTTTAATAAAACCAAACCGTTTTTTATTTTTTTTTGCGCGTTACTGCGGCTACCTTGAATTGCCTCACCGACAAAGACGTCGAGCCTGTCGCCAAAATTTTCTTCTCTGACTATAAACGTCGAAAATTGCCTTTCGGTATCAACCGGCTCGATTTTACTCATCTTTCATCCCTTTACAATCAGTATCTGCACAACCCGCATTTACTATGTCAGAAACAGTATCTGAGTCAGATTGACTATCAAAAACAATAGGCACGTTTTCTTCATCATCTTGTTTATCGATCTTTTTAAATATAGCATCATCATCAACAAAAAACATACCTACCATTAGCAATACGACGCCAAACCCGAGCAAAATATCGGCAAGATTGCAAATAAAATTCAATCGTCCCAAAAACTCCGTTTGCAAAAAATCTCGCACTTCCCCATTGTAAAAACCATCTCCTAAAAACATTCGGTCGACGGCATTGCCCAAAGCTCCAGAAACAACGAAAGCAAATCCGAACGCACTAAGTTTGCCATGTTTTAATCGATATATCATTACAACAATAAAAGCCGGCACGGCAATAAAAGTCAAAACAAAAAACATCACGCTGCTTCCGCCGAAACTCCCCCATGCCGCGCCGTCATTGTACGCCATGACAAACGCAGCAACTCCGGGCAATATATCAATAGGTATAACCCCTTTTTCATCAAGCTTGACAAATATCGCTTTCGTTATCTGATCCGCAACGATGCCGAGTATGATGATGAGAATGCATATGAGAAGATTTATTTTTGCTTTTTTATCTAAATTAAGTTTCATTTTTATTCACAGTCGGATATACGCGCTCACCAAAAAGTGCCGTACCGAGCCTTATCATATTTGAGCCATTACGCAACGCCGTTAAATAATCGCCACTCATGCCCATGCTTAACCATTGTATAGGTAAATCCATATATCGCTCTTTCATTAAAACAAACAGTTCATGCGCCTTGACGTATAGCTCTTCCCCCGCGTTTTTAGGCATCACCGTCATAAGTCCGCAAACTTTTATATTTGGCAATAAAATCACTTTTTCAAGCAGTTCAAATAAATCGCTCGGAGCAACGCCGCTTTTTGATTCCTCTCCGCCGATATTTACCTCTATGAGTACGGGCATAACCTTATTTATTTTTGCACACCTTCGATCAATCTCGCGAGCGAGTTCTAACCTATCCACGGAGTGAATCAAATCAACCTTATCGACTATATATTTGACCTTGTTGGTCTGTAAAGCACCGATAAAATGCCAACTCAAACCATCTATCGGTTTATACTTTTCAAGCAACTCCTGCACTCTGTTTTCACCGGCGACGCGCAACCCGTCAATCACTGCCTGCTCTATTGTCGTTATATCTCGTGTTTTTGTCGCTCCGACCAACACAACGTCATGGCATGTTTTGTTCTCTTCGATATCTCCTTTAATCTTTTCTATTGAATCTCGTATATTACTCATGGCAAGCCCTCTCAATATTGATTATACCACACTCAACCGCGTGTGACAATACCTATTACTCGATTGCTTATAAAAAACCTTCCTGCGCTATCTTAAAGATAAGCAATTGCGCATCAGAAAAACTGTTAATTATTATCGTGGGTTGATTGTTATCGTCCAGATTGTCATAATCGACAACCACATCCGACGTGGTACTGTCGTTATAACTCCCCGTGCCGTTTTCAACACCGTTCAATTTTAAATAAGCGTTGTTAAGGGTTTCTTCGATATCAACTAAACTATCGTGTTGACTCCAAAACGCATTGTACGACTTGATTGTATCTTTAACTGTCGAGTTAAGCGAATAATACAGTTCGTTATACAAATCCGCCGTACCGGAATAATAATTAACAACATCTAAAAATCGACCTAACATCGAAAACAAGCCTGCAAATAATACATACTCGTCATTACTCGTCAAAGTTACGTAATACGCTAACAAATTGGCATCGCCTTCACGCATAATACCCTTACTATGGGCTATTTCGTGCGCGGCAGTTACGGCGATAGAGCACGACGGGCAATACGTGTTAACATGCGCCTCCCCCGTAGGTGCAAAAAACATACCCGTAATGTGCATTTCGGTCATCAATCGGCTAAAAATCGAACCTTTTGCACGAGTAGTAAAACTACTGAAATATCCACCGTATTTATCGTCGTCCAAACGCTCGTACTCTTTGATAAGTATGTCGGACAATTCATCCATCGTATACGGACATATGACAGCACCGTTGTCGTCCGTTTTCAGGCGAGAAGCAACCTCATTAATCTTGGCAACGTACCTTCTCGCGATGTCACAAACTTCTTCCTGCGAAATATCTCCGTCATACAACTCCAACGGCAACTCTGCACGATTATAAGCAAACCCTGCGGTACAGCCGTAAATACTTAATCCGCCAAACACGCAACAAATCAATATTACGACAAGTTTAAATGCGCGCTCCTTTTCCCTTTTTATCATCCTGATTATAAAACAAATCAATCCTAAAATAACTGTTACTATAGCGCATATAAGTAATATTTCAAAAACACTGACACCAAACGCTTTGTTGATTTTTCCGACTACAAATATCCATGCCCTACCGATAGTTCTGCTCCACCATTCGCATACTTCAACGCTTTGCCTCAAGAGCAAAAAAGCTACCAAAAGGACGACGAAGCCAGCCGAAAAATATATCAATACTTTGGCTTCTTTGTTATTTGCTAAAAATTTTTTACCTTTTTTCATATGTCAATTATAACAAATATCGAAAAAAAATTCAACTGTTAACGCATAATAGGTATTATTTGAGCGTTTTTACCTTAATAATAATCTCGCCAACGCATCAACCCTCTAAACCAACTGTTTTCTATCTCGTATCTGACCTTCTTCCCTTTGAGAACCTATAGGATTTACGATACTGTACCCAACGTTTACGAGGTGATCGGCAACGCGCTCAAGCCCCGAAACCAGCGAGGAATAATACGGGTTTGACGTTGTGCGGCAATCACCGTCGGCAAGACGAGAGAAATGTTGCGAAATAAGATCTTTTTTCATTCCGTCCACGCACTCCTCCAATACTGTCAACGTTGGCAATTCTGTTTTATCCTCATTTTCAAAGGCCCTTTTGGACACGGTAAACATTTCAAGGATTTTTGCTCGCATCGCGGCGATTTCAACATGTGCCGTCTTTGAAAACGAAATATCTTTTTCTGACATTTCTATCCCTATACCATGAAAGTTTTCGGCATGATCACCTATACGCTCTAAATCGTTCAATACATGAAAATACGAAGCAATTATCCTCTCGTCGCTTTGTTCTACCCCTGCGGACAGCCTGATTAAGAAATCCGTCAATGCACTGTTGATAAAATCAATGTTTTTCTCGTTATTTTTTATACGCTCATCGTATTCTCTCGAGCCGTTGTCAATCGAGGTAAAAGAAAATCTTATGTTTTCTTCTACCAAATCAAACATATGCTCTATTTCTTTTTTCACCTGCATGAGCGCAATTGCCGGTGTTTTCAGCAATCTGTCGTCGACGTACTCTAAAAGCAACGCTTTTTCGTTTGGCTTTTTATCCTTAATTACAAAGCAAGCATAATTGACGAGCTGTTTAACAAATGGCAACAATAAACATGTAGTAGTTACGTTGAATATAACGTGAAAAACAGAAACACGCATCTGCAATGACATCATATCGTCACCGGGAAACATTGACTGCAGCAAATTAACCACAGGCGTCCTGAAAATCCAAATTATCGCGGTAAACAAAATCGTACCTACCACGTTGAAAGTAAAGTGAATTAACGCCACACGCTTTGAATTTGCATTTGCGCCTACGGAAGCGAGCAACGCCGTCACGCATGTCCCTATATTTGCTCCAAGCACTATAAACAATGCCAAATCGAGCGGGAGAACTCCGGTGCCTACCATTGTAATAACGACGCCGGTAGAAGCAGACGAACTTTGAATAAGTGCGGTAAAAACGATGCCGATAAAAATTAACAATAACGGAAAATCGACTTTTTCAAAAATGTCGGTAAACAGTCTTTCTACAAGAGGATTTCCGAAAGCTTGCTCGCTACTCATGACGCTTAGTCCGACAAAAATAAGACCTAATCCGCAACACAAGTTACCGGCTATTTTTATTTTCTCTTGCTTAAAAAAGCCCATCATTACGCCGGCAAACGCCAAAAAGTACATTACGATATTGAAATAATCGTTTTTTAACGCAACCAACACGCCTGTTATTGTAGTACCTATATTCGCTCCCATGATAATCGGTGTGGCTTGCATTAGAGTCATCACTCCTGCATTAACCAAGCCGATAACCATAACCGACGTTGCGGACGAACTTTGGATAATCGCCGTAACTCCGGCACCGATTCCGATACCGGAAAAACGATTATTACTGATTTTTTCAAGTAACCTTTTGGTCCCTTTACCCGCGCTCTTTTCAAGCGCGTCGCTCATAAAATTCATGCCGACGATAAACACACCCACACCGGCAAGCAACCATATGAGACTCTGCACTAATTGCATAATTTCATTCGATGACATAATTTCTCTCCTTCGTAAAAAATCATCTTTAGCTTTTTATATATTCATAGATATATCTTAGCATCGTAGTAAAAAATCTTCGCATACATTCCAGATCGCTTGTAGTATAACATTGGCAATCGTAATGAAAGAATTTATAGGCTACAGTACGTACGGCTATAAAAAAAGGGGAAAAGATGAACACACCTTTCCCCCTTTTTTTGGTCTGGGTGACAAGAATCGAACTTGCGACCTCTTGAACCCCATTCAAGCACGCTACCAAACTGCGCTACACCCAGACAATTGTCTACAGCCGTCTTACCAGCCTCGTTATTATAACACACTTATTCTAAAATGTAAATATTTCTTCGTCATTTGTTTGTGAAAATAATGAAAAATTTTTTACTGCCTGTTCTTTCACAATCGAGCGTTTTCTCAATCTCTTGTAAATCTTGCAGCAGGCTACAATCACAGCAAGTAAAACCAAAATACAAAGGCACACACTGATAATCGCAACGTAATTTTCCGTCGAACGATTACTCAATCCGCTTACAGACGTATTCGTTAGCGCGGTCAAAAAATTCTCGTCACCTAAAGTCGCACTTATACAATTGAAAACGGACTGCATGTTGTATTCGTAATCGCTATCCGTCGCCATCAGTTTTTGGACGTTATCCTCAGAGGTGTGCATTACTCTGTTGCTTTCGCTCCGAGACTCTACGTACGAATACGCATACTCTAAATCGCCCGCAAAAAAAGAAACCGTAGGTATATCGTAATAATAAAAGGATACGGAATCAACGTTAAGATACGGCACAGAATACCCGTTAAACGAACTCACTAAAAAAGTCGCGCCCAAATCCGACGACGGAACGGATATTGATTTTAAAAATAAATCGCTCTCTCCGTATGAGTCTAAAAAGTACTCGCAATAGTCGGTCCCGATACCATGCGTACAAGCATACAAATATTCGCCGTTAGCCACGCTATCCACGTTAACGTACAACAAAATATCGCCGAAATCAAAATTTTCAACAAAATATTCGCTCCCGACGTATCCTGTTTCTTCCCCGCCAAATGCCGCAAATACTAAATTAAACGACAAACGTTGAATCGAAAAATATCTTGCAAGGCAAAGCATTACGGCAACTCCGCTTGCATTATCGTTTGCACCGCTTGCATTGACTGCGCCGACGTTGTCGTAATGCGCTCCGACAACGACGCTACCGACGCCGTCGGTATCGGCTTTAACTACACCGATTACATTTTGCGTAGAGCTTTCTCCGTAAGAAATATTTTGGATATAACTATTTCCGTCATAGTAACTCAAGCCGTAATCATCAAACTTACATGAAATAAAATCGGCAGCTGCTTTTTCTCCGTCTGAAAAACTCGCCCTATCGGGACAAGTATCGCAAAACTCCTGCCAGATAGAAACCACGTCAAAACTCTGCCCTTGTGCTCTTTTTGCCAACTCTTCCCGATTATCGTTAACGAATCCTTTTGAACATGCGGTCATACCAAAAACCAAAACAAAACAAATAAATATAACTGCTATTTTTTTCATATAGTTTCTTCTCCTCCCGCTAAAACAAAAATCCGCTCAAGACCGATACTAACGTTATCACGCCCCAATATATAAAATGCAATTTAAAAAAAGCCGGCGCAACCGAAACGTGTAAATAATATTTATCGTAAACCATGTAAACCGCTGCCCAAGCCGCCATAGTGGTCACCAAGAAAAACAACTTGGCAAATACGATCATATGCGGCATAAACGCAATCAGCAAATTCAGACAACCGAGTATCAAATTTCTCGCCGAAAAAATAAGCAACGAAATAAATACAGCCTCCCTTTGCGGTATCGTATAAATTTTAAACACGCCAAAAAACAATTTTGTAAACAAAACCAGCAGTGCCATGACAATACACCCGAAAACAAGACAGCATATGCTCGTCAGCAACACACTCTTCGGTACGACGAAATAGTATTGCGTCAAGTAGCTAAAAAAACTCTTTACCTTATATATACTGCAGAACGCACACGTCACTGTAAAAACAATGCATGACACTATCATACTCAAACGATAGTTATTCGTTAACTTTTTAAATAACTTTATCATACATATTCTCTCTCATACTACAAATTGCACAACGACAATACCAAGTCGTTTATTATCGCTTTTTCGTTACCGTAAAAATTTTTCAGTTTCATATCGCTATCGGCACAGAGCGTCAATGCGGATTTTAACTTTTTAATGCCAAACTTTTCGCCCTGTTCTCTCGCTTTTTTTACCGCGTAAGGTTTAACTCCGAGTTTATCCGACAGTGCGTCGTCGGATAAACTACAACCCGTTGCAAAAAACATACGTCTAAACCCCGAATAAATCGAACCCATTATTTTGCTCGGTTCTTCTTCAAGCAACAATTTACGACACACCTCAAGTGCCCGCTCAAATCGTCCCTCGCAAATAGCATTGGCTAATTCAAAGATGACAACCTCGATATCCTTTGGCACCAACAACTCGACCGCTTGAACGTCGATATTTTTTTCGCAATACGCAGACAACTTGGCAACCGATTGAAACACGCGATACATATCGCAATCGCAATACTCGGCAATCTTATCGGCAAGCGACCTCTCAATCGTTTTATTTTTCTTTTCTACTTCCGTCCTTATCCATGAGGAAACGGCATAAAGATCCATTTTTGAGCAATCGACATAAGTCGCGTTTATTTTAAAAGGTGCTTTTGCCTTACCGTATATCAATACAAGACATGTCGTCTCATTCGGCGTATTGCAATATTCAAAAAACCCTGCAAACGCCTTATCCTTTAAATCAATAAACTTTTTTTCGGACAAAAAGTCTCTTAATACAATCAACCTTTTGTCGCTCATAACGGGAAACGAATTGGCAAGCGCAACAACCTCCGCCACTGAAATATCGCAGCCGTCTCTTAACGTAACATTGAGTTCGGACAACGAAATATCCAGTTTTTCTTTCAACTTTTCCAACGCGTCTTCACGCAAATAAGCGTCATCGCCTTCTATCACGATAACTGGAAAAAAACTACGTTTCAACTGTTCTATAAACTGTGCATACAACATTGCTTTTAAGGTATCACCGTGATTATATCATTTTTAATATCTATTGTAAAGTTTCCGAGAGTTTTTGCCCCTAAAATTTTAGTAGAGGAATAATTTTGAGTAACTACCGCAAGACAATTTGCACTAACCAAAACATACTCTTCGTTATCGGAAACAAAAACAAGATCGATTTTTGTCGTTACGTTGCTCTTAATTCTATCAAACGCCGTATTATTTACTCCCTCACAAAACAGCATGGTTACCCTATCTCCGTTTAAAAACCACGCTTTACCGCCGTCGTATATGCAAGTAAAATCGTATTCACCTACACTTACGCTATTGCCGTTTACAAAACAATACGTATCGATATCATTGCCCTGTATCGTATCGACTGTCGTATTATAAACGTTGCCGCCGTTAAAATAAACTCCGCCTATGCTTAGTCCGGATTCTTTCAACGCCAAAAAGATATCGCAATCAAACGACTCGGGATTTAATACGAAAACGTAAACGTTTTTTATACAATCTGCCTTACAGCAATCTATTATCTCATCGGTATCGTACTCGGACGAAAAATCCGAAATAACGAAAGCATTGTTTTGCGAATCGGTAACTACGTAACAATACTCCTCGTTACTCGAAATCACTCTTACTCTCTGTTTTGTTGTTTTTGGCAAAGCAACGATTACGGCAATGATTACCGCCACCGTACTCAATGACAAAACAGTCAGTTTCTTAACCTTAGGCGACAAATTGATAAATCCGCCAAACACAAACATTGCCGCGTAAATAAACAACAATGCGATACCAAAGCTTTTTGCCGTCAATGCACCCAGTCCGCTTTCCGAAAATCCGCTCGCAATATAGTTTGTCAGAGTAAAAAATCCTTGCGGTACTACTAACAAAAATTTTAAAAAAGGAATTAAACCAACCAACAAAACTATAAACACTATACTTATAAACGGGGTTATCAACAGATTAAAAACCATGCCGAGCCAGGCTATTTCACCGTAAAACTCGACTATCAATCCAAGCGTACCGAGCGTTGCGCCAAAACTTATAAACACAACCGAGTAAACCGACTTGAGCAATTTGTTTTCCGTAAACACGTATCTATTCAGTATTCGCGATATACATATTATACCGAAAACTGCGGAAAAAGACATCAAAAATCCGGCATCAAACAAATATAGCGGATGCAACGACAAAATTATCGTGGCTGCCGTTGCAAGACTCGATAAACTATCGTTTTTCGTACCGAGTGCGTTAAACACAACCACGCAAGTAGTCATGACGAGCGCCCTTACCACCGATGGCGAAAAACCGCACACCCATGCGTAAAACAACATCGGTAAAAATACTATGGGAATTGCCTTCCATTTTCTCATTCTCGTTTTAAAAACTATAAAATTTAAAACGGTGTAAATAAAACCGATATGTAAACCGCTGACGGCAAAAATATGAGATATTCCCATCTGTCGATATCCGTTTTTCAACTCAGCGGACATATTGCTTTTATCTCCGAGCAACAGCGCAATCCCCACCGCAGCAGTATCTTCTGTCATGTTGGATTTCAGCGTGTTTCGCACAAATTCTCTTGCCGTTTCGTCAAAAGACAAGCTACCGTTGTACCAACTCAAATCGCTGACGCTCGTCGCTAAAAACGCAATATTCTGTTTGACGTAAAAAGTGTTTATCCCGTCGGTAAATATAGGCGCATTATTCAATCGGCAATTAAAATCGACGTAACACCCTATTTTTTGCTTAACTTCTTCCGCCGACACGTCTTGATCGAGATAAATCCATGCACCGACGTTAAAATCGGTTTTTTCGTAATTAATCGAAACCTCCTTGACCGAAATGAAAATACTGTTTTTTGACTCGGAATAATAGTCAGTAAGTTTGCCGCTGACAAACACCTCTTCGTCCCTGTACTCTTTGGCACAAAAACTACTATAACTCAAATTAAAATTAAAAAATCCACTCAAAAAGGCAAGCAAGGCAATCAAAAAGCAAAGCGCAACTTTTCTGAATTTAAATATAAAAAAGACCACTCCCGCCCCGAAAGTTAAACCGAAAATAACCCAAAAAGCCCAAAAAGCACCATAAAGACGCGCATACCCTATCAGAATGCCCGCAACAATCGCCAGCGCAATGAGGACTATCGGTCTGAAATTGATAATTCTCTTTCTCATTCGGATACCTCAACGTGCATTCTGTAGTGGTTTTTCACCCACTCCTCGTCCGATAAAACTTTTTCGTAAAGCTCTTTTTTGCTTTTCAATTTTCCGTTTTCGGCAATATAACCAATTATTTTATTTGCAACGTCCTCATCGATACCGTATTGCCCGTACAACTCCGAAAAAAACACACCGTTTACGTTGATAGTATCGTATACTATTTCGCCTTCTCTAAAACAAACGTAAATACAGTCAACTTCGTTGTCTACCACCAAGTCGGCTTGTTTTATTACTGAAACCGAAAGCAAGCCGGCTTTAGCCGCCACTACGGCGTATGTTTCACCGTCATCGCAAGGATACCAACCCGGATTGCAAACCGCGCCGTCCACGTATACGGTTTTTGTCCTGCTGTTTATATCAGAGTCAAAATTTTTTTTGGACATCGCGCCGTCTCCGAACAAGCCAGAACCCCCGATAAAAAAGAACGCTAATAACACGCCGACAAATATAGCCGCCGCCACCGAAAGATAAAAAATGATTTGAATCCTGTTTTTCATCGTAAGTAAAAAAAAGTTCCCGCTACGGCCGTTGGTAATAGCGTAGTCAACCTGAACTTTCATTCAGGTGGGTACTCTGCTGACGTTCTCTGCCTTCCGTCCGAAACTAAAAAGTTTTTAAACCCGTTAGGGCGTTGAGGCCTGACATAACAACGTAAAGACGCGAGTTCCCGTTTTTCTACTGTGGTTGACGCACTGCAATTAACCTGACGCACCGAGCAGGAACAAATGGTATCTTTATATATTGATATTCTACTATCTTTTTTTTACTTTTTCAAGTGTTTTTAGTATATTTAAATCAATTTTTTGTTTTTATTTTTTGAAAAAGCGGTTAGACAACGTAACAAACTCGACGCAAATGACTTTTCAAAAAAGTTGACAAAAAAGTTGACAAAAATTTTAAATCGCGTATAATGGTCAAGAAATCTACTTTTGGGCCTTGCCCTTTCGGACCTACGAGGTCAGAGGAAAAAATTATCGACTTAAACTAATCAATTAATAAAACAAAAACACGAAAAAATTTTGCTTCCGCAAAAAAGGAGGTTTTTATGGAAATTTTAGAATTGTTGCACAACAAGCAGATTTCAGTGATAGTGAAAATACTTAACGAAACCAATAACGTCGATATAGCGACGTTGTTGAATGACATTAACGCGCAAGACGCAATCAAAATTTTCCGATTGTTAAAAACCGACGACGCTGCGGAAGTTTTTTCATACCTTTCTTCGGAATCGCAACAAAAAATTATCGAATCGATATCCGAAAAAGAAATCAGCGGTATAATAGAAGAACTTTTTCTCGATGATACCGTCGATATAATCGAGGCAATGCCAGCAAACGTCGTAAAAAAGATATTAAAATCAGCAAAAACAGAAAAACGCGCGGAAATCAACAAACTGTTAGCCTACCCGACGGATAGCGCGGGCAGTATCATGACCACAGAGTACCTCGACTTAAAACTCGGTATGACGGTTAATCAGGCATTGGAAAGAATCCGAAAAATCGGCGACTATAAAGAAACCGTCAATTGTTGTTATATCCTTGACTCTACGAAACGATTGGTCGGGGTTTTGTCAATAAAAGAACTCTTGCTCGCAATGCCGGATATCGTCGTCGACTCTATAATGAATACAAATGTTATTTTCGTTTTTACTCATACCGATCGCGAAGAAGTCTCGTCCGTCATTAAAAAATACGATTTATTAACCATTCCCGTAATCGACGAAGAAAAACGCATGGTCGGTATAATCACAATTGACGATATCATCGACGTTATCGATAACGAAGCGACGGAAGACATTCAAAAAATGGCTGCCATTACCCCTTCTGACACCCCATACCTAAAAACCTCGGTTTGGCGTCTCTGGTTAAACCGAGTACCATGGCTGTTACTACTGATGATATCCGCAACGTTTACCGGGTTGATAATAAACGCAAACGAAGAAACACTAAATTTGCCTGTAGTCGGTATTATTCTCACCGGATGTATCCCTATGATAATGGATACGGGAGGCAATGCAGGCAGTCAATCATCCGTCACTGTCATACGCAGCATTGCATTGGGCGAAATAAGTTTAAAAGACATTTTTAGGGTAATATGGAAAGAACTCAGGGTAGCTATCCTACTCGGTATGACGCTGATGCTCGCTTGCTTTTGCAAACTCATGTTAATCGATAGGCTGTATTATATTGACAACGGTTTTATCGTCGCGCTTGTTATTTGTGCAACTGTATTTTTAACAATATTGATAGCAAAATTTATCGGTTGCGTGCTTCCGCTACTTGCGAAAGCCTGTCATCTCGATCCCGCAGTGGTCGCAAGCCCGTTTATTACCACAATCGTAGACGCCGTTTCGCTGTCTATTTACTGTTCTCTGTCGATACTGATACTCGGCAATCTATACCCGACGATTGTTTAAGTACGTTAAAATCATTTTTTAAACATCCGTAGACAATACAAATAAAACAAATTCACCTGCATATCATTTTGGGTAGTATTGTTAGAAGTAAATGTATATGGTCGGGACATACTTCCCCTTCTATCATCTCTACGCCTTTCCGTTTGCATAGCGTACGCAGTATTTTTCTTATCTCCTGCCTTTTGTCATCGAAAAATACTTTGCGACGATATTTTGGCGCAAATACTATGTGGGACATGCAATTCCATTTCGTGGGTGCTAAACTGTTCCCTATGAAAATCTCTTTTTTATAAATCCTCCGTTTGTTTTATTTGTCGCAACTGGCAGGTCGCAACTTTTATTATATACAAACAGAGAATTTTGCTCAACGGTTAACCTTTTCTTTACCCCCCCCAGACTATCTGGAGTTTTTGTTTATACCGTAAAAGACGCACCCGTGCGGGTGCGTCTTTTAGCGTTGTTAACAACAATGTCGGTTGAAATTGTCGGTTTTTTTAGCTGACAACATTATTTTCGGTAAAGTTGTAAATCCATCCCGCGGCTTTTGCTTCGGCGTAAGTACTAATCGGGTTAAAGTCAGTTACGTCACTAACTTGCGGATAGGTTTTGTCGCCTTTGCCGTCAAATCCTAAAAACGCTGTCGTCGGGCGATATTTGCCGTTTTCGTCGATTTTTTCGACGTATTTGCCGTCCAGCGTCTTGTTGAGTCCGGTGGTGGAGATGTCGATGTCTATCAACGCAGTCGAGGTGCAAACTACGGAGCAGTTAGTGATAAAGTTTATTTCTCCGTTTTCGCCAAACAAGGAATGGCTAATCTTGACGTTAGTGTTGTTATTTCCGCCGTTGTCCGTGGAACCGAACAATATGCCCGACTCGCCTTCGGTGGAGATAATATTAACGTTGTCGAGTTTGCAATTGCCTTTTACTTCTATGCTTATCTTTCCGGCATACATAGCGCCTACAAACGCACCGAGTTTATTTTTGCCGTAAAGGGTAGAGTTTGTTATCTCAACGCTTTCAAACGTAAGTGCGCCTTTGGAGTTGCCGACCAACAAGCCCGCCGAGCCTATGTCGTCTTTGCCGCCGATGATGTTGTCAAACTTGATGTTTTTAAAGGTAACGGTTGCGCCGCTATCAACGTATTTAA
The DNA here is from genome assembly GCA_964612455.1 of uncultured Subdoligranulum sp. Taxonomy (GTDB): domain Bacteria; phylum Bacillota; class Clostridia; order Christensenellales; family CAG-314; genus SFEB01. The sequence goes on along the minus strand of CAZTCB010000030.1, from coordinate 1,411 downwards.
TTATGCCAGAGTAATAATTTCTTTCTTTGCCTTCGGCGTTTAGTTCGGCGTTATCTATACCGCTAGTGAGGTTGCTGACGTTTTTAATCGTGTAACCATTTCCGTCAATTACCAGATTGCAGTTAGTCATTACTACGCCAAAGGACAACGACGCACCCATCATGTCTACGTTTTGAGTCAAGGTAATGGTCGTGCTTTCGTTGATGGAGTTTTCAAAGTTTGCCTTTATTTCGCCATTGGATTTAAGGTTAATTTGCTCGCTGCTCTGCGGTAAATCTTGCACCGCTTGGTACAGTTGTTCGCCGCTGCTGACGGAAATCGATTTTGCGACGCTTTCAGTCGCAGTGGTCGAGGTGTAGTTGCTGTCGCCCTTTATCGTGTTGCTGAGAGAAAACCAGCCGTTGGCTTTGACGGCGCCCGAGTTTTCGGGGTAAATGATGTTGTAGCTCTCGTCGGTATAAACTATACGATTGAGCGCGCTGTCCCAAAAGAAGTAAGTATCGCTCGCCAAAGGGTGATAATCTTTAGCCGTCATGCCGCCTTCTTTGAGTGCGTCGTAAACGTCGACTATCGTTTTGTTTCCCGTTACTTCTTCTATTGCGAGATACTTGTTCATCGTGTTGACGGCTTGGATATCTGCCGAAGTGTTAGCTTTCTTGATGATACTGCTAAACGTCGGGATAAGTACCGCCGCCAAAATGGCAATAACCGCGATGACTACTACCAACTCGATGATAGTAAAGCCTTTTTTGTTGTTCCTTTTCATTTTTCTTTTCTCCTTTTTGAAAAATATTTTTTATTTTAAACGTCACATTTTTCGTGACGATTTTTTTCGTGTTTAACAGCCTTTTTCACCGGTATATATTTGACTTTTCGCCAAAACCGAGAAGCAATTTTTTGTAGACAGAATATACATTCTGTCACCTTTTTTTGCTCTTGTAAGAAAAATTATAAGCCTATTTTGCGAGTTAGTCAAGTAAAAACAAGCCTTAAAAGTAAAATTGTCGGAAAAATCCGACAATTTTTTTGTTTTACCGCGTTTTTCCCCTACTAACGATGCCTTTTTAATAGATTTTAGTTTTTGTTTTTCCTTTTTAGTACCCTTTATTGCTTTTTCCGCCTTTTGATACTTATTTTACCCCTTGAAAAAGGTGACAGAATGTATATCCTGTCTACAAGTTTCTCTTAATTTTCACAATACGAAAAGCCGTGCCGAGGTCACCCTCAACACGGCTTTTTTCCTAATGTTTATTAAAATGTTCTCTCTAAAATTTTGCCCAAAAACGAGAATTTTTCCGTTTTCCCTTTCACCAAGACTACATATTTAAAAATTCTCAAAAAAGCCCTCTCAAGAGAGATTGAAATGCACCCCAAAAGTTAGACACTTTTAGGAGGTGCATTTTTTATGGCA
>CAZTCB010000029.1:0-16569 GCA_964612455.1 uncultured Subdoligranulum sp. | reverse complement strand
GCACCTGACTCTTAATCAGGGTGTCCAGGGTTCGAGTCCCTGATGGTGTACCAAACACGCTATAGAAAGTATAGCCGAAAAAAGCCTTGATTTATCAGGGCTTTTTTGCTTGTTATCATTTTCTTTAACGCGGACACTTTTTTCAATCGGTAGTCTTTATTACCCCCCCTCTTGACTGTCGTGGATTTTGTTACAAAAAAAGGGACGTCTCCAACAAATCGAAAACATCTCTTTTTTTGCGCATTTTTGCGACGATTTTAACCAAGTATATAGCCTTTCAAGACCTTCAACACGTTAAGCACCCCGTCTTTATGACTGCGTTCGTACCCGTGAGAAGCGTAAACGCCGGCACCTATCAATCCGTGACGAATATCGCTGCCACCCCTTAACGTCGCCTCGACGTCCGAACCGTAACGGGGGTAAACGTCAACCGCATAGTCAGCCCCTTCTCTCTTTGCCGCAGAAATAAGACCTTTTACCACGTCGTAATTGTAAGGTCCGTTAGAGTCTTTGGCACAAATAGACACTTGTCTTTCGGTGCACTGCAAGCCAATGCCTACGCACCCCATGTCGATAGAAATTGCCTCCGTAACGCCTTTCGGTACCGTTGCCGAGCCGCCGTGTCCTACTTCTTCGTACACGGTGACATGACCGTAAAGTTTGCGTTGCGGAACTATTTTTTCGTCTGCCAAATACTTTGCAAAACCGAGCAAAATACCGACGGAAAGTTTGTCGTCGAGATAGCGGCTCTTGATATAGCCTTTTCCCGTCACCCTCGTACGAGGCTCGAAACACACGACGTCACCTACTTCTATACCGAGTTTTCTTACGTCGTCGGCATTTGACACAAACTCGTCGAGAACCACCTCAACGGTATCAAAGGTACGTTTTACGTCGTTGTAATTAACGTTAACGTGAGTGGACGCGTTGATTAACTGTACCGTCCCCTCGTAAATACCGTCAAACTTGGTCACGACTCTCACGTTTTCAGCCTCGGCGTTGTTGGCGTTCATCCCGCCGAGATTGGTAATGCGCAGCCTGCCGTTTGACTTTATCTCGGCAACCATTCCTCCCAAAGTATCGGTATGAACTGCAAGCTCGAGACCGTTATCCTCGTCCTTGCCTCCCAAATCGACTATTACGCCACCCTTTACGGTATAACGCGCCGAAAAACCGAGCGTTTCAAACTGCTCGATTACCCATTTGGTTGCGTTTTCGGTATATCCCGTAGGGCTGTCTATCTGCAACAATTCCACCGTTTTTTTTACGGCATACTCCATATATTTTTCCATACTTGCCTCCGTTGTGTTTCTATTGTAACACAAACGAAAAGGATAAGCAACGGATATAAAATTTTTTAAACAAAAAAAAACGACCTCTGCCCTTTTCGGCGCATAAATAAAATGAATTTTACCTTTTATTTATTCCGATGCGCTTTAATGGCTGAAGTCGTTTTTCTTGCTGTTTTATTAAACGGTAACGCCTACCGTCACGTTGTCGGACTTGCGGTTTTGCAATTCTCTGACCGGATGGGCTTTATCCTGATAGCGATAATCCTCTCCTGCTTTCATTATATAGTTTTCAATGACGACATGACTCTGGACGTTGGACGGATTGCCGTTTACCTTGCTTTGGTACTGTAAAAATCTGCTATCCTCAGTCAGATTGTTTACGTCGACGTAACCCTCTTTGTTTGTGGTATAGCTAACCGTATCGGCAAGAACTTGTCTCACGTAGTCTTTATTTGAATGAAGTGAAACGATTTCGGGAAAACTGCCGTCGCCCTTTATTACATCCTGCCAACTCTTTTTTTCGTACTTGTTAAGAAGCTTTTCCGCCGCAAACAAATGCGCGACTTCCATTTCAAAAAGACGTTCGTAAATACCTTTAATATACTTATCTTTCTCGTCCTGATAGCAGCTATAGTACAAATACGCTTCTACGTATTCGTGCATGAGATTACATTCGAGCCATGTCATGTTTTGGTCAAGCAAACTTCCGTACTGAGTCACATGGTCCTCTTCTACCATACCTATTTCCGCATACAGTTTGCGACCTGCGTCGTTTTTATAAAAGGCACCGAGATTCATATAATAGTTCATCGTCTGTTGCTCGGCGGCTGTGATAATATGCGTATCGAGTATCGTTTGCCAATCGGCTTTTTGAGAAGAAACAGACTTTTTTACCGTATCTGCGGGATTGCGGTGATGCGCGATTGTCGGACGACCGGGCATGATTTCGGTATAATTTCCCACGAGATTTTCGGCTTTGATACCGGTATCGTTGAGTAACAAATCGGCGTAACGATACAAGTGGTCAAAGTCCTCCAAAAGCGCAAAATCCAAGGTTTGTTTAAAGTTTTTGTCTTTCGTGCGCTTTGCAAACAAACAGGTAAGGTCAACCGCGAGTTGCTCGTAAGATATCGTCGTCTCCAATTGGGACTCGTTGGCGGGTTTTAACGTTGACAAGAGTTTTTGCTGCTGTTGTTCCTGACGTCTGACCACGGCGAGCGAACGCCTGATATCGTTGTTGGTTTCCCTGCGCGAAAAACGGTGTGAAAACCATACTCCCTCGTACTCCGCACCGTTTAAAAGAATGATGCGCGTTTTAGTATACGGATCGACTTCTTGTTTTTTATAAGGACGAACGGCGATGTCCGACCAACCAAGTACGCAATCGTCTACTTTTTTTGGTTTCATTTCAAATGGATTCATATTTTTACCTCCGATGATTTAGTTTAAATAGTATTACCGCTAAACCGGTATTTAAACTCCTCAACGAAAAAAAAGAAAAACCCGCAAAATGCGGGTAAAAATTTTAGTAGCTTAAAAATCATTCATAAGACAACCATTTTTCCATTTTTTCCTCGTAGGTTTTTTCTTTTTCTTCTATCTTTGCAGTAATTTCCAAAATTTTTTTGTAGTCACTCATGACCGACGGTTCGGTCAACGACTCGTTAAGTGCTTTTATCTCTTCTTCTAACGCATTCAACTCTCTTTCGAGACGATTTTTGTCCATTCGGTCTATACGTTGTTGTTTTTTATCCAAAACCTGTTTTTGCGGTTTAGAAGCTGATGAGCCCGCACCGATATTTGCGCTTAAACTATCTTTTTTATATTTCAAATACGAATCGTAATTGCCGTTGACGACGTTAAATCCGTCGGACGTTATTTCTACGATTTTGGTCGGTACTTTTTTAAGCAAATAACGGTCGTGACTGACCAATACGAGCGTACCCGTGTAGTCGGTCAAAGCCTTATCCAACCCCTCCATCGCTTTAAAGTCAAGGTGATTGGTAGGCTCGTCAAGTACGAGTACGTTGGCTTTTCGGGTAGTGAGTATGGCAAACAGTACCTTGCTGAGCGTTGCTCCCGAAAGCTCGCCGAGTTTTTTAAAAACGTCGTCGCCCGTCACGTTAACGCGTGCGAGCAGACTCCTGACGTCGTATTGAGTGGCAAGTCTCAATTGATTGCAGACGAAATCGTACACCGACATGTTTTTATCGAGCGTCTTTCCTTCTTGCTCCATATACGCCGTCCTTACGCCTTTGCCCCAACTTATGGTTCCGTCAAAAGGTATCAAACGAAACAATGCCGACAAAAAGCTCGACTTGCCTATACCGTTGGCACCCACTATCGCTATTTTTTCGCCTCGCATGACCTCAAAGTTTACGTTTTCAAACAGTTTTTTATCGCCGCCTACCGTAATACCGAGTTTTTTTACCGTCAAAACGTTTTTTACCGGTTCTTCATCATATTCAAATTTTAAAACTATATCTTTCGGCGGCGGAGCGACCGACTCTATCCTCTGCATTTTTTCTAACGCTTTGACACGACTGCCGACGCTGTTTGTGCTCGAGGAAGCGGCAAGATTTTTTCGGACGAACTCTTCCATCTTAGCAATTTCTTCTTGCTGACGGGCGTACTCTTTGGCTTGCAAATCCAAAGCCGCCTGTCGTTGTTTTAAAAATTCTTCATAGCCGCCTTTATAGCGATATATTTTTGTATCCCTCACCTCAGCCATGCCGTTGCAACAACTGTCAAGAAAATATCTGTCGTGACTGACGACTACTATGGCACCGCCAAAACCCTTGAGATATCCCTCGAGCCATTGACGCGTATCGAAGTCAAGATGGTTTGTCGGTTCGTCAAGCAACAAAACGTCGGGAGCAAGGCAAAGCAACTTTGCCAATGCAAAACGAGTTTTTTCGCCTCCGGACAAATCTCTCACGTATCCGGACATATCCCTGTCCGCAAAACCCATTCCGTTAAGAATTTTTTTAATGTTGGTCTCCACGTTGTATCCGTCAAGACTGTCGTAATACGCCATAAGGTCGTTTATCTTACTGCTCGTCGATTTGTACTCAACTCCGTCCGACGGCAACGAAACGAGTTTTGCGCGAAGTTGCTCCAGCTCGTTTGCTACGCGGTCTACGGTTGAAAAGCTCCCGCGTATCTCTTGGTATAACGTATTGTCTCCGAGAAGTTTTTCGACTTGCTTTAAGTAGCCTATCTTTATATCTTTTTTTACATACAGCTCCCCGATACCGTTTTTGGGGTCGGTGTCAAACTCCCCGGTAAATATAACGTTGAGCAACGTCGTTTTACCGACACCGTTGAGCCCTACTACTCCTATACGATCGTGTTCGTTAACGACAAAATCGACGTTTTTTAATACCGTCTGGTCTTTAAAAGACTTGGTCACGTTTTTTAAACTAATCAGCATATTTTTATTTTACACAAAAAGAGACGTTTAGGCAAGAAAAAAGCGCAACCTTTTGGTTACGCTTTACGGTGTTTTAAGTTTTATAGAAATATACAAACGAGCACGTTTGCCAACACACCCGCAACCAAGCCGCCTATAGTGTGAAACAAAATCGACCAGCCGGTGAGTTCGCGCATTTTTAAACCGTCCATCATAGACACATGCGTTGACAAATATCCGCTCCAGAACATGCACATCGCCGTAAAAACGGCAATATCGTTTGCATTAACCGTGCTCAACCCGCCGACCATGCCCACTGCCGCCCCCGCGCTACCGAGTGCCGTCAACGGCACGGCTATACTCTCCGGAGAGGAAAAGCCAAATAAAAACTTTAATACCGGTGCACAAAACTCACCGATTGCGGGGATAAGCGCTATCCCTTCGCCATACTGACCGGTATATCCTCCGTCGGGTGCGCCGTACGTGAGCATTTTGACTATAGTAGCAATAACCAAAACGCCCGGAATGATGCCCAAACCGACTTTGACGCCGCTTTCGCCACCGTCCAACAACGCTGAAAAAAATCTGTTTAAACCGCCGCCTCCGCGAATTTCTCTAAATCTGCCGGCGTCGTATGCGACTAAATCTCCGTCATCGTCGACCGCTTCGGCGTCCGCGCCGTATATTTTTTTCGTTTTCCACAACATCACTCGGGTAACGAGTATACTCGTTAAAAATACGGCAATGACACCCATCAAGACAGGCAAGCCGTTGTCGCTACCCATCGCTATCATCGATACGATAACGATAAGCCCCATTCCGTACGTAGTGCCTACGTTTGTTAATGCTCCGAGTTGATACTTTTTAAAATACCGTCTGAATCCCTTGTTATCTGCCAAAGTGAGCACGGCAGGGTTGTCGGACAAAAACGACGCAAGTATCGCCATACTCGTCGCTCCCGGCATACCAAACAACGGTTTCATAAGAGGAGATAAAGCCTTGTTGGCAAGACTGATTACACCGAACTCGCTCAACAATTCCGACAAAGCGCCTATTACGACTGCTATCGCCATCAAATATAAACAGGTATTCATCAGCAAATCGTACGCGGTATTAAACCACGTATTGAGAGCGTTGACAAAACCCATTTTTATGCCGAACAAGGCAAAGCAAGCGACCACGAGTGCGAGGCAGACAAAACCCTCGACGCTAACGACTTTTTTTAACGCGGGTAAATCTTTAGCGGCGCCCGCAACGGTCGCCGTCGTTGTTTTAGTTTCGATTTCAGTATCTTCCGCCCTTGGCGGTACCGGATTTTCCATATTTCATCCTCAGCAAACAAATGCAAGTTTATCAATCTTTTTAGATTATGTCAATTGTTTTCGTTATTTTAACGTTCTTTTTTATCCATCAAGATATCTTTCGTTTCTTCAAACAGCAATTGAACCTTTTGGTTCGTGTATACTTCCATCGCGTCGTCAAAATAAATATTTTTAGACAGCGTGGATTCTATCGCTTTTAAATCTTTACTCGTGCTCGAAATATCCATTCTCTCTTTTTTTATTACGCTAAAAACCTTGTTTATCTGGCACTTGAGGGACAATAACTTGAGCATACGATGACTGTCCTGTTCTTCCTTAGGCAAAGCGGAAAGGTCAGCCAGCGTTTTTTCGACGTTAGCGCGCGTTTCTTCGAGCTTTCTTGTATCGCCGTTTCCGTTTTCCCTCTTGTTGTCGGAAATAAATTTGTAAAGGTGATAAAGATATAGATTGTTTCTCACGCCGTAAAGCATATTTTCGTATCTCGATTTATTTTTTTCAGCAAAACCGCTCGCCTTGAGGACGTCGAGGACTTCCTGCGATTTGTTGCAATAGTAGCCGGCGTCTATATCCTTAAAGGTGTAGTAAGTACTACCGAGGTGTCTGTACGCGCGCGCCTTTAAAAAGAGATATTCCTCGTACTCTGACTGTTTCATGTCTATCGGAGCAACGGGCTTGAGGTCTTTACCGATTCTGTTTTCGATAACGTCTATTGCCGTAAAAATAGCGGCATAGCCTTTTTTATCTCCCAACAGCACGTACGACCAACCTATTAAATCCATATAACCTTCAATTCTTTCTTTTTCGTCGGTAGAAAAAAAGGTAACGTATTTGCCGAACTTGATACGCGCATTATGCTGCTCTATCTGCAGTAAAATGCGATTGACGTCAAAGATGCGTTTGATAAGATTTTTACTGATTTCGATATTTTTTTCAAGCGAGGCGTCAGTCATGACGTTGTGAAGCCCGTTGTACGCTTTGAGCGCCTCGAGATCACTGTAGTTTTCGGATCTGTGACGGATATGATTGCGTATGTCTTCTTCTAACTTCTCTTTTTTTTCGGTATAAACCCGATCGAGGTCTTTTTCGGAAAAATTTGATTTTAAAAGATATTTATTGACGATAGACTTGTTGCGTTTATAAAGTTTTTTCTGGCTGGATATAAAATCAAACTTTTTCAGTTGTTTGGCATTGGCGTCGGCAAGCGAAAGCATTTGTTTGACGTACTTTCTGGCGTTGTTGATAATGGACGCGCTACCGAGCGAACGCTTGCTCTTAAACAAATCCATCGCAACCCTGACGCATATACCCAATACGACCAAAACGATGATGCCGATAGCTATTATCCTACCCGTCTGCGTCGAGTCGTCCTTAAAAGCAAGGTTAATCACGCACACAAACAACGACACGGCGTACGGCACGTATTTGTCCCAAGAATTATTTTTCATACTAACCCCCGTTAACGAGAATAATATCACGCACACCGAAAAAAGTCAATCGTTTACCCGAATATGCCTGATATAACGTCTCGTTTTATACGTAAACGGTGCAAAAAACAAAAAATATTTAAAAATATACGGCAAAACAGTTGACAAAAACGAACGTTGTTATATAATGTTGTTTGTTTAGCAAAAATGAACCAAAAGTTTAATTTTACTAAACTTTTTTTTCATTTTTTCAGAGGTATAAGTATGGAGTTGGGCAGTAAAATCAAACAGTTGCGACTACGAGCCGACTTGACGCAAGAAGAATTGGCGGATCGTTGCGAACTGACCAAAGGATACATCTCTCAATTGGAAAACGACAATACGAGCCCCAGCATAGCCACGTTGGAGGATATCGTAAAAGCATTGGGAATAACCCTTGCGGAGCTCTTTAGCGAAACCGAAGAACCGAACGTGATTTTTAAGGCGGAGAATTGTAACGAAAAGGACTACGACGGATACAGCACGACATGGCTCGTTTCAAACAGCACGATAAACGAAATGGAGCCGATACTCACCGTTATACGACCAAATCAATCCACTTACGAAGATTCCCCGCATGAAGGCGAGGAATTCGGCTACGTATTGGAGGGCAAGATATCCGTAGTAATAGGTAAAAAGTCTTATAAATGCGAAAAAGGCGACAGTTTTTACTTTAAAGCCGAAAAAACGCATTATTTAAAAAATAACGGCAATAAGGAGGCAAAGGTCTTGTGGGTCAGCAGCCCGCCAAACTTTTAAACAACAATGGCAAAAGTCACTAAAGAAACAGAAAACGGCGTAAACATTTTACAAATCAAAAACGTATCGAAAACTTTTGAAGACGGAAAAATAGCCGTCAAAAACGTCAGTCTAAATATAAAAAAAGGCGAATTCGTCACACTGTTGGGACCTTCCGGTTGCGGAAAAACCACGACTTTGAGAATGATTGCGGGTTTTGAAATGCCAGACGAAGACGGCGGTCAGATACTCTTTAACGGGGAGGACATCACTCGCATGCCTCCTCATAAACGCGCACTCAATACCGTTTTTCAAAGATACGCCCTCTTTCCTCACCTCAACGTTTTTAATAACGTAGCTTTCGGATTGAAACTAAAACAAATCCCCGCAGGCGAGCCGAACACCGACGCAAAAGGCAAAGTAACTCAACTCTATAGAAAATACACTAAAGACGAAATAGCGCAAAAAGTAAACAAAGCGTTAAAAATGGTCGACCTCGAGGATTACGGTCACCGAAACGTCAATAGTCTGTCGGGCGGTCAAATGCAAAGAGTCGCGATAGCACGCGCTCTCGTCAACGAACCTCAAATATTATTGCTTGACGAGCCTTTGGGCGCCCTCGACCTTAAAATGCGTAAAGACATGCAAATAGAGTTGATGCAAATGCACAAAAAACTCGGCATCACGTTTATTTACGTCACTCATGACCAGGAAGAAGCACTCACCATGAGCGATAAAATAGTCGTCATGCGCGGGGGTGTGATTCAACAGATAGCTACACCGAAAAAAATTTATGACGAACCCGCCAACGCTTTCGTCGCGGACTTTATCGGCGAGAGCAATATCTATTCCGGTATCATGAAAGACGATTTTTGCGTAGAAGTGCTCGGCAAACAGGTCGAATGTGTAGACAAAGGATTTAAACACAACGAACCGATCGACGTAATCATCCGCCCCGAAGACATCGAGATACTCGACAAAGACGACAAAAAAGCCCTCTTCACCGCCGAAATTACACACGTGGTTTTTAAAGGCGATCACTACCAGGTGACGGCGGAAACGGCAGACGAAGAAAGAAACGAAGTCCTTGTTCATTGCAACCTCAACAACGTCAACGAGGGCGATATCGTCGGTCTGTACGTCAAACCGTTTGACTTTCATATAATGCACAAAAACCGTATCATCAACGAGCTGAAAACGCGCATGATAGAACCGGATCTCGTCGAGATTTGCGGCGGAGAGTTTCCATGCAAATGCAATCTGGAGGCAGACACGCCCGTCAACGTAAAAATCGACTTTGACGACGTCATTGTCACCGACGACGAAGAAGACGGCATCATCGGCGGCAGAGTGATTACGAGCATTTACAAAGGCAGTTACTACCAATGCATCATTCGTACGGACGTCGGATACGACTTTTTTGTCGACACCGACGACGATTGGTTAAAAGACGACAGAGTCGGCATTACCGTCGCTCCCGAAAAGATAATCGTCGAAAAAGCAGAGGAGGTACCTGCGGAAAATGAAAACTAATCACGTCATCGTCGGCGACAACGCAATACCTCGTACGCTAAAAAAACATCGCGAAAGATTTCATCTCAACAGAAAAGTTTTTAGTTTTCCTTATATGCTTTTTCTGTTGGCTTTCGTCGTTACTCCCCTTGTCATGATTCTCGTCAATGCTTTTATAGTGGACGGACAGTTTTCTTTCGGAAATTTCGTTGACTTTTTTACTCAAAAAACCTCTCTTCAGGTACTCGGAAACAGCCTTTTGGTAGGCCTGGTCACCACCCTGTTGTGTTTGCTGATAGGCTATCCGGTAGCGTTGATTCTTTCTAAAATGGAAAGCGGAAAAATCCTCGTACTGTTTTTCGTATTGCCGATGTGGGTTAACTTTCTTATCCGTACGTTGGCGACAAAGACTATCTTTGAGAGTCTCGGAATACCGTTGGGCATGGGCACCGTAGTGTTCGGTATGGTATACAACTATCTGCCGTTTATGATACTTCCGCTGCATACGACCTTGTCGGGTATCGACAAGAGTTATGCCGAAGCCGCCAGAGACCTCGGAGCGGACGAAGTCAACTGTTTTTTAAAAACGACTTTGCCTCTCTCTCTCCCCGGTATAATAAGCGGTATCACTATGGTTTTTATACCGACTATTTCGACCTACGCCATCAGCGAGCTGCTCTCGGAGCGCACTATAAAGTTGTTTGGCGACAGCATATCGCTAAAGTTTAACAACGACGGTGCCTGGGGCGTAGGCAGCGTAATGAGTATAATAATGCTCGTACTCGTTATAGTGGGAAATATCCTCATCAACAAATTCAGCGACGACGGCACGAGCAACAGGGGGAGAAACGTATGGTAAAGAAAAATATCGCAAAAACAGTCAGTTGGGTGTACCTCGCCATAGTTCTTTTCGTTTTGTACGCCCCGATATTCTGTATTATTCTGTTTTCGTTTTTCAACACGAGTCTGTTCAGTTTTTCTAACGGATTCAGTTTTGACGCGTACGCTTCTATCTTTACCAGCGACAAAGCGCCCGAATTGTGGCGCGCCATCGGCAATACTATGCTCATCGCGTCGGTTTCGGCAGTAGTCAGCACTATACTCGGGACTTTTTCGGCAATCGGCATATTCAGTCTCGGGAAAAAGACTAAACGATTGGTAGAAAACGTCAATCAACTCCCCGTGATAAACAGCGAAATAGTAATGGCGGTGTCCTTTATGGTGTTTTTCAGCACCCTCGGTTTTCCTGAAGGATATCTTCAATTGTTTATCGCCCACATTGCTTTTTGCACCCCCTACGTCGTGCTTAACGTAATGCCTCAACTCGTTCAGATGGATTCTAACATATACGAAGCGGCACTCGACCTCGGAGCAAGTCCGACGAAAGCCATGACGAAAGTCATGCTCCCCATCCTCCGCCCCGGCATAGTCAGCGGTTTCGTACTGAGTTTTACCTTGTCTATGGACGACTTTATCATTACACAGATAAACAAAGGCACGACCACATGCATAGAAACGCTCTCAACTTTTATTTACAGCGACGCCAGAGTAAAAGGCATGGAGCCTTTTTGGTACGCGGTATTCAGTATCATTTTTGTCGCGGTATTGACGGTATTGTTGATAATGAACCTTAAACAAATCAGCAAAAGCAAAAAGGAGACTAAGCATGAAAAGATATAAAAAAATCGGTCTCGTCATTGCCCTTTGCCTGCTCGTGGGCATTTGCGCGTTTTCTTTCAGCGGCTGTCGGTCGTACGACGAAACGCTTATCATCTACAACTGGGAGGACTACGTATACAGCAAAACCGACCTTCAGGACGACTTTAACGACTACTACTACACCCTAACGGGAAAAACAGTAAAGATAAAGTACAGTACTTTCGACACTAACGAAACGATGCTGACGAAAATACTCAAGTGCAACGCCGTCGCCGATATGGTTTGCCCGAGCGAATACGCTATTCAAAAGCTCGTAAACAATGGCATCGCTCAAAAAATCGACGACGTAATCGACGCCAATATAACCGATACGGAACAAAAAACAGCATTAAAATCAGCAATATACTCCAACGTAAACAACGCAATATACGACAAGGTCAGCGAAATCAAAGGCATGGACATCAACGACTACTTTGTCCCCTATATGATGGGTACGCTCGGTATAATGTACAACGCCGACCTTCTCGCGGACATTCTCCCCGAGGGCACTGACGTTGAAGAATACGGCTGGGGGTTGCTGTGGAACAAAACATCTGACGGCGAAAAGATAACCGTCAATCTCGATGGAAAAATCTATATGAAAGACAGTATCCGCGATAGTTACGCCGCTGCCGTGTTTTACCTGAAAGAACAAGGCAGATTGCCCGAAGGGTACGAAAACAAATCCGCGCAAGAGTTGATAAACGATACTTCTACCCCTATGGTGGAAGCTGTCTCAAATGTACTCAAAGAACAAAAACTCAGCGGCTGTCTCAAAGGATATGAAGTCGACTTTGGTAAAGAAGCAATGATAAACGGGACGGTCGTCATAGACCTTGCCTGGTCGGGCGACGCCATGTACGCAATCGAAGAAGCCGCCGCCGAGGGAGTTACACTCGACTACTTTACGCCGCAAAGCGGTTCAAATATCTGGTTTGACGGTTGGATAATCCCGACCACCGCTCAAAACCCCGTCGCCGCACTGTATATGATGGCGTTTTTAAACCAACCGACGGTAACTACCCTCAATATGATGGAAATCGGCTATACAAGCGCCGTGGACAAAAATGTTTTGGTGGACGACGAGGACGTACGCGACGTATTACTCGACTGCGAATATGCCGAAATCGACGAAGAAACGGGCGAATACGTCACCGACTACTTTGACTACGAAGTAAGATACCCCGACTACTCAGACGAAACTTTCGGAGTCATGCAAGACTTTGGCGAAAGCAACAAAGCGTTAACCGCCATGTGGGAAGAAGTCCTCAGTAGCGACACCGACCTGAGCGTCATATGGCTGACTCTCGGCGCAATCGTTTTGGTCGTCTTAGTGTTTTTGGCAGCAATATTCGTTAAAAACAATAGAAAACGAAAAACCGTAAAAACGTATTAAAATCACAAAATCCGCGACTAAAAACGTCGCGGATTTTTGTGGTTATCAACGCTTTATATTTTTTTGAAACAATCCTTTAATTTTATAAACCTGCCCTTCCCTTTCACGGTGAAAGGAGAAATACGAACGTCCCTCTTTCTTAATAGAACGAGGGACGATTTTAATTAAATACTTTGCATCCTTAGTTGGTCGGTGCACCGTTGCTTAAATTGTTAGACGTAGAATAAATATGATAACACACTCCATACTGACTACCGTCTATTGTAACATAGTTGTACGGAACATATTTACCATTATTGTCCCTTGCTATTTTGCCGTTGTTTTTAGTTTCCATATCATCTATTGTGTACCATGCAAGGTCGGCTGTTGCCAATCCCCACAAGTAAGAGTAATCGGTCCATGTTGCATAAGTGTTATCGCTATCACCCTTCAGTGCACCGTTAATTTGTGACTTATTAATGACAATCTGTCCTACGTTGTCGCAAAGTCCGTTTACAGTTATACCACTAAAATCGCAGCCGGTATGTGTTAAATTTCCACCCTTATTACTACCATCATATTTTTTGTATGTAACAGCACTACCATCTATAGTTGTACTTCCTTCCGTATAACTCTTATTAACAATACCAGCCACTTTTGCGACTTCGACGTAACCGTTTACGGACACGTTTTCAAAATTGACGTTTGTCATGTTTAACGTACCGTGCAACTGACCTACGATACCGCCTACTTTTTGATAACCGTTGACAACACAATCTTTAAAAGTGACGCCTTTCAATTCCACCGTTCCGTAGATATAACCGGCAACCAAACCAACAGTATTTGCACCACCGTTGTGAGAACCTTCGCTTTTACCGACGTTAAGACCGCTTATTGTGACGTTCTCTATTACCACTTTACCATTCACTTCACCAAAGAGTCCAAATCCATACTTATGACCTTCGTACTCTCCTCCTGTGGGGCTTACGGCATTGTCATCGGCTCTGAGCCCGCTAAGCGTTGCTCTTGAATTGTCTTCGCTCTTAATGGTAATATTCGCCGTAGTTTTTCCGAAATCGACCGCCGCCCCCTTAAGGTCAACGTCGCCCTTTAAGATAATGGTGAGGTTTTCGCTCGTATTTTTCTTAGCCTCAATCAGGTGAGCGAGTTTCGCGCCACTGTCAATAGTGACGGCGTTGTTTTCGATAGTATAATCGCTATCTGTCGGCACTTGTCCCGACAAAGACATCCATTGAACGTCGCTTGACAAGGTCACCTCGGGGTAAACGATCTCGTTTTTCTCATTGGCGTAAATAATCATCGGCGTCTTGCCATTCATTACAAAATAAAAATAGTGGTTCTTTTGCAACGCCTTGTAGTTGTCAAGGTCGATATCTTCTTCATCGAGCGCCCTTATCGCGTCGCTGACGTTTTTAATCGAGCCGTCTACGTGCGTGGCGAGCAAGGTGTTCATTTGCTGTACTGCCTGTGTATCTACCGACTGATTGGCCTTCTTTATGATACTGCTAAACGTCGGGATAAGTACCGCCGCCAAGATAGCAATGACGGCAATAACAATTACCAACTCTATAATGGTAAAACCTTTTTTATTATTTCTTTTCATGTTATTTCTCCTATTTATATTTTTTTGTTTGTGGTTGATTTAAAAAATAAAACGGGAGTTATCAGTTATTAAACCGACAGTTTAATATAAATATCTTTTTCGTTTTCGTTAAATCGATAGAAGTAACGAAACGTTTTGTTCTTTCGTCATCGGTAACGAGTCTCTCGATTCGCCGCGAAGAAAGTTTCTCCGCAACGTATCTCACCGTACGGAACACGAGGTAACTCATGATTACCGCTATCCCGATTTGCATGAGTAACAACATGGACGGCGCAATGTACGCGTCACCGAATGCGGCTACGAATACGTCGTTTATCGCGACGTAAGCGCTTTCTCCTACTATCCGACTCGCAAAGTCGGCAGTAATATTTACCGTAAAAATCCAGACCAACGACAGTAAAAACAACTCGCCGAAAGCAACGTATGCCAAAACTCTCTGCCTCTTTGCAAGCAGAGCGACAAACAGCATATTTATCAATAAGTAAATGGATATTACCGTCATTTTTGTTCTTTTTCCGTCACCTTTTTCGTGACGATTTTTTTCGTGTTTAACAGTCTTTTTCGCCGGTATTTATTTGACTTTTAGCCAAAACCGAGAAACAATTTTTTGTAGACAGAATATACATTCTGTCACACTTTTTTAGGGGTAAAATAGCAATCAATAGACGGAAAAAGAGATAAACGGTACTAAAAAGGAAAAACAAAAACTAAAATCTATTAAAAAGGCATCGCTCAGTAGGAGAAAAACGCTAAAAAACAAAAAAATGTCGGATTTTTCCGACAATTTCGCTTTTAGGGCTTGTTTTTGCTTGACTAACCCGTAAAATAGGCTTATAATTTTTCGTACAAGAGAAAAAAAGGTGACAGAATGTATATTCTGTCTACAAGTTTCTCTTAATTTTCACAATAAATAGCCGTGCCGAGATTACTCTCAACACGGCTTTTTTCCTAACGTTTATTAAATTCCCCTGCACTTGTATTTGCCCAAAAACGAGAATTTTCCCGTTTCCCCCTTCACCAATACTACATATTTAAAAAATTCTCAAACCAAGCGGTTTTTTTACCTTTGTATTAAAATACCGCTACTCGCGCAAAACAAAAAAGCACCCGTTTAAGGTGCTTTTGTGCTCTGAATTAATATAAAGCGTATCGTTAAGCAAGCGTAGTTGTTTTTAATAAGCTCTCGCAACGATAGCGACTATATCCGCTTTGCCGCCGCAACAAACGCATTTGTCGTCAAACGGTGTTTGATCGAAAGGCATCACGCGGATAGTCGCCTGAAATCTTTCTTTCATTTCTTTTTCGCACTTGGGATCGCCGTCCCACATTACTTTGGCAAAGTTGCCGCCGTTGAGGACCGTTTCGAGCTCCTGCATGTCGTGAGCCTCCAAAACGCGGCTGTCTCGGAATGCTTTTGCCTTGTTAAACATATCGAGACGGATTGTCGACATTAGTTTGGTGACGGTTTCTTCTACCGTGTCGAGCGAAATGGCAAATTTTTCACCGTTGTCGCGACGCACGGCAGTCGCCACGCCGTTTTCGATATCGCGCGGACCAAGCTCGAGACGGAGCGGAACGCCTTTCATTTCGTATTGGTTAAATTTCCAGCCGGGCGATTGCTCGGAAAAATCACCTTCCGCGCGGACGCCTGCTTTGACGAGACGGTCGACGAGTTTTTTCGCCGAGTCGACGACGCCTTCTTTATGCATGGCTACGGGCACGACGATGACCTGAATGGGGGCAACGGGTGGCGGCAAAACGAGTCCGCGTTGGTCGCCGTGAGCCATTATTATCGCGCCTATCAAACGCGTAGAAGTGCCCCAGCTCGTCTGCCAGACGTATTTGTGAGTGCCGTCTTTGTCAAGGTATTGAATGTCGTACGCGCGTGAAAATTTGTCGCCAAAGTGGTGGGTGGTGCCTGCCTGCAAAGACTTGCCGTCCTGCATCATGGCTTCCATGCCGAAAGTACTTTCCGCGCCTGCAAATTTTTCTTTTTCGGTCTTTTTGCCTATCAAGGTCGGCAGCGCGAGGACGTTTTCCGCAAACTCGGCGTAGAGATGCAACATGTCGATGGTTTCTTTCATTGCCTCGTCGCGCGTGGCGTGGGCGGTGTGTCCCACCTGCCACAAAAAC
>CAZTCB010000028.1:0-16590 GCA_964612455.1 uncultured Subdoligranulum sp. | reverse complement strand
TTTGGCTAAAAGTCAAATAAATACCGGCGAAAAAGACTGTTAAACACGAAAAAAAATCGTCACGAAAAAAGTGACGTAAAAAGAACAAAAATGACGGTAATATCCATTTACTTACTGATAAATATGCTGTTTGTCGCTCTGCTTGCAAAGAGGCAGAGGGTTTTGGCATACGTTGCTTTCGGCGAGTTGTTTTTACTGTCGTTGGTCTGGATTTTTACGGTAAATATTACTGCCGACTTTGCGAGTCGGATAGTAGGAGAAAGCGCTTACGTCGCGATAAACGACGTATTCGTAGCCGCATTCGGTGACGCGTACATTGCGCCGTCCATGTTGTTACTCATGCAAATCGGGATAGCGGTAATCATGAGTTACCTCGTGTTCCGTACGGTGAGATACGTTGCGGAGAAACTTTCTTCGCGGCGAATCGAGAGACTCGTTACCGATGACGAAAGAACAAAACGTTTCGTTACTTCTATCGATTTAACGAAAACGAAAAAGATATATATCCTAAACTGTCGGTTTAACGATTGACGTTATTTAAAAAGTTTAAACGCACTGCTGCGAAAACCATCGGTGCATATGCATAATCGACGCGCCAAAGCGCAAACTAAACGTAAAAATATAACCTAAACGAAAAAAGAGGAATTTTAACATGAAAAATAACAAAAATAAAGGTTTTACCATTATAGAACTCGTTATCGTCATTGCAGTCATTGCCATTTTGGCGGCTGTCCTGATACCGACCTTTAGCGGCGTAGTAGAAAAAGCGCATGAATCGATTGCGCTGCAAGAAGTACACAATGCTTACGTCGAAACGATAGCCGACGAGTTGGCTACTCCCGACACGAGTGACGACAAGATTGGCAACGCTCTTGAAAGTAGCAACGACGGCATCGTCGTAAAACACGAAAACGGTGTTTTGGTAAAAATTTCTAAAAACGGCGAAACGTCGGTCGTCGACGGTGACGATTACGGCTACGAAATAAAAAACAACAAAATCGTAGAAAAACAGACTACCTGATAGAAATAAATAAACGAAACAAATAAAAATATTTTTCAAATAGGAGAAAGAACATGAAAAGAAACAATAAAAAAGGCTTTACCATTATAGAATTGGTAGTAGTTATCGCGGTAATCGCGATACTCGCGGCGGTACTTATCCCGACGTTCAGCAATATCATCAAGAAAGCCAACCAGTCGGTAGATACGCAGGCGGTACAGCAAATGAACACCTTGCTCGCCACGCATGTGGACGGTTCGATTAAAAACGTCAGCGACGCTATAAAAGCACTCGATGAGGAAGATATCGACCTCGACAACTATAAAGCGTTGCAAAAGGACCACTATTTTTATTTCGTAATGAACGGTAACACGCCGATGATTATTTATACCGACGCTACGGGCAAAATCCTTTATCCCGAAGTGACCTTGGCAGACGGCGTTCAACGGATGTCTTTGTCGGGCGATATACCAATGTACGACGACTATACCATCACAGGCAACAGTGTTTCTATCGCCAACGGCGGTCAATTTGCAGACTTTATGGTTAAATATTCCGAAAGCGCGGCGGAAGTGAAAGACGTCACCAAGATTGCTCTCACTGCGGACGTAGACCTCATGGGTTGTACCGCGTCGTTTGGCGAGGTAGACGGCAAAAACATTACTTTGGACGGCGGCGGTCATACTATTTTCGGATTGCGTGCGGACAGCAACTCCGTCCATGGTTCTCAACAAGGAAAGCCTAAAGATTACGGTTTCGGTCTCTTTAATTACGTTACAGGAAACACGACGATAGAAGTAAAAGATCTGACGATTAAAAACGTAATTGCGGAAAATACCAAAGACAAGGCTAGCGGTCACTCCGGATTGTTGTTCGGTAGCGTACAAGACAACGTTACTATAAAAGTAGAGAACGTGACTATAGAAGATTGCACTGTTTACGGTTGCGACAAGGTCGGTTCGCTTATCGGGCGTATTAGCGGCTCTAATGCAAGTGCCACGTTTACCAATGTTAATGTAAAAAATACCAAGCTTTACGGATTGGGGTACGTTGCCGTTGCAATCGGGTGTGTCGGCAATCCTACTGCAACCAGCGGCAGCACTGTTCCTAAGACGATAAAGTTTGAGAACTGTTCGTTTACTAACGTGACGACTGCTGTTGATACCGAGTCATGGAGTGATCTGTGGTACGATAACGATATTAGTTTCTTGACGAATAAAGCTTTAAGTGCGGACGAAGTAAAAGCGTATCTGGAGAGCGACGGTAATAACAACACTTATTTGCCTTGGTTGCGGAACGGAAGCGGAAATAAGCAATTAGGTGCTATGTGTACAGACGATTATTACTGGTATGATAATTCAACGCATGATAAAAATACTGATGGCAGCTATAGTGTAAAAGAAGCCTACAAGGTAGTAGTAGCAGGATATGAAGTAGGTTATAAAGATTCTTCTTCCAAAAATATTGGAGAATAAGACGTTCTAAAAAGGGAAAAAACGGTATGACAAGGTAGTCGTACCGTTTTTTTATCGTGAATTAAGACAAGTTTTATATTTGTTGTATATCTATCGTCTGGCGGCGAAAAAGTCTTTAAGCAGTCGGGCGCAGTCATCTGCCAATATACCGCCTTCTACGGAGAGATTGTGGTTGAGTTGATTGACGGACGACAGGTCGAGTACGCTGCCGCAAACACCGCCTTTTGCGTCGTACGCGCCGAAGTGGATTTTTTTCAACCGAGCGTTAAAACACGCGCCGAGGCACATGGCGCACGGCTCCAAAGTGACGTACAGTTCGCAGTCGTTTAGTCGCCAGCTTTTTAGTTTTTTGCACGCCGACTCGATTGCGACGATTTCGGCATGTTTGGTGGCTATTTGTTTTTTGTCGCGCATGTTCCGCCCTGTTGAGACTACTTTGCCGTCAAGTACGATTACCGCGCCGACGGGGACTTCGCCCTCAGCGAAAGCTTTTTTCGCTTGGGATAATGCTCGTTTCATCATTTTTATCTTCTGTTCCATTTTTATCTGCCCTTTCTTTTTCGCGAGAGACCGTGTTGAGCAATCGCCGCGGAATATCCGCATTTTTTTCGTAAATTTCTAAAAATCGGTCGTACGGGTAGGGGTGAGAGTATTTGTCGCTACCGACCTCGACGGTAAACGAAGGTATGCCGAGCGCGTCTATGCACCAATCCTTGTACCCGCCGCAACTACCCGCCTCGGTGGCGACGAGTCTGTACCCCGTCACCTGCGAAAGGCTTTTTGCGAGGCAGTAGTGTTGCCACAGCGTCCGTTTGTCTTTTTGAAAAAACCGCCAAAAAATAACTTCGCCTTTGCAGTGGTAGTTGAGCGTTGCGAGCGGATTGACTGCGCGCGTAAACCGAATGAGGTTTTTCGTTTCGACTTCGCTGTTGGGTTTTTTACCGACGTAGTTGGAGGGGGCTTTGTAAAACACATTGCTCCTACCCCGTCCCCAGCGTGCGTCAAAGTTGACGTTGAGATCGACGCCCGCGATATTTGCTTTCCACAGCGAAAAATCCGTGCCGCCGTTTATTTTTATCAAGTTTTTTTTCAGTTGTTTGTCCGCCAAAAATCCGACGCCTTCCTGACAAAGTCGCACCCCGTCCACGTTGAGCATCGGTATAAAGTAAATGCCGCCCGACAGTGTCAGTTCCGTGTGTTTTAACAGGTGCTTGGCTTGGTTTACGACCAGCAAGGCGGTGATATGCTCGCGCGCATGGATTGCGCCTGTGACGATAACGCTGTTTTTGGTTTTGTCGCCGATGAAAATATACGGCGTTTCAAATCCGAGCGTGCTGTTGCCTATACTGCCGACCTCCGTCCCGCGCCTGTCAAACTCATCGATTTCTTTCAATAAATCAAAATACTTAAACACCGTCTGCTCTTCTCCTTGTTTTTCTTTTTTGTCGTCTCGGTTAGTATATGCAACAAAAAGAAAAAAGTGACAGACGCCGTCCGTGTCGGTCGGGAGAGTGTCCCGAAACGTCAGTGACGGGCAAAAAAGAAGAGAGGCAAAAAAGGAAAAAACTCACGCGCGAGCAAACGCGCGGGACGGGTGAAAGTTATTTGTGATAATTGACGCCGTTTAGTATCGTAAATCCGCGATATATCTGCTCGGCGAGGACGACTCTAAACAATTGATGGGGAAAGGTGATTTTTCCGAAAGAAATCACTTTGTCGGCTTTGTTAAAGACCGCTTGCGATACTCCGTAGCTACTGCCGACGACGAAAGTGACGCTGCCTTTTGCTGTTGCCGAGTAGCCGAGCAGCTCCGCAACGTCGGTAGAAGAAACCAAGACGCCTTGTCTGTCCAGCAAAACCATTGCCCCGTCAACCTTTTTTAAAATGCTTTTGCCTTCTTCGTCCTTGGCGCGCGCGATATCCGCGGTTGTTTCGCCGTTGAGGCGGTACTCGGGGAGTTCTTCTATTTTAAAGTCGCAAAAACGAGAAAGGCGTTTGCCGTATTCAGCCAACGCCATAGTAAAAAAATCTTCTTTAATTTTTCCTACGCAGAGAATTTTTACTTTCAGCATATTAACCCCCGTTGAAAGCCGTCAACCACATTATGACGCAGGCAAGCACTCCCGCAAAGAGAACCAACACGTCACTCGTCGAGCGGTTTTCTTTTTCCGTTTTGCCGCCGACGGGGTGCAAGGTATTGTCCGATTTGCCGTCCGTTTTCGTGGCGGTTTCGGGGGTTGTCGACGGAGTGAGCTTGACGAGAGCGTACACGCATGCCGCGCAGACGCACGCGCCGACGAGGATAAACGCGTACCAATACTTTGCAACGAAAGCGTCAGCCGCGTCTCCGACGGTTAATGCCAAAACAACCACGACGAGATTGTTAAACAAATGTACGAGCATAGACGGGTAGAGACTATCCGCGCGCAAAGTCACGAAAGCAAGCGCAAAACCCATTATAAATTGATATATCGTCTGAGACGGGTTCATATGAAACAAGGAAAACAGCGCGCCGCAAGCAAGACTTGCGTTTATAGTGCCGAGAGCTTTAAGACCGCCGAGCAACGCCCCCCTGAAAAGTTGTTCCTCTGCGAAAGCGGGGAGAATAACGATAACAAAAACGAGCAAAACGACGGTTGACGCTTCGCCGTCGAGGGGTATCGAGCTACTCGCCGCGTAACCGAGTTTTTCAAACAGTGCGATTATCCACGTTTGTATGGGATACACGAGACAAAACAAACCTGCCGCGATACCCGTTGCCGCCAAAAGGACGCGTAGGTTCGGCTTTTTGGTTATCGATATCGCCGACGGATAGTTTATCTTTGAAATTTTGCAAAAGACGAGCGTAGCCGCTATGAGCGAAAGCTGTAATACCGCGTTGACTATCCAAAACCAGTACCCCGTGTACGCTCCGTTTTCGTCTACCATACCGGTAAGGGGATTTAGCGCGACGAAAATCATCTGAATGACCAAAAAAACGCCTACCGCAAAAGTAAATAGTTTGTAGCTGTTTCGTTTTGAAAATCGGTTAGTCGACATTTATTTCTTTTCCTCCGTACAGTTGTCGCGCGACGAAAACGCTGATATCCCTGCCGTCGACAACGCCGCGGTTTTTAAGGGCGTTTATCGACTCGGCAAAAGCTATTTCTTCGGTATTGTTGTCGAGACTCAGGTGTCCTAAAAACACGTTTTTTACGTTAAAATCGGGCAGACGGGATACTATCTGAGCCGCGCGAAAGTTGGATAAGTGACCGCACACGCTGAGTATGCGTTTTTTCAGGTAGATTGGATAATTACCCTCCGCAAGCATTTTGACGTCGTGGTTGCTCTCGATGAGTACCGTATCGCACCCGTCGAAAAAACCGTACAACGTGCGCTCGTCGACTTCCCCCGTGTCCGTTACGGACGCGACCGAGCGACCTTTGGCGTCGGTCAGTTTGTATCCGCAACAATACGCCGCGTCATGGCAACACGGATAAAAATCCGCATGAAAACCGCCTACGTCAACCGCCGAGTCGAAAGAAATTATCCGTCCGTCGTATTCGCGAAATTTTTCGAGCAGTGCGGCGCGACCTTTGGCATGGACGTAAACTTTTATTTTGGGATTGGCGTCGAGCAACGTTTCCATTCCGCCGACGTGATCGGAGTGTTCGTGCGTGACGAGGACGGCGTCGACGTCCGACGGGGAGAGGGCGCACGACCTGAGGGCGGGAAAAATCCTCCCCGCACCTCCGCCGCAGTCTATTAAAACCGCCCGACCTTTGTCGGAAACGACGGTCAGATTGCCTTTACTGCCACTGTATTTGTTGATAAATTTCATTACTTTTTACTCAATCGGTATCAAACGTTAAAGCGGAACAAAACGACGTCGCCGTCTTTGACGACGTAATCTTTGCCTTCGCTCCTGACTTTGCCTTTTTCTTTGGCGAGGTTGTAGTTTCCGCACTCGAGGAGCGTTTCGTACGGGACGATTTCGGCGCGGATAAAGCCTTTTTCAAAGTCGGTATGGATTTTGCCTGCCGCCTGAGGAGCTTTCGTGCCGCGTTTTATCGTCCAGGCGCGCGTTTCTTTTTCGCCTGCGGTGAGATAACTGATAAGCCCGAGCAAGTCGTAGCATTTCTTTATCATACGATTGAGACCGCTTTCGTCAATGCCGTACTCCGCGAGAAACAGCGACTGTTCTTCGGCGGACAAACCCGACAGTTCTTCTTCGACCTTGGCGCAAATAACGAGTACCTGACTGCCCTCCGCGGCGGCGATTTCTTCAACTTCGCGCACGAGAGGCAGGTCGCGTTCGTCTTTACCGACGTCGCTTTCGGAAATATTGGCGGCGTATATGACGGGTTTGTTTGACAGGAGAAAGAGGTTGGAAATAATCTCTTTTTCTTCGTCGTCGGCGTCAAAACTCCTTGCGGGTTTGCCGTCCTGGAGGTGGCGCGACAATCTGTCTAAAACGTCGGCGTCGAGGAGATACTTTTTGTCGCCCTTAGCCGCCGTCTTTGCGCGGTCGAGAGCTTTGGCCACCGTCTCGATGTCGGCTAAAATCAGCTCGAGGTTGATTATATCCACGTCACGCGCGGGATTGACGGTGTTTTCCACATGCGTTACGTTGCTGTCGATAAAACAGCGGACGACGTGCACTATGGCGTCTACTTCGCGGATATGGCTTAAAAATTTGTTACCCAGTCCTTCGCCGCGGCTTGCGCCTTTGACGAGTCCTGCAATATCTACGAATTCGACGAAAGCGGGGGTTATTTTTTTGCTGTCGTACAGTGCCGCCAGCTTGTCCAGTCTTTCGTCCGGCACGGCTACCACGCCTACGTTGGGTTCTATGGTGCAAAAGGGATAATTGGCTATTTGTGCACCGGCATGGGTAATGGCGTTAAACAAAGTGCTTTTGCCTACGTTGGGCAAACCTACGACTCCGAGTTTCATATTATCGAAATATCTCCATATATTAAATTTGGGTTTTACGTCTTCGGCGCGCGTTTGCCGCGCTCGTGCCGACCGTACTCAAAATCATTATACATTACCTTTTGAGATTTGTAAACTAAGGAGATGATTTTTTTGACTGTTTGGCAAGGAATATTTTTGGGCGCGTTGCAAGGATTGACGGAGTTTTTGCCGGTCAGCAGCAGCGGACATCTTTTTTTGGCGGAAAAACTTCTCGGCTGTCAGGAAGATTTGTTTTTTAACCTCTTGTTGCATGTAGGTACGCTTTTTGCGGTAGTGACCGTTTTGAGGCGGTCGGTGTGGAAAATGATTTCACACCCGTTTACCGACATGCGGTTGGGAATGGTGGCTCTGGCGAGCGTGCCGACCTTTATCATCGCTGCGGCGGCAGAATTGTTTTTTCCGGAGGAGTGGTACACGCTCATGCTACCCGTGGGATTTGCCGCAACGGCAGTGCTCGATTTCGTTTCGGGCAAAGGCAAGGACAACAGACCGCTTTATTCGCCCCCGTATACCCATATTTTGGCTGCGGGAGTGGCGCAGGGGCTGGCGGTGCTCCCCGGACTGTCGCGTAGCGGCGCCGTGTTGACGACGCTCGATTTGTTTGGCGTAAAAAAGAAAGAAAGCGCGGAATACGCGTTTCTTTTGTCGATACCCGTCATTCTCGCGGGAGCGGCGGTAAAGGGGTACAAAGCGATAAAAAACGACGCCTTTTTTACGGCTGATTTGCTACCCGTCCTGCTCGGTATGCTCGTGGCGTATTTGGTCGGCACTGTTTGTTTGCGACTCTTTATCGGGTATCTTCAAAACAAATCGTTGAGGCCGTTTTCGTTGTATATGGCGATACCCGTGTTGCTTAGTCTGTTGACTGCATGGTAGCGTCGCTCTCGTCGCGATTACGAGTTGATAAGAGAAAGAAGGCATGCGAGAGAAACAAAAACGCACCCGTACGGGTGCGTTTATCAAAAAACTTTTTTTTCAGGCGTCTATTTGTTCTTTTTCCGCCGATACCTCTTCGTCACAACGAGCGTCGACGTTTGAGTTTTCTATCTCCCGAGGAGTCAAAACGTCGTCGAGCATTTCCGTTTCCGCAGGCGTAGGAGGGGCTATTTTGCAGTTCGCTTTACATTCTGTCTCTTTCGCTTTGTCGGAAAGAAATTTTTCAGCCGCTTTTACGTCAGGGATAAATTCGTTTTTAAACGACGTGACCTTTATCGTTACGGAGTTGAAGGCAAAGTCAAGTTCTTTTTTAAAGCTGTCCTCTATCAGATATCTGAGCATAGCCGTCTGATTTGCAAGGTTTGTATCGGTCAGTTTGATTTTTACCGTCAGTTTAAAACCCGGTTTGTCGTCCTCGACTATTTTTATTCTTTGGAGTTTCGCCCCGTCAATGGCGGCAACGCACTTTTTGACGAGATTGCGCACGACTTTGTTGGTCGTGCTGACGGCGGAAAAAGAGTCGGAATCGATAATCATCGTCTTTACGCTGATGCCGCCGCCAAACAGCGTGATTAACGAGTATGCAGACAAACAGATGCTCGTCGCGGCTAGAATAACGAGCAGCGTAGTTCCTACGCGTTCGGTCGCGACGAAATCGTATCGAAATGCCATTATCGCGGCGGCTATAATAAATACCAAGGAAATGGCAATGACGATAGAAATTGCGATTTTTAAAAATGTATTTTTCATGATCGTTGTCTCCTTTTTATATTATCTCTTTGTTTTCGTTTTTTATACGAAAAAAATTTCGGTGTTTTTTCGTTCAATTCAGCCGCGTGCGAAAGAGTCGTCCTGCGGTACGGCGATAGGTTTAAACGATAAGGTTGACAAGTCTGCCCGGCACTACGATGACCTTTTTTACCGTTTTGCCTTCGAGCACGGCTTTGGTTTTTTCGTCGTTTAAAATCAGTTTTTCCAACTCGTCGCGCGAGAGAGAGCTGTCGACCACGATTTTATCGCGAATCCGACTGTTTACCTGCAACGCCAACTCTACGGTGTTGTGGACGAGGGCTTTTTCGTTGACGGCGGGGTAGGGTTGATTAAAAATACTGTACGGCATGCCTATGCTTTCCCACAATTCCTCCGCGACGTGCGGTGCAAGAGGTGCGAGCACCTTTAAAAAGTCGATTATCGTATCTTTTAACAGTTGACGATTGAGGGGCGCGTCGACGACGACATATTTGCTTATTGCATTGGCAAGTTCCATTATACGCGCGGTGACGGTGTTGAAGGAAAAAATCTTGTAGTCGTTTTCCGCGCATTTGACGGTGTTGTTGCGAACGTAGTCGAGGTCCGCCTCGGCAGAGCCGTAGTCGTCCGTCCAGACGTCGTGTTTAAGATAAAGTTGCACTATGCGTTCAACCCTGTCGAGAAACTTTGCTATCGCTTTGATGCCGCTGTCGTCCCACGGTCCGCCCTCGACGTAGTTAAAGCCGAAAGCGAGATAGAGTCTGAAAACGTCGCTCCCCATAGTAAGAACGTAGTCGTCGGGGCTGATGACGTTGCCGCGGGATTTGCTCATTTTGCTGCCGTCGGGACCGAGAATGGTACCTTGGTGGACGAGGGAAAGGAAAGGCTCGTCAAAGTCGAGATATCCCATATCGCGTAACGCTTTGGTAAAGAAACGCGCGTACAACAGGTGCATGCAGGCATGTTCCGCTCCGCCGACGTACTTGTCGACGGGGAGTAGCTTGTTTATCTTTTCTTTGTCAAAAGGCATATCCGCGTTTTTGCTGTCAGCGTACCGCAAAAAGTACCAACTGCTGCATACGAAAGTATCGAGAGTATCCGCCTCGCGTTTAGCAGGCGCGCCGCATACGGGACACGTGGTGTCGATAAACTCTTTGCAGCCTTTGAGGGGGCTTTCGCCCGTCGGCTTAAAGTCGACGTCGTAGGGGAGTTTGACTGGCAAGTCTTTTTCCGGAACGGGGACGATACCGCAGTGCTCGCAATAAACGACGGGGATGGGTGCGCCCCAATAGCGTTGACGGGATACGAGCCAGTCGCGCAGACGGTAGTTGGTTTTTAATTGACCTTTACCTTGCTTTTCGAGCTTTTTGATTATGGCGATTTTTGCGTCTTTACTCGTCATACCGTCAAATTCGCCGCTGTTAGTCAGCACTCCGTATTCCGTAAAGGGGAGTGAGTCGTCGACGTTTTCGTCTGCGGCTTTGACCACGCGTTTGATTTCGAGACCGTGTTTTTTTGCAAAAACGTAGTCCCTTTCGTCGTGCGCCGCAACGCCCATTACGCACCCCGTGCCGTAACTCGCCAATACGTAGTCGCCTATCCATACGGGTACTTTTTCGCCGTTGACGGGGTTGATTGCGTACGCGCCGGTAAATGCGCCGGTTTTTTCTTTACTCGTGGACAAACGCTCGATTTCCGTCGTTTTTGAGGTTTTTTCACGATATTCCTCCACTGCCCGACGACAGTCGGGGGCGGTTATTTTGTCAACCAGAGGCAATTCGGGCGCGAGGACTACGTAGGATACTCCGTACAAAGTGTCGGCACGCGTGGTAAAAACCCTGAAAGTTTCGTCCGAGCCGTCGACGGCAAACTCTACTTCGCCGCCGGTAGATTTGCCTATCCAGTTGCGTTGCATTGCTTTGGTTTTTTCCGGCCAGTCGAGTTTGTCCAGTCCGGATAGCAATTCTTCGGAGTAGTCGGTGATTTTGAAAAACCATTGAGTGAGGTTTTTGCGAACCACCGTAGAACCGCATCTTTCGCAACAGCCTTCGTTTACCTGCTCGTTGGCAAGTACGGTATTGCAGCTCGGGCACCAGTTGACGGGTGCGGCTTTGCGGTACGCAAGTCCGCGTTTAAAGAGTTGCAAAAACATCCATTGCGTCCATTTGTAGTAGTCGGGCATACAGGTTTTTACCTCTGCGTCCCAGTCGAACATGGCACCCATGTCTTTCAGTTGTTGCTCCATGATGGCGATATTTTTGACCGTGCTGTCCTGAGGATGGATGCCCGTTTTTATCGCGTAGTTTTCGGCAGGCAAGCCGAAACTGTCAAAGCCCATAGGTTGAAAAACGTTGTAGCCTTTCATGCGCATAAAGCGCGCAAAACTGTCGGACAAACTATAATTGTACCAATGTCCCGCGTGCAGTTTTGCTCCGCTCGGATACGAAAACATTTCGAGAACGTAGTATTTTTTATCCGTTTGGTCTTTTTTAAAGTCATACAAGCGCGTTTCTTGCCAGATTTTGTTCCATTTTTTGTCTATACTGACGTAATCCATGATAATACCGCCCACGTCGCCCGTGCGGGCGACAATATAATTTAAATTAAACTCCATTTTACAGCAAAAAGGCGTGCTTGTCAACTGTTGTAAAAAAACAAAAATATTGCAAAAAAACGTCTGCAAAAACGATGTTGGTCGATAAATTTTGTGGTATGATTATACGTGTAAAAAAAATCAACGGCATATCTGATTTTTCAATTTGATTTTAAACAAGGTATTTTAAACTGTCCGCAACATGAAAAAAGGAGGCACGACGTAGCAAAATGTTAGAGATAAAAAACGTTAAAAAGAAATACGTTACGGGGGAGCTCGTTCAGACGGCGTTGGACGACGTTTCGTTAAATCTCAGAGATAACGAGTTTGTCGCGATATTGGGACAGTCGGGCTCGGGCAAAACCACGTTGCTCAACGTCATCGGCGGATTGGACAGATACGATGACGGAGACCTCGTAATCAACGGTGTTTCTACTAAAAAATATACGGACAGAGATTGGGATACTTACCGCAATCATACGATAGGTTTCGTGTTTCAGAGTTACAACCTTATTTCGCACCAGTCTATATTGTCCAACGTAGAGTTGGCGTTGACGTTGTCCGGTATCGGACGGGTAGAACGTCGTCGTCGCGCGAAAGAAGCATTGCAAAAGGTGGGGCTGGGCGACCAAATCCATAAAAAACCCAACCAGTTGTCCGGCGGACAAATGCAGCGCGTCGCCATAGCGAGAGCACTCGTCAACAATCCGCGCGTGTTGCTTGCCGACGAACCGACGGGTGCGTTGGACAGCGAAACGGGATTGCAAGTCATGGAGTTGCTTAAAGAAGTGGCGGGCGACAGGTTGGTGGTGATGGTTACTCACAATCCCGAGCTTGCCGAGGCGTATGCAAACCGTATCGTCAGGCTCAAAGACGGAAAAATCGTCAGTGACAGCAACCCGTATGACGTAAAAATCGAAAAAACCGCCAAAACGACCGCACCCGTGTCGCAAACGACGGTTAAAGACGGCACCCGTGTCGTCGATAACGAAAAACGAAAGGGGACGGGTAAAGATAAAAAGGCGGTTAAAAAGAAAAAATCGTCTATGTCTCCGCTTACGGCGTTGGCATTGTCTTTCGACAATCTCAAAAAGAAAAAAGGCAGGACGGTGCTTACTTCCGTCGCCGGTTCGATTGGTATCATCGGTATAGCGCTCATTCTTGCGATGTCAAACGGAGTCAATACCTATATCGCTCAACTTCAAAAAGATACGATGACTTCGTACCCGTTGACGATAAACGCGCAGACCATAGATACTTCGTCGGCAGTGTCGGATATGGTCGGTGTGCGCGACGATATACTCGGCGGAAACGAAAATCAGGCAGGGGCGGTGTATACCAACAACAGCTCGTTAAAAGTGTCGAAAGCCATGACGAGCAACGTTATCAAAAACAACCTTACGGCTTTTAAGTCTTACATCGAAAATCCCGATAGCGAGATACGGGAGTATATCGGCGAAAACGGCGTCGTTTATTCTTACGACCTCAAATTTAACGTTTACGCTTACGACGGCGACGGCAATATCGTCGACACGAGTCGCGATGTCGGTTCTGCCGCAAACAATACCGTCAACAAGCTGTACGAAAAAATGTTTAGCATGTTGGGTATGCAAAAGAGCGCGACAAGCAATTTTTCGCAAATGATACCCGGGCAAAACGGCAATCTCGTCAGTGCGGTTACGACGGACAGTTACGAGATACTCGACGGAAATTTTCCGACGAAATACAACGAAGTCATGCTCGTACTCGGCTCCGATTACAGTATCGACACTTCGGTAATGTATCAACTCGGGTTGATATCGGCTGCTCAGTACAACGAAATAGTCGACGCAATAAACAACAACCGCGAGGCGCCTACGATATCTTTGTCGTACGAGACAGTGTTAAATCACAGGTTTTATCTCGTGCCGTTTTGCGATTATTACAAGGCGGACGGGGACGGAACGTTTAGTTACGTCGGGGACGCGGCCAAAGCGGCTCAAAACGGCATAGAATTGAAAATCAGCGGCATAATCAAACCCAAGGACGGAGCCAACAACGCGTCTATTACTACCGCTGTCGCCTACACGGGGGCGTTGACCGACTATATCATCGACAGGACGGACGAAAGCGCAGTGGTCAAAGCGCAGATGGCAGATCCGGAAATCAACGTATTGACGGGTATTTCGTTTGCTTCCGCTACCGATGAGGAAAAAATCGCCGCGATGAAGAGTTATTTCGACGGTTTGGGCGAGTCGGAAAAAGCGGCGTTGTTCGATGCGTTTATCGAGCAAAACGGTATGTACGCGTCGATGATAGAAGGAATGATCGGCAAAAGCATAAAAGACATGACCGAAACGGAAAAAGCCGTTATGTTCGTTTCGATGTTGAGTCTCATGTCGGATGAACAATACGTCGCGTATTACGACGAGATGATGTCGTCGGGCAGTTACGAAGACAATCTCGCCGCATTCGGAAAAATATCCCGCGACGCACCTTCGTCGATATCCATTTATGCCGACAGTTTCGAGGCAAAAGAGGGGATATCCGCCGCTATCGCGGCTTATAACGCAAACGCGAAAGAAGGGGATGTCATCGTGTATACCGATTACGTGGCATTGCTTACGTCGTCCATAACTCAGATAGTTGATATTATATCGTACGTCCTCATTGCGTTCGTCGCCGTATCGTTGGTCGTGTCGTGCATCATGATAGCTATTATTACCAACATTTCGGTTTTGGAGCGTACGAAAGAGATAGGGATATTGCGCAGTATCGGCGCGTCAAAAGGGAATATTTCTTTCGTGTTTGTTGCGGAAACGATTATTATCGGGTTTTTGTCGGGGCTTATCGGCGTCGTCGTGTCGGCGTTGCTCACTATCCCCATTAACGCAATCATAGCGGCACTTGCGGGCGCGAGAGTGGTAGAGGCAAATCTGAGCCTGCTAAACGCGATTATTTTGGTGGCTATAGCCGTGGCAATAACGGTTTTCGGCGGGCTTATACCCGCAAGTAATGCGGCTAAAAAAGACCCCGTCCTCGCTCTCAGGTCGGAATAACGTCAAAAACAACGAAACAAAAAGAAATCTGAAAACTATCGACGGGTGTGACCGACGAGTGCACCTGTCGGTAGTTTTTTTTGATAAAGAGCAGGCGGGCAAAAGAAACGTCAGGGCGCGATGCAGGATTTTTTTTAATATTTGAAAAAAAACTTGCTTTTTTGTCCGTTTTGTATTATAATTCTCTCGTTGTCACAAAGCGTGCGAATGTGGCGGAATTGGCAGACGCGCTAGATTCAGGTTCTAGTGGTAATTCGTGCAGGTTCAAGTCCTGTCATTCGCACCAAGTCTTAATAGCTTGAACTTTTTTACCGTCGGTAAGAAGTTCGGGCTGTTTTGCTTTATAGAAGAATTTGATAATTTTAATTATTGATTTTATAGCCTATGACGGACAATTGTCGTTGTAGGCTTTTTTGTGTGTTTATAAAAAAACTACTTGACTATCCTTTATAAATATGATACAATAATCATATCCCCCCATAGGGGATATTAAGGAGGGATGAAATGAAATACAATGAACATAATCACGAACATACAAAAGCCGTATTGAATAGAATGTCACGTGCAATCGGTCACTTGAACGCAGTAAAGAAAATGATTGAAGATGGCAGAGATTGCAGCGAACTTTTGATTCAATTGTCGGCAATCAAATCTGAAATAACAAATGTAAGCAAAGTTATTCTTAAAGACCATATCGACCATTGTGTTATCGAAGCGGTAAGGGAGAATGATGAAGAAACAATTACTAATCTAAAAGGAGCTATAGACAAATTGATATGAATAAATCTGCTAAAACAGGAATTTTTCTTGCAGTTTTGGCGGCTGCATTATATGCTATAAATTCACCATTGTCAAAGATTCTGCTTGATTATATGCCCCCTACTCTTCTGGCAGGTTTTCTTTATATAGGTGCCGGTCTTGGTATGGGAATAATCGCTCTTATTCGTAAAGCAAGGAAAATTGAAAAAAACGAAGCAAGGTTGACAAAAACAGAATTGCCGTTTACTATTGCTATGATATTACTTGACATAGCTGCTCCTATATTCCTTTTGCTTGGCTTAAACTCTACAACGGCGGCAAATGCCTCTTTGTTAAACAACTTTGAAATTGTTGCAACGGCAATTATCGCTCTTATTGTATTCAAAGAAAAAATCAGCCCTCGTCTATGGGGTGGAATACTATTCGTCACGTTGTCTTGCACTTTGCTTTCGTTTGAAGATATTTCAAGTCTGAAATTTTCTGACGGCTCATTGTTCATTCTGCTCGCTTGCATTTGTTGGGGCTTTGAGAATAATTGTACCCGAAAAATATCGTCAAAAGACCCTATGCAAATTGTATTGTTAAAAGGTATTTTTTCGGGACTCGGCTCTGTTATAATAGGTTTATGTATAGGTGAACGGATAACTATTCTCTGGAGTATATTTGCGGTCTTGGGCGTTGGATTTATTGCATATGGTTTGAGCATATTCTTCTATGTATATGCTCAAAGACTACTTGGCGCGGCACGAACAAGTGCTTACTATGCAATAGCTCCGTTTATCGGTACGCTTTTATCTCTTGCAATCTTTCGTGAACTTCCGCACTATATTTATTTTATAGCACTTGGTTTAATGGTAATTGGTGCTTGGTTATGCTCTAAAGACGAACCCATTTTCAAAAAGAAAACTCAATAATAAAAGACAGGTAGAGCCGTTTGTGCTTTACCTGCCTATCGTTTTCTCGGGTTTACGATGAACCCTTTACCGCCGTTTAATCGTTATTTGCGGTATAATCCCATTGGTGTCAACGGGGTTCTTTTTCTTTATTCTGTTGTTTATTCAATTTTGATTTTTGCCATTCTTC
>CAZTCB010000027.1:0-17069 GCA_964612455.1 uncultured Subdoligranulum sp. | reverse complement strand
ATTGCTATTTTACCCCTAAAAAAGTGTGACAGAATGTATATTCTGTCTACAAAAATCGTCACGAAAAAGGTGACGGAAAAAGAACAAAAATGACGGTAATATCCATTTACTTATTGATAAATATGCTGTTTGTCGCTCTGCTTGCAAAGAGGCAGAGAGTTTTGGCATACGTTGCTTTCGGCGAGTTGTTTTTACTGTCGTTGGTCTGGATTTTTACGGTAAATATTACTGCCGACTTTGCGAGTCGGATAGTAGGAGAAAGCGCTTACGTCGCGATAAACGACGTATTCGTAGCCGCATTCGGTGACGCGTACATTGCGCCGTCCATGTTGTTACTCATGCAAATCGGGATAGCGGTAATCATGAGTTACCTCGTGTTCCGTACGGTGAGATACGTTGCGGAGAAACTTTCTTCGCGGCGAATCGAGAGACTCGTTACCGATGACGAAAGAACAAAACGTTTCGTTACTTCTATCGATTTAACGAAAACGAAAAAGATATTTATATTAAACTGTCGGTTTAATAACTGATAACTCCCGTTTTATTTTTTAAATCAACCACAAACAAAAAAATATAAATAGGAGAAATAACATGAAAAGAAATAATAAAAAAGGTTTTACCATTATAGAGTTGGTAATTGTTATTGCCGTCATTGCTATCTTGGCGGCGGTACTTATCCCGACGTTTAGCAGTATCATAAAGAAGGCAAACACTTCGGCAGATATTCAAGCTTGCTACGAGATGAATACAACGCTTGCGCTGTGTATCGACGCTCCTGCCTCCATAGCAGACGCTAAATTCGCGCTATCCGAAAACGATATTGACGCCAACAATTACAAACCGCTTTCTACCGGTTACGACTATTACTGGGTACCTTCGCTCAATCGTGTGATTTTGGTTGACGAGGACGAGCAAGTCGTTTATCCTACGGATATCGCTACCAACGCTAAAAATCTACAAAATACTTGGTATTCTCTTAGCGGTTCGGATAATTCCGAAGACGTCAAGAAGATAACCGACCAAATCAATGCTAATAGCACGACAATAACACTTAATGACACCAACTTTTACGGCGCAAGCATTAACCTCGACGTATCAAAGACTTCTGCCGCGACGATTACCATCGGAGGAAGCGATAGCAACAATCCTGCGACGCTTACCAATATGGTTTCCGACGAAGGTAGCAAAGTTAATGCAGGTAAAGATACGGAATATGCCGGTCATTCTTACTATTGCGGTTTAATTAATCAAGTTCCTAACGGCAAGACCGTTACTGTTGAAAATCTCATTATTGACGGCGCAGTCATCGGAGATACAACCAATCCTAACTCCGCAAGATGCGGTATTATTGCGGGGGACGTCTATGGTACGCTGAATATCAAAAACGTCACCATAAAAAACTGTACCGTTTTTGGAGCATACCGCGTCGGCGCGTTGATAGGTCACGTTGGCTCCAACGGCACCGTTAATATTACTAACGTAACGGTCGAAAATACGACCGTCAAAGGAGGTACTATAACTGCTGCGCTTATCGGTGGCACCAGCGGCACTGTAAAATATAGTAATGTTACCGTAACAAACGTTACTACGGAGTGCAGTAAATTCAACACCGGTGTGGACAATTTGAGCTACGAAACTAAATCAAACGGAGATAAGTTTTTATTCTTCTCAGGTTACGGTTATTGCGCCTATATTACCGATAAATACGCTTGGGTAGAAGTAGCCAAAGGCACGTATAATAACACGCTTGAAGACCATAAATATTATGCTTCTTCCGACGACATAACAAATTCCCAATAGATATATTTTATAGTCATGTAGCCACCGACGCTGTCGGTGGCTACTGCTTTATTTTAAAAATTAAAAAGAAATTAAAAAACTGTCCCAAAAAGTTTACCATTCTATCGGTGTGACGCCGTTTTTCTCCAAAAAATCGTTGGTGCGACTAAAGTGTTTGCAACCGAAAAAACCGTTGTACGCCGACAAAGGACTGGGGTGAGCCGCGGTCAGCGTCAGATGTTTCGGGTTGGTAAGGAGCGTACGCTTGTTTTTGGCGTTTGCGCCCCAAAGCAAAAACACTATCGGTTGAGGCAAGCCGTCTACGTACTCGATGACTCGGTCGGTAAAAGTCTCCCAACCTTTGCCCTTGTGGCTGTTGCTTAGCCCTGCCACCACGGTCAACACGACGTTGAGGAGCAGCACGCCTTGCTCTGCCCACGGCGTCAAGTCGCCGTCTTTAATTTTGCTCGGCGCACCCGTGTCGCTCGATATCTCTTTTTTTATATTTTCAAGACTGGGCGGCGCCTGCACTCCCTGCGGTACCGAAAAACTCATGCCCATAGCCTGATGCGGATTGATATAAGGGTCCTGACCTATGATAACCACCTTGACCGCGTCGGGAGCGGTCTTGTCAAACGCGTTGAGAATGAGGCGCTTTGGCGGATAGACGGTTTTTTTGGCGTATTCCTGCTCCAAAAAGCATTTTAACTCCGCAAAATACGGTTTATTAAACTCATCGAGAAAAAGTTTTTCCCAACCGTTGTAATCGCGCATTTTTTTCTCCTTAATCTTTCGTTTTTTCGTTTATCGTCTTGACGAACATCGTTTTCCTTTTTTAATAAGCCGCACCGCTTAGTCCAACAGCGTCTGCGTTCTTATCGACAAATCGTACAAGCGTTTGTACAAGCCGTCGCGCTCCAAAAGCTCCTGATGCGTGCCGCTTTCTCTTATCCCGTCCTCGGTCAAAACCACTATACGGGTAGCGTGGCGAATGGTCGAAAGGCGGTGCGCAATGACGATTGCGGTGCGCCCCTCGATGAGTTTGTCGAGCGAACATTGTACTACGAGTTCGCTTTCGTTGTCGAGACTGCTCGTCGCCTCGTCGAGAATGATGAAAGGCGGATTTTTTAAAAACACGCGCGCAATACAAATCCGCTGTTTTTGACCGCCGCTGAGTTTAACGCCGCGCTCTCCCACGTAACTGTCGTAGCCGTCGGGGAGTTCTCTGATAAACTCGTCCGCGCCCGCGCTTTTTGCCGCTCGGCTTATTTCCTCTCTCGTCGCGTCGGGTTTACCGTACGCTATGTTTTCCGCTACCGTCCCCCAAAACAAGTACACGTCCTGAAAAACTATACCTATATTTTGCCTTAAAGACTGCAAGCTGATTTTTCTTACATCTACCCCGTCCACCTTTATACTGCCCTCGTTGACGTCGTAAAAACGCGGTATAAGGTTTGCCAACGTGGTTTTTCCTCCGCCGCTCGGTCCTACGAGCGCGACGAGTTCGCCGCTGTTGACGTGAAAATCGAGGTGGTTTAAAACGTTGCGATTGCCCGTCTTGTAGGCAAAAGTCACGTCCTCAAAAACCACGTCGCCTTTAATAGTCCCTATGTCTACGGCGTCGGGAGCGTCCTCTATGTCCACCGGCGTCTCGAGAATCTGGCTGTAACGAGCAAAAGCCGTCATTCCTTTTTCAAACTGCTCGGAGTAGTCGGCAAAACCTATGAGAATACCCATGAGGCTGGTTGCGTACAGTAAGTACGCGACAAACAACCCCGCCTCTATCTTAAACACTCCCGCCAGAATAATAATGGCAAGATACATCACCGCGTCCATTATCTTGAGCGAAAAGAAAAACTGCCCCATGTAGTGATAAGTCCTCGACTTGCTCTTTACAAACCTCGCGTTGCCTTTTTCAAACTTTTCCTGCTCGAGTTCTTCGTTTGCAAAAGCCTTTACGACGCGTATCCCGCTCAACGTATCCTCTACCTGAGCGTTGATTTCGCTCATGTTTTTTCGGTTTTCGTGGTGGTTTTCGTCCCATTTATTATTAAATACAATCGTCAACCACGCCATAAACGGAATGAGCGCGAATATGCACAAAGTCATATAAGGCTGTTGGTTAAACAATATCACGAACATACCTATTATCTGCACGCCGCTCACCAACAGCGTCTCCGGACAGTGGTGCGCAAACTCCGTGATGTCAAACAGGTCGGTGGTAATGCGGCTCATGAGACTGCCCGTCTTGTTGTCGTCAAAAAACGAGTGCGGCAGCCGCTGAAAGTGCTTAAACATATTGCGCCGCAGATCGCTTTCTATCTTTACGCCCATTATATGACCGTACTTGTTGATAAAAAACTTGCACGACGCGCCTATTACTTTTTCGATAAACAGGGTTATCGCGAAAACCAAAACGACGTTTAACAGCACGTAACCGTTGGCATTGGCAGAGTCGGTGATTTTTTGAGCGTACGTCGGCAAAACGAGGTCGCATGCCGTCGCAATCAATGCGCACGTCATGTCAAATACGAGCAGTCCTATATACGGTTTGTAATACGGTAAAAATTTACCGAGATATTTCCAACTGTTTTTCTTTTGCTGTTTTTCCTTTTTAGCCTTCATGCATTTCCCTTTTTAGCCCGATTTAACGGTCGACGTCCGTGTGCGGTTTTGTTTTCGGCGCGTTTTATTTTTAAGTCGATTTTACTTTTCGTTTTTTGAATTTTCGGCGGTTTTTTACTCGTCCGAAAGGCTCTCGGTCGGTTGATTGACGACCACCTGAGAGTAAGGAACCTTTATCCCGTGTCTGTCAAAAAGCAATTTAAACTGTCTGTTCATGTCGCGTTTGACCTGATATATGTCTTCTTCTTTACAGTTTGCCATAAACAACAACCCGACGTAAGACTCAGCCAACTCGGTGACGCCTTTGTAATAAGGACCGTCGGTAACCGCGGGTATCTTTGACCTGATATCGTCAAGATTGTCGTTGATTATTTTTTCTACCCGCTCGAGAGACTCGTCGTAGCCGATACGCACCATACAAGTCGCGAGCGACAGTTCTTTCGTCTGGTTGATGACCGTAGTAATACTGCTGTTGTTGATTATCTTGATATTGCCGCCTGCGTCTATGACTTTGGTCGTGCGGATACCGATTTCGTCCACCGTGCCGCGCCAACCGTCGACGACGATTATATCGCCCACCTGATAAGAACCGTCAAATACGATAAACATTCCCGCTATAATATCGGCAATGAGACTTTGGGCTCCGAGACCTATGACCAACCCCAATATCCCCGCGCTGGCAAGCAACGTCGTCGTATCCACGCCCCACGCGCTGAGGATAAACATAAACGCCACTATGACGACGAGGTACTTGAGAAAACTCGTAAGAAGTTTGTGTATCGTCACGGCACGATTGTCGCGGCTAAAGCCTCTCCTCATAATCCACGCGATTACATTGTACGCGGTCAGGCTTATTACTATAATCTGAAAAGTCTTTATCAAATAAGACAAACTGCGAATGAGCCATACAAAAGTAGAGTTGGTAACGTTTCCGTCCACTATCCACCGCTCAAAAATACTGTCGTCGCCGTAAAGCACGTCGGCAAATACGAACGACGCCGCCAATACGATTACCAGTAATATAAACACGGTGAGTTTAATCGCCGACGGTTTTTTAACCGAATATTTCGTTTCCATTTTATTTTCTCCTTCAGGTAAAAATTTTATTTGTGTTTACGTTTCGTTTTACGGTAACGTTACGGTGACGCCCCGCTGTCCGACGGGCTAAGCGTCTGGCGATAAATCTCACCCGTCCACCCGTTTTTTGCAACCGCTGACATCACGAAAATCAACGTGTCGCGGTCGAGCCCCGTCAATTCCGTCGTCGCCATATAAAAATCGTCCTCGCTCTCGTGTACCTCGCAGGAAACTTTATTTCCGTAAACGTCCTCCAAAAAAATCTCGATACCGTCCAACTCGTCGTACTCGTCGATTAAAGTAAACGCGACGACCATACCGTCGTCGCCGATATACTCGGCACTAACCGACTCTTTGACGTAAACCGACGGCGCGGGGATTTCCGCCTCAACGGGTGTCGACGACGCTGCGGCGGCAACCGTCACGGCGACGAGACTCGCCGCCAGAGTAAAGTCGTAAACGCATTGCGCAAGCTTTCCTCGCGTGTGAGTTTCGCTGTCGGCAAGTTCTTTTATATCCTGCTCGGCGGCGACTACGGCGTCGTTGTTTACGACGTAATCGTTGACGGGAGCAGCGTCGTTTACCAACGCTATATCGTTAAACTCGTCCAAAGTCATCACCTCTTTGTT
This sequence comes from uncultured Subdoligranulum sp., assembly GCA_964612455.1. Lineage (GTDB taxonomy): Bacteria > Bacillota > Clostridia > Christensenellales > CAG-314 > SFEB01. The sequence goes on along the minus strand of CAZTCB010000027.1, from coordinate 10,959 downwards.
GTTTTAAATACGGACGGAAAAATTTACTCCGTCAAGTTATTCTTTCCGTTTATAATAACGATTTTTTCGACAAAAGTCAACCGTATCTCGCCGCGTTTTAAACGTTTTAATAAAAATTATATTTTCGATAAAAGAAAAACGACCGCATTTTTAACACCCGTGTGCGGTCGTTTGGTATTATTCCTGAGTTATCATGGATTTGACTTTCATCATTCGGGCGACGTTGCCGCGCTCGTTTTCGTCAAGTTTAATCGAAATATATTTGATGGTTTCCTCCAACTGAGGTATCATTACGTACTCGAGAGCGTTTACGCGACGCTTGTTTTTTTCGATTTCGCTTGCGAGCATACGGCATGTTTTTTCAATCTCCGCCAGTGCGAGGAGTTTTTCCACCACGCCGTTGACGGCTTTAATGCTGTAATCTGCCTCGCTCGTCATATCCGAAAAAACGTACGGATAATCGTGTTTACCTTTGTCTACCGACACCGAAAGTTTAGGAACCTCGACGCCCATGACGCTGCTCCACCCCGTATCGACGCTCAACGACGCGGACGGGGTACTAAAAACCGACAGCAACTTTTCTTTTTCCGTCGTGCCGCCCGCAAGTGCAAAGTTTTTAAACACGGCGGAAACCTGCTCCTCCACCTCTAAGCGAAGGCGCTTGTTTTCTCTCAACTTGACCGAAAAAACCCTTATCATCTCGTCGGATTTGTCTTTTAACAACTTGTGTCCGCGCGTCGCCGTTTTTAGTCGGGCTTTAAGCCGCTTTAACTCCATACGCGTGGGGTTGACGTTTAGTCTTGCCATCTTTTTTTACTCGCTTTTATTATCGTAATACCGTTGCAAATACGTTTCTTTTATTCTCTTTAACTCCGCGCGGGGCAACATTCTCAACAACTCCCAGCCGATATCGAGAGTCTCTTCTATCGTGCGGTTGGTATCGAACCCCTGCGATATATACCGTTTTTCAAACTCGGCGGCAAACTTTGCAAAAATTTTGTCGACGTGCGACAAAGCCGCGTCGCCCAAAATGGCGGCAAGTTCTTTCGCCTCCTTGCCGCGTGCGTATGCGGCAAACAGCTGGTTCATCGTGTCGGCGTGGTCTTCTCTCGTCTTTTCTTTGCCTATACCCTTGTCTTTAAGACGGCTCAGCGAGGGCAAAACGTCGATAGGCGGATTGACGCCTTTTTTATAAAGCTCTCTCGACAAAATAATCTGCCCTTCCGTGATATACCCCGTAAGGTCGGGAATGGGGTGCGTTTTGTCGTCCTCGGGCATGGTCAAAATCGGTATCTGGGTAATACTGCCTTTTTTACCGCGGATACGTCCCGCGCGCTCGTACATAGTGGCGAGGTCGGTATACAGGTATCCCGGATAACCGCGCCTGCCCGGTATCTCCTTTCTCGCCGCCGAGACCTCGCGCAAAGCCTCCGCGTAGTTGGTTATGTCGGTCAATATTACGAGAACATGCATGTCGCACTCAAAAGCGAGATACTCGGCGCACGTCAACGCCATACGGGGAGTAGCGATACGCTCGATTGCGGGATCGTTGGCGAGGTTGGTAAAGAGTACCGTCCTTTCAATCGCACCCGTCCTGCGGAAATCGCTGATAAAATACTCCGCTTCTTCAAAAGTAATGCCTATCGCGCCAAACACGACGGCAAATTTTTCATCGCTGCCGAGTACCTTTGCCTGTCTTGCTATCTGCGCGGCAAGTTCCGCATGAGGCAAACCGCTCATAGAAAACACGGGGAGTTTTTGTCCCCTGACCAAAGTATTAAGCCCGTCTACCGCAGAGATACCCGTCTGAATAAACTGGTTGGGATAGTCGCGCGCGGCGGGGTTTATCGGTTCGCCGTTGATGTCGAGATTTTTTTTCGGGATTACCGGAGTGCCGCCGTCACGAGGACGTCCCATACCGTCAAAAACCCTGCCGAGCATGTCCTCGGACACCGCAAGCTCCAGCCCGCGACCGAGAAAACGCGCTTTCGACGTGGATATTTTCAACCCCTGACTGCTTTCAAAAAGCTGAACGAGCGCCTTGTCTTTGTTTACCTCGAGCACTTTGCCGTACCGCACTTCTCCGTTTGCCTGAGCGATTTCGACCAATTCGTTGTATTTAACGCCCTCGACGCCCTCGACCAGCATGAGAGGACCGACTACTTCTTTTATCGTTTTGTATTCTTTAATCATTGTCTCCCTCCTCGTTGGTCACCGCACGGATTTGCGTCGTTATTTCCTTAAAGACGTCGTCAAACTCCGCGAGATTGTTTTCTTCGATATATTTAGAACGTCCGATTTTTTCTTTGCAAGGCAGCTGAAGTATCTCGTCGAGGTCGGCGTAGTTTTCTACCGCCTGCCTTGCCTCGTCGTTAAACGCCTTTATCAACCTGAGCATTTTGTACTGTTTCGTCAACGAGGCGTAAGTATCTACCTCGTGAAACGCGTTTTGGTGCAGATAGTCCTCGCGAATGATTTTTGCGACTTCCATCGTCAGTCTGTCCTTGTCCGACAAGGCGTCCATGCCGATGAGTCTGACGATTTCGTCAAGCTCTGCCTCCTCTTGCAATACCGTGTTGATAAACAACCTCAGGTCGTTGTAGTCTGGAGCGACGTTTTCGGCAAACCAATCTTTCATTCTGTCGGCATACAGACTGTAACTGACCATCCAATCTATCGCGGGGAAATGACGTTTGTACGCAAGACTCGCCGACAACCCCCAAAACACTTTGACTATGCGCAAAGTCGCCTGACTGACAGGCTCCGACAAATCGCCGCCCGGAGGAGAAACCGCGCCTATCGCCGTAACGCTGCCGAGTTTGTCCTCTTTGCCGAGCACCTTTACTACGCCGGCACGCTCGTAATACTCCGCAAGCCGACTGGACAAATACGCGGGGTAGCCTTCTTCGCCCGGCATTTCCTCGAGTCGACCGCTCATCTCGCGCAAGGCTTCCGCCCAGCGGGAAGTAGAGTCAGCCATAATCGCCACGTTGTACCCCATATCGCGAAAATACTCCGCAATGGTGATACCAGTGTATATACTTGCTTCTCTCGCCGCAACCGGCATATCCGACGTATTGGCAATGAGCACCGTCCTCTTCATCAACGGCTCGCCCGTTTTCGGATCGACGAGTTCGGGAAACTCGTTTAAAACGTCCGTCATTTCGTTGCCGCGTTCACCGCAACCGACGTAAACGATAATCTCCGCATCTGCCCACTTGGCAAGCTGGTGCTGTACAACGGTTTTGCCGCTTCCGAAGGGACCGGGTACCGCCGCCACACCTCCTCGCGCAACGGGAAACAGCGTATCTATGACGCGTTGTCCCGTGACCATAGGCTCTTGCGGGGGCAATTTTTCTTTATACGGTCTGCCTTTGCGGACAGGCCACTTTTGGAGCATGCATACTTCTCTTTCGCCGTTTTCCGTTTCGATAACCGCCACCGTCTGCAAAATATTGAAATCGCCCTCGGCGATGCTCTTTACTCTGCCCCTTACGCCAAACGGCGTCATTATACGGTGCTCAACGATGACCGTCTCCTGCACCGTGCCGATGACGTCTCCCGCCTCGACGAAATCGCCCGCTTTGACGCACGGTACGAAATGCCACTGTTTTTCGTGGTCGAGATTGGTTACCTTTACTCCGCGTCCTATCCTCGAACCGTATTTTTCACAAAGCGTCGTCAACGGACGTTGAATACCGTCAAAAATGCCCTCGATGAGACCGGGCGCAAGCTCTACCGACAGGGGCGCACCGGTGCTGACGACGCTTTCGCCGACGCCGAGACCGCCCGTTTCTTCGTATACCTGAATGCTGGCTTTGTCCCCTCTGAGTTCGATTATTTCGCCGATAAGCCCCGCCTCGCTGACCTTAACGACGTCGTACATCTTACTGTCCGCCATATTTTCCGCCACGATGAGCGGTCCGGACACTTTTACGATTTTGCCTTGCATTTACTTGTCCTCTTTATTTAAAATATCCACTCCCAACGCTTTTTCGCTGAGAGACTTGAGCAACTCCAACCCGCTCCCGTTGCTACCCGCCTTGCTCGGCAGGGTAATAACGATGGGATACGTCTGGTCGTCGAATTTTTTTATTATTTCCGCCGTTTGTTCGGCAAAATTGTCGGTAACAAAGATAACTTTATATTGTCTGGCAAGCTTGCGCAACACCCCTGCCGCGTCGTCTTTGGTCGCGCCGTAAGTATCCACGCCTGCCGCCCTGAAACACAAAATACTGTCTCTGTCGCCGAGTATCGCAAGATTAGATTTCATAACTTGCCCTCAACCGTGCTTTTATTTCGGTTTTGTCCGCGCCGCCGTCGAGTCCCACGACGATGACGTTGACGTTGGTAATCTGGGTTTGCTTATAAAGACAATACAGATAAAACTCCTCTACCGGCGTCAAATCAAACCGTTTGTCCGACATGCGTTTTACGGCAACGCTGTCCGCGGCGTTTTCCGCCGCGACGAGAGGTCTGCCCGCACGCACGTCGCCGAGCATCGATTCGACAAACCACCGCGCGTCGTCAAACAAAAACTCTTTTTCGAGCCTGTCCGAGTCAAGCGACGCTATCGATATTGCCTTTTTTAAAGAAAGCGTCCCGCCCTCTATAAACGTTTCTTTTAACGTCTCCACGTTGCCGCCCGAGCGTATCGCCGTCATCATGTTGACGCAATCTATCCGCCTCCCGACGTCCGTCGAAAAGCACGTAAACCCGGCGATTTTTTTAACGTAGGCGTAATACGCCTTAACGAAAAGATTGTTTATCTCGTACCCGTCCGCCGTGTTTTCGGCAAAAGCCTTGTCGGCAACCGTGAGCGCGTCGGCGAGTTCTTTAGGCAACTCGTCGTAAACCGAGTCGTTGACGTACTCTTTCATCTTTGCGGACGAAACCAGCCCGCACTCTGTCAACGCCTCGTCGCAATCAGCATGCAGGTGTTTTGCCTTGACGAGCGTCTCTGCGTTTAAAAAATCGTATCGACAAAGGAGATATCGTTTTAGTTTTTCCGACGGACATTCGTTGCGTATAAAATCGGCGAGCGCGTTGCGCTCAAAAGCGACGGCTTGCTCGAGCGTAGTAGCCGTACCGCCGCCGAAACCGCCCTCAAACGCTATTTTTAACGCCTCGTCTCCCGACGAGCTATCTATCATGCGCATCAGTCTTTCGCCGCGCAACAGTTTTGCCTGTTGTGCCGACGCCGATACTCCGCTAAAAAGTTTATCTCTCATTTTTTTACGAGTTTTGCAAAAACTTCTCCTTGCAAAACGCTCCTCGTTTCTTGCAAAAGAGACTGAAAAGTCAGACTTTTATCGCATTTTTCGCCGCTGAGTATCAATCCGCCGCCAAACTCGCCGTCCGTCCTTAAAGAAAGTCGTTTTGCCTTAAAGACGTCGAGTTTTTTTACGTCGTCCTCACTCACCGCGGCATACCGCGAAACGACGACGACGTCTCCGTCCTCGGCGTATTTTTTCAACGCGGAATCGATAAAAGCGAGATAAGTCGCGCCGTCTACGCCGCAAAGTTTTTTTTCAGCGCGGACAAAAGCCTCGTCTATACACCTGACTCGCGCGGCAAGAAGTTCTTTTTTGGCGTCGATTTCCGCCACGGTAGCGCGACGCTCCAAAGTCTGTTTACGCTCTTTTTCGAGCTCGACGAACAGTTTTTGTTGCTCCTGCAAAGCCCTTTCTCGTGCCTGTTTTACGCTCTCGTCGGCGGTTTGTCTCGCTTTTTCGGTGATTGCGTCTGCGGTGGCGGAAGCGTCTGACAATATTCTGTTAATCAAGTTATTTTCCGTCATTTTCGTTTCCGTTTTTTCTATTTCGTTTCGTTCTTGCGTCCGTCGACGTTTAAACGACGTTACCCGTCATCATTATGCTGATAACGAGCGCAAGTATCGCGTACGTTTCGACCATTGCGGGATACAGTATCAGCTGACCGCCGGACAACTCGCTCTTGGCAAGCGCCTTGAGCCCTCCTACCGCCGTACTCGCCTGCAGTATCGCGGACAACATACCTACTATCGCAAGCGGCATGCATGCGACAAACATCTGCCAACCGAGTTCACCCGTCAACGATCCTATTTTAGAATAGTTGATGAGTCCCAATACGAAACCGTAAAGTCCCTGCGTAGCGGGCAAAACGGACAACAGCAATACGGGACCGCTCTTTTTGGGTTTTTCAACCAAAACGGCAGCGGCAGCCACACCCGTCTTTCTCAAACCGATTGCGCTACCCGCTCCGCACATTAAAACACAAAGAGCAATGCCTATACCGCCGATAACGGGCGCATAGTTTGCCGCCAAAAGAAATGTCAACATTTGTCAATCCTCCTTAACGTTGATATTTTGTTTTTTTGATTTTTATTTTTTCAGCAAAGAAGCCGTTTGCCGACTTACTTTACTTATTTTTCGTTTATCGTCTCGGTTGTTACCCGTTAAGCTCGATATACGCCAATTTAGAGCCGATAGGAGCAAACAACTCTCCGTTGCCCTCGTAAAACTTGCCGAAAAACTCGATAAACTGCAACCTTGCGTTGTGTACGTACGCTCCGAGTACGCCCATCGCGAGGTTAAACGCGTGTCCGACGATAAGTATCAGCACCCCGCCGACAAACCCTCCGGCTCCGCTCGACATGAGTTGCAGACTCATGGTGCTGACAATGTTGGCTATCATGGCTCCCGACAGCATCAAACCGTACAATCGGGAGTACGACAACAAGTCGGAGAAAAAGTTGATAAGTCCGTACACGGCGGAAAAACCTTTGGTAAATTTTCCGAAAAATCCCGAATGTCTGCCCGCCACGAAAACCTCTATGACGACGGTGCCCGCACAGATACCGATGCCGACATAGTCGAGCATAGGCGGTATTTCCTCTATCCCGAACAGCGAAACGCCTTTGTCAAAAAACAATCTCGCGCCCGAGGGAAACAGCAACCCGAGTCCCACGAAAAACAGTGCCCAGACAAAACCGTCCCATATGCCGTCCCACACTTCGCCCTGTTTGATACACGTCAATCCTTTCGCGATATACGCAAAAGCCAGATGGACGACGCCGAACATAAGCGAATACATCAATACCTCTGCGCTGTTAGTTACGGGATCGGGAATAATCGCCGACGGCAACCATGGTATATATTGATTGTTTAATCCGAAAAAGCTGCCGAACAAGACGCCGAAAAGAATCGTAAACAACCCGCCCATGGCAATGACGTATACCAGTCTACGCATACCCGTGTCCCTTTTAATGCGCCTTGCAAACAAAAATCCGCCAACCGCCAGCAGTATTCCGTATCCGATATCCGCTATAATAAACCCGAAAAATACCGAAAAGAACACGCTCACCAAACCATTGGGATCGTATTCGCGGTAGACGGGTGGCGAATACATATTGGTAATACACTCAAACTGCCTGACCACCTTGTTGTTTTTCATGAGCGTCGGCACGTCTTCTTTCTCGTCCGCGTCTTCAAACGTAAAGTACACAGCCTCGGTCGTGGCGTTTATTTTTTCGGTGACGGCTTGTTCTTCTTCCGTCGGGATAAAAGCCTCGAGAGTAAACGTCGACGCCGTACTTTCAAAATTGACGGAGTACTCCTGCTTTTGTTTTTCAAACCGCAATCTGTCGTAATACAACTTGAGGTCGTCGAGTTTTTCCACGTGTTTTAACGCCTCGTCAAACAAAGCGGACTTTGTCTCTTCGCAACGTTTTTCTTCTTCTTTCAACTGTCGAGCTTTTTCCTCGGGCGTGACGTCGTAGTCGAAAGGACAGCGGACAAAATTGAGTTCCGCAAGTTTTTTCGCTATCTCGTCTTTCTCGATTGAGTGGCAAACGATAAAGGCAACCACGCCCCCGTCCTGCTCGTTAAGCCTCTCCGTAACTGTCAACGGGCAGTTTTCCGCGGCAAACGCAATCAGACCGTTTAACCCGTCCGCGGACAACGTCCCTAAAAACGCCGCCGTATTTTTGGTGTTTTTTACCATGTCAAAGGGCACGTCCGCGCCGATATACCCCTCTACCTGCATCCTGTTGGCTCTGACCTTTGAGGCGCGTTGCTCCGTTTCGCCAAACGCCGCTTTCAGCCGTTCGGTATCCTCTATCGTCTTGCGGATGTCGTCGGCATGGTTAAAAACGTCAAAAAACCTCTCAAAAGTAACGCTCAGCGGTTCTTTTTGCACCGCAAGCTTTTTGTCGGTTTGCCTTGCCGTGTTTTCGATAAACTCAATAGCCGCCCCCACGCGGTCAATCCTTGCCGTTATTTCGGCGACGCTTTCGTCCGACTGCGCGGCAGCGAGCCTGTCCTCGTCGCATTTGACGTGGACTGCTTTGGTCTCCGCAAAAGCGTCGAGCAGGGACTGTTTTTCGTAATTTAAGCCGACAAGGCGTAATTTTTTTAATTTCGCGATAGCCATCAGCCAAGCACCTTTCCTACGATAAAGTCAACCGCCTCATCGAGATTTTTTTTCGCCTCGTTGACGAGAGCGTTGCCCTCTGCGCGCGCTCTTTCGAGACGCTCGGCATACAACTCGTCTGCCTCTTTCGTCGCGTTTTGCGCGGCACTGCGTCTGGCGTTTTTTACGTCCTCTTGCGCGTCGGCGTTTATCTTCATTACCGTCGTTTCGCCGTCAGCGGTGATTTGAGCGGCTTTAAGTTTTGCGTCGCTTATCATTTGCTCCGCCTCTTTTTCCGCCTTTAAAATGCCGTCGATAATCTCTTTCATTTCAAACCCTGCCTCTTTGTTAGTAATCAAAAATGCAAAAATTTACAGTATATTTTCATTTTATACTATTTTAATCGTTTTGACAAGACGTTTTTTAAAAATAATATGAGTTTTTTTCATAAAAACACGTCTCGGCGTTTTTTGTCCGCATTTTTCTTTTTTTGCGATTATCGGTTTGGCAATCGGGCTATTCCCCCTCAAAAATATTTGACGAAAAACTAAAAACAAGCTATAATATTCCAAAAACCACCCCCCCCCTCACCCCAAAAAACGCTCTCGGAGAAAAAATGAAAAAAGAAATTTACGATGCGTACTGCGCCATCCTTAACGAAGAACTGCAAACCGCCCTCGGTTGTACCGAACCAATAGCCATAGCCTACGCCGGAGCGAAAGCCCGCGAAGTACTCGGCGGAATACCCGATTCCGTTTTGGTAGAAGGCAGCGGCAACATCATCAAAAACACCAAGAGCGTTATCGTCCCCAACACCGACGGACAAAAAGGCATAGATACCGCCGTCTCGGCGGGCATACTCTTTGGTAGCTCGGACAAAAAACTACGGGTACTGTGCGATATACGCAACGAGGACAAGCCCGAGATAACCGCCTTTGCAAAATCGGGAAAGATAAAAGTCGTCCCTGCCGACACCGACAAAATTTTTTATATCGGCGTGACCGTCACCCGCGGCGACGACATGGCAAAAGTAGTGATTGAGGACGACCACACCAACGTCACCCTCATTCAAAAAAACGATTTGACGATATTAAAAAAAGAAAACGCAACCGACCGCGATTTTGACGAAAAATACACCTTGTTGTCCGTCAACGACATAGTCGACTTTGCCGACAACGCCGATCTCGCTCCCGTCAAAGCCGCGCTTGAAAACCAGATAGCCCTCAACACGGCGATAAGCGACGAAGGGCTAAAAAACGAATGGGGCGCCGGCATAGGCAAACTCATCGCGGCAAACGGCGACGTCGAGAGCCTTGCTATCGCTGCGGCGGCGGCAGGCAGCGACGCGCGCATGTGCGGTTGCGAGCTACCCGTCGTCATCGTTTCGGGCAGCGGAAACCAAGGCATGACGGCGTCTTTGCCCGTCATCGCTTTCGCAAGAGAGAAAAAAGTCGACCATGACCTTCTCCTTCGCGCTCTCGTCGTCAGCGACCTCATGACAATTCACCAAAAAACAGGCATCGGCAAACTCTCGGCCTACTGCGGTGCAGTCAGTGCCGGCGTGGGCGCCGCATGCGGCGTAGCGTACCTCAACGGAGGCGGATATCAAGCCGTCGCTCATACGGCGGTCAACGCGCTCGCCATAGACAGCGGCATCGTCTGCGACGGAGCAAAAGCCTCCTGCGCGGCAAAAATCGCCACTGCCGTCTACTCCGGACTTCTCGGATACAAAATGTACCTTTCCGGGCACGAATTTGTCTGCGGCGACGGTCTGGTCACCAAGGGCGCGGACAACACCATCGCCAATATCGGTCGCCTTGCAAAACGCGGAATGAAAGAAACCGACAAAGAAATAATAAAGATAATGACGGAATAATCCCCCGCCGCCTAAAAAACAATTGTTGCAATAAATAGTTTGACGACAAGGCGACAGACTTTCGCCGTAGTCTTTATAAAAAATATACTCCCGAGTGAGATTCACTCGGGATTTTTTTGAGTAATGACGAAAGGGATAGTTTTATTACGACCTACGGCATACATTATATAAAATTTCAAAGAACTATGCTTATTTTATTATGCATATAATCTTGAACCACGTTTTTAATAGTCGCAATAATCGATATACAAATAATCATTTAGTCCGTAGAAAAATTAATACGTCTTACTACGGACTAAAAAACTCCTTACTTAATTTTCTTTTTTCCAGACGACGGGAGTAATGCCGTCGTAGGCATAATGCCAATAGTTGCCGTCGTAGGCAGTACCTGCCGAATCGAGAGCAGGCTCGGTTGCGCTGTAATAGTACTGCGTAGCGTTGGTTAGATAAGAATTATACGCACCAATACTTATCTTTGTCCACTGTTCCGCCGTCCCCATATAATAGACGGTTTTTAACTTACTGCAACCATAGAACGCACCTTTATTTAACCCCGTTAGAACACCGTATTAGATTACCGCCAATAAATATTTTAGAAAAGACTCCATATTTTTTATGCCTTTCGCGGTGTCGTTGTACCACAGAATTAAGTGGCAAGTCAACGGAAAAAATTATTGCTTAAAACATATACC
>CAZTCB010000026.1:0-17213 GCA_964612455.1 uncultured Subdoligranulum sp. | reverse complement strand
ACGACGACCTTTCTAAGGACCAAAGCGGCGCGGCGTCCAGTTACTGGGACATTCTTAACGGTAACTAAAAACCGTTATGATTTTTAAGGGTTTAATACCGTGTTCTATTAAACTCCGTATCATATGACAATTGAAAACTCCAAAGAGACGGTTGGCTACGGCCGACCGTCTTTTTTTATCTGTAATGCCGACTTTAAAATCGAATATTTTTGAACAAATGTTCTAAAATCAAATTCCGCAAGCCAAATCACGACACACTATCGTCGTGATTTTTTTGATAATATTTGCGTGAAGATGAGCGGAGGAACCGCCAAGCCCCGAGGGCGGAACCAATGCGAGTCTATCAAAAAGAGGAGAATAATAATGAATTGCAGCGATTATAAAATTGGTTTGCTAAAGAGTTACGGTTATCTTTCGGGGTACATAGAACAAGCGGATTTTTGTATATACAACAAGGCTTTGGGAACGCACAATTTCGGTCATGCGCAAACGGACGCGTACGTTCAGGCGTCGGAGATAGTGAGGTTGATAAATCAAAAAAATCAACTCGTATCGGTTTTTAACACCTTGACGAGTGCTCTAAACGGGCTGAGCGAAGACGAAAGAAAAATACTCGTGTTGCGTTACGTCAAAGGAAAGATTGCAAACGACGTAATGAATAAACTCGGCTTGACGAAGGGCAAATATTACGCGCGTATCAACAAGGCGTTGAGAGCTTTTGAAAAACGACTGAAGACGGACGGCGTAAACGAAGAATGGTTTAGCGAGAGTTATACAAAAAAGCCATGGTTTAAGAGGCTTATCGATTTTACCGTCGACAAATAGGACAGGCGCGTTAAAAAGCGTCAGAGGAAATCGTCGAAATATCGCGGTTGTCGTGCCGACGGGTTTGTCTGAGGCGGAGCGGTATCCGCGGCTGCCGAGTCGGGCGTGTAGTATTTTTGTTTTTTAGACTTTGCGGGCAAAAACAACACGACGACTATGATGAGCGCAGGGATGCAGACGAGCGCGATGATGACGATTTGGGTTTTTGACAACGACGAAGAGGACTGCGCAGGCGAGTCCTGACTGTCGGTATCGGACGGTTTTTCCGTCGCGTCGGATTGGTCGGGTTCGGTAGGTTCGGTATCGACAATTATCGTGACGGGTGTGGGATGCAGCGATACCGCGGGCGCAGACACTCCCGAGGCGTTGACGTAGCAGAGGTTTTGGTCGTAACGGACGAAAAACCATGTAGAGTCTGCCGCGGGGTAAGAGCCGTAGTAGTATAGGATTTGTCCGTCGTAGACGGCGCATACCGATTGCGAAACGGCGGACGGTTGAGAAAAAAGTATGGCGTTGGTTTGTTTGACGGTGACTATTACCGACGGGTAGGTCGGATAGGCGGGTTGTTCGGTTACGGCGGAGACGGAGTCGCGTTTGACGTAGCCGAATATTTTTACAAATCCGCCGTTGTTTTCCATTAGTTCTACGCGGTAAAAGCCGTTTTGAGTGACGTCGATTACCTTGAGGTAATATGAATAAGCCAATTTAAATAGTTTGTCGCTTGCGGCGTCCGTAGCGTTTTTAAACAGCCATGTGTCTTGGTCGACGATGCGCACCCATGACGGTACGGACGAAGACGAGTCGTCGGCGAGGGCGGTTTCGGGAATGGCAAAAAGCGTTAAAAAAGCGATGAGCGCCGTCAATAAAACGAGAGAAAAAAGCGTAAATCGTTTCATGTCGGTATTTTCCTTTTTGCTCAATATAACGCTCGACAATGGGAAAAATACGGTAAAAAAGGGCAGAAAATGAGAGAAATCATCGAAAAAATCAAAAAGCTCGAGGAGGAGCAAAACCGCAGGAAAAATTCTCCGCTTGCGTCTTATAATACGGGCGATATCGTCCACAAAAAACAGATAGAGTTTCATAAGTGTTCTAAAAAGAACAAATGGGTGTTTGGCGGAAATAGAAGCGGAAAGACGGAGTGCGGAGCGGTGGAATGTGTATGGATTGCGCGAGGGATACATCCGTACCTTGAAAACAAAGCCGATACGGAAGGGTGGGTAGTTTCGCTTTCGACGCAGGTACAACGGGACGTGGCGCAAAAGAAGATTATGCGATATCTCGAAAAAAGCTGGATAGAGAAAGTAGTGATGTCGAGCGGCAGTCAAGGAAGCGCGGAGTACGGAGTAATAGACTATATACTGGTAAAAAACGTTTTCGGAGGGTTGAGCAGGATAGGGTTTAAAAGTTGCGAGGCAGGGCGGGAGAAATTTGCCGGGACGAGTCTCGATTACGTATGGTTTGACGAAGAGCCGCCGCGCGACGTCTACGACGAGTGCCGTATGAGGATATTGGACAGGGCAGGCAGAATATTCGGAACGATGACACCGCTGAAAGGGCTCAGTTGGGTATATGACGAGATTTTTTTAAACGTCAGGAACGACAAGGAGGTGTGGTGCGTCTTTATGGAGTGGGGCGACAATCCCTTTTTGCCTGCCAAAGAGGTCGAGTACATGACCGAGTCGCTGTCGGAAGAAAGTTTAAACAGTCGTCGTTACGGCAAGTTTGGCGTGGGACAGGGTTTGGTTTATCCCGAGTTTGATCCGAGCGTGCATGTGATAAAACCGTTTGACGTGCCGCAGGAGTGGCAGGACAAACTCAGCATCGATCCGGGCTTGAACAACCCGTTGAGCTGTCATTGGTACGCGGTGGACGGGGACGGAAACGTTTACGTCGTGGCGGAACACTACGAGAGCAAGAAAGACGTCAATTTTCACGCGGAAAGAATCAGAGAGATATCAAAGCGGCTCAACTGGCATTGCGACAACAGGGGGAGGTACGAAGCTTTGATTGACTCGGCGGCAAACCAGAGAACGCTTGCAAGCAGCAAGAGCGTGGCGGAGCTTTTTTTTGACAACGGCATCGCCGTCAATACGAGGGTAAACAAAGACGTTTTTAGCGGTATAAACAGAGTCAAGGGATATTTAAAGTCGGCGGACGGCAAGCCGAGACTCTTTATCTTTGAAAACTGCGTCAATATGATACGCGAGATAAAGGGGTACTGGTGGGGAGCAAACGACAGTCCTAAAAAAGTCGACGACCATGCCATGGACGAGCTGCGATATTATATCTCCTCTAAACCCATTCCCCCTAAACCGCCGATACAGACGAAAACGGCGATAGAATTGGATAAGGAAAGGTTGTTGAGGAGGCTAAATGAAGGACGTAGTGGACTCCATTTCTAAAATGCTCTATAAAAAGGCTTTGGGGTACAAAGTGAAAGAAAACATAGACGAGTTTGTGCTCGAGGAGGGTGAGAGTAAGCCCAGATTGGTAAAAAGAAAGGTTACTACCAAACATGTCGCGCCGGATATATCCGCCGCAAAAACCCTCCTGGCAATGCGCGGAAACACGGACACCGACGTGTCGGAGCTGACGGACGAGCAGTTGGAAGAGGAAAAATCAAGATTGTTAAAGTTGTTGAACGACGGCAGTGCCGACGACGGCGGCGTCGACAACGACGAAGGAGACGTATGAATCAATCGAAAGCGAAGTTGTACGACGAAATCGTGGCGGAAGTGAAAGACGATTTTAAGCGAAGGCAGGAGGATAGGTTGCCTTTCGAGCTGGCGTGGCAACTCAATATGAATTTCGTTGCGGGCAATCAATATTGCAGAATAAGCAAACGAGGAATAGAAAAAGAAGACAAGGAGTACGGTTGGCAGTGTAGGGACGTTTACAATCACATCGCCCCCATATATGAGACGAGACTCGCTAAGCTGAGTAGAGTCAAACCGAAGATGCTTGTCAGACCTGTGGGTTCGGACGACGGAGATATCATGAGCGCCAAGGTGTCGTCAAAGATACTCGAGAGTTGCAGTGAAAAACTCCGCCTTACCGCACTGATGGACAAAGCGACGATGTGGAGTGAAATTTGCGGCACGTCGTTTTATAAAATAAGTTGGGATAAAGCCGCAGGTGCTATTTTGCCGTCGCAAAACAGTGAGTTGAGGACGGGAGACGTCAGGCTTGACGTTTGTCCGCCTTTTGAAATTTATCCCGACAGCAATACGTGTCAGACTTTGGACGAGGTAAACAGCCTCATACATGCAAAAGTCTACACGGTCGAAGAAATAAAGAGTATCTGGGGCGCGGACGTAAAAGGCGAGGACGTCAAGGTTTTTGCGCCCGGCAGCGTTGCCGTGACGGGAGGGTTTGGCGTAAACGGTTTTTCCGTTAACGTCACCGAACAGGTGAAAAAAGACGCCGTCATGGTGATAGAGCGTTATACGAGACCTTGCGCAAAGTATCCCGACGGGCAACTCATTATCGTTGCGGGAGACGCAATACTTTACGTCGGGGAGTTGCCGTATTTTAACGGAGAAAGCGGCGAGCGTGATTTGCCTTTTGTCAGGCAGGTATCTTCTCTTGCGGCGGGATCTTTTTGGGGGACGAGCGTAGTAGAGAGGCTTATCCCCATTCAACGCGCGTACAACGCCGTCAAAAACAGAAAGCAGGAGTTTTTAAACAGAATTTCTATGGGGGTGCTTGCCGTGGAGGAAGGGAGCGTCGATCCCGACGAATTGACGGACGGCGGACTGACTCCGGGGCGGGTACTGACTTATAGGCAAGGCGCAAATTTGCCGAGGTTGTTGGACGCGGGAAATCTGCCGAGCGAGTTTTTGTACGAAGAGGAACGATTGCTGACGGAGTTTTTGGAAGTGTCGGGCGTTTCGGAATTGATGCGAAACAGCAGTACCGCACAGCACGTCACGAGCGGCGTGGCGTTGCAACTGTTGGTTGAGCAGGACGATACTCGTATGAATATCTCGGCGGATCAGATACGTTGTGCGGTAAGGGACGTCGCGAGGCAGATACTGAGACTTTACAGGCAGTTTGCCGTCACAAAAAGGATAGAAAGAGTAGTCGGCGAAGACGGCGGAGTCGAGGTTTTTTATTTTAAAAACAGCGATTTGACGTCAGACGACGTGGTATTTGAAACGGAAAATGAAATAAACGATACACCGTCCGCGCGTAGAGCGCTCGTAATGGACTTGTTGTCGGCGGGATTGCTCACGGACAAAGACGGTAAAATATCTCAAGCGGGCAAGCTCAAGATACTCGAGATGATGGGTTTCGGCAACTGGGAGAGCTCACAAGACGTTGCTACTCTTCATCAAAGGAAAGCGCAAAAGGAAAACTTGTTTTTTACCGACGACACGGAGCCGATGGATATAGACGACCATGCAATACATATAGAAGAGCATGTAAAGCACGTCGTGTCCGGTCTGGCGAAAAAACAGGGTAAAGAGTACGAGCAAAAACTTTTGGCGCATATAAAACTGCATCGAGCGATGGGCGTTGTCGCGCAGGCGGAAGAAGAAGGAGACGCGGGCAATGAGTAACGATTCAACAATTTTAGGAAAGTTTAAGACGGTCGAGGCGTTAAAAAACGCGTACGACTCCTTGCAAAAGGAATTTACGAAAAAGTGCCAAAAACTGAGTCGTATGACGAAAGAGGAGGACAATGAGTCGAGAGACGACGTCATCGACGAACCCTCCGTTGCCAAGGCGGTTTTGCCTGCCGACGCAAGTTTTGTCAACGAAGCGTCGGGGTTTTCGCCGGGTGAAACACGCGTTGACGAAAAGTACGACGACGCGGACAATCCCGAAGAACAACGCGTACCGTGCGGAACGGACGAGTCTTTTTCTTTAACCGCAGATTTTGTCGAGAAGTATATTTTGAGTAACTCGGAGTTGTTGGACATGGTGCTCGAAAGATATCTCAGGCAAATAACCATGCCCTCGTCGCCCAAACTGATTGGCGCGACGGGAGCGATAGGGCTTGCTCCTTGCGTCAAGCCCGTTTCTATAGAAGAGGCGGGAAAGATGGCGGAGAGGCTTTTTAAAAAATGACAAATAAGGAGAAAAAACACAGATGGTAACAATTTCAAGCGCGGAAAACGCGTTAAAAACACTTTATTTGGGGGTTGTGAGCGAGCAACTCAATACTAAAGTAAACCCCTTGTTGGCGAAAATAAGACAAAGCACGGCGGACGTCTGGGGTAAGGAAGTGCGCAAGTTGGTGCCGTACGGCGCAAACGGCGGTATCGGTGCGGGAACCGAGGACGGTAATCTGCCTGTTGCCGCGGGTAACAACTATAAGCAGTTTTGTCTGACGTTAAAAAACCTTTACGGCACGATAGAGATATCCGATAAAGCCGTACGGGCGTCGGCTAACAACAGCGGCGCTTTCGTCAACCTGTTGAACGCGGAGATGGAGGGGTTAATCAAAGCGAGCAAGTTTAATTTCGGTCGAATGCTTTTTGGCGACGGCAGCGGTAAACTTGCGACGGTAAAATCCGCAAGCGGTAACGAAATAACATTGGACGAAGTAACCAACGTCATCGAAGGCATGGTGGTCGATTTTCTCACGCCGTCCGCGTCGGAGTATGCGACGATAAGCGGCGCTACCGGGCGCAGAATACTGTCGATTGACAGGAGCAATAAAAAAATCACGGTAGACGGGGGCGCGTTGACAAGCGTCGTCGACGAAAACGATATCGTTACCGTGCAGGGCAGTTACGGCAAAGAAATAACGGGATTGGGTGCGATTTTCGGCGACAGTGCGACGCTATACGGTATCAAGCGCGGCGAAAATCTTTGGTTGAAACCCAAGTCTGTTGCGGCAAGCGACGGAGCAATCGACGATTCCGTTATTCAAAAAGTAGTAGACGACCTCGAGGACGTTGCGGGCAGCACCGCTAACTTTATCGTCTGTAACAGCGGCGTCAGACGTGCTTATCAAAATTATCTCACGTCAAACCGTACGAACATCGACACGATTAATCTCGAGGGCGGGTTTAAGGCAATAAGTTTTGGCGGCATTCCCGTGGTGACCGACCGTTTTTGTCCGAGCGGCAACATGTACGTTCTTAATACCGACGAATTCGTCCTGCACCAGTTGTGCGATTGGCGTTGGCTCGAGGGGGACGACGGCAGGGTATTGAAGCAGACGGCAGGCAAGCCCGTCTATACTGCCACTCTCGTCAAATACGCCGATTTGTTGTGCGAAAAGCCGTCGGGACAAGGAGTAATAACGGGTATCACCGAGGCTTAATTAATATGTAATTATCTTTTAGGGCAGACGGGTGCGAATAAAACACTTGTTTTGCCCTTTAAAAAAGCCTAAAACGGAGGAGAAACTTTGAAAAAAACAAAACATTGGTTAAAAAGAATTTTCGGGGACCCTTTCGATATCTGCGACAGATTAAAGAGTGTAGACGACGGGTATTTTGTTGTTTTTAATACTAAACGAAACAGATACGAGGTGCACAATTTTAAAAACGTCGATACTTTTTGTTTTGTCGTCCCATACGACAAACTCGACAGCCGTACCGTCGATTATTGCTTAAAGACGCGGGTGCAAAACATAGAGGCGTTGATGGCGGAAATTGACGCCGAAAACGCGCGTATACAGGCGGAAACGGCAAAACGGGAGAGTGACGAGATGCTTGAAAAAATAGAAAAAACGGTTTTGGGGGTAAAAAAATGACGACAAAAGAAGTGGTAAAGTTGTGTTCGGATTTGTTGCAGTACGATTTTGACGAAAGGTTGTTTGACGAAAGTGCGGACGAAAGGACATACAAGCAGGCGGCGGATGCCGACAAGCGATTCAGGCTGATGTGCCGATGCGTCGGTTATTGCGAAACGGAGTTGGCGTGCGATTATTTTCCGCTGACGGCGACTATGTTTTTTGAAAAAAGCTCGGCGGGTTTCGACGAGTTTGAGCGTACCGTGCATGAGGTGCGAAAAGTCACGGACGGCGACGGCGACTCGGTGGATTTCGTCACGTCGGCGGACGGGGTGGTGGCAAATACCCGCGGTTGTATGACGGTGGAGTATTCTTACCGTCCGATTAAAAAAGGCTATTGCGACGCTTTAGAAGTAGGCAACAGCAAGGTGGACGAAAGGCTCGTGGCGTACGGAGCGATTGCGGAATATATGTTTTTGACAGCCATGTACGACGAAGCCTCGATATGGGATAAGCGTTATAAGGATTTGATACAGACTAACTTGTACCCCAACAGGAGTTTACGTATCCCGCAGCGGAGGTGGGAATAGTGTTTTTCAGAAAGAGCCTTTTGACGAAACAGGGCAACACGAGAAAAGTCACCGTATCTAACTTTGCGGGAGGGATAGACAGCGTGTCGGGCGATGATTTTTTGGGGACGTCCACCGCGCGAGTCAGTTACAACGTCAACGGAGAAAGCGGAGTGCTGAGGGAGAACAACGGGGTACGGGTGTTTTGTTTGCCGATTGACGGGGTGGATACACCTGTCGTCGCCGAAGGTAAAAAAATAAAAAAACTTTGGTATTTTCGTCGTTTCGATTTTGACGACAACAAAAACGACGACAGAGTGGTTTTTCTCACTGCCGACAATCATTTGTACGGCGTGGGAGTTAAGGGCGGAAAGGTAAATAAAATAACCGACGACGCGTTTTTACAAGAACCGACGGCTGTAAACTATCGATTAAATGGCAAGGACGTTTTGATTTTTTGTTCTATTGCGGACGGCATGAAGGTGTACGACGGCGAAAACCTGACGGAGATAGAAAACGCGCCCGATATCGACTGCGCATGTCTGCATTACGACAGGCTTTTCGTCACTACGCTCGACGATAAAAATACGTTGTGGTTTTCGGACGACCTCGATCCCACTAATTGGGAAGTCGGTCCCGACGAGGCGGGGTATATTTCTATGACTGACGAACGCGGAGCGTTAATCGGCATCGTGAGTTTTTTAAATTATCTTTACGTGTTTAGAGAATACGGGATAAGTCGGCTTACGGCTTACGGCGCACAAGAGGAATTTAGCCTCAATCATCTGTTTTTGACTACGGGAAAGATAATAAAAGACACTATACGGGTGTGCGGCGAGACGATAATTTTTTTGACCGAGGACGGGCTGTTTCAGTTTGACGGGAGCAATGCGAAAAAAATACTGTCAAACCTCGACGGGCTGTTTGAGGGATGCGTTAACGATTTTGCCACGTCGGCGTACTTTAACGGCAAGTATTATCTCGCGTGCAATATCAGGTTTAACGACGGGTTTAAAACCAATTGCGAGCGTAACGGGTGCGTAAACAACGCCGTCGTGGAAATCGATTTGTTTAGCGGCGGAGTAAGGCTCATGCGAGGTATAGACGTGGTTGCGATTGTCGGGATAAACGGGGACGGGATAAACGAGCTGTTGATGTGCTGCGGAGAAAACCAACGATACTCCTCATACATAGGAAAGTTAACCAAGGGCGGAAAGTTTTTCGATAAAAATTCGCTCAAGGTTTGGGTTTGTCCCACGACCGACCTCAACGTCACCGTAGGAAAAAAACGACTGGTCGACGTTACGCTGACGACAAAAGAAAACCTGACGATGGTGGTGACGGTGGACGGAGTGGAACATTTTTTTGATATCACAGGGCAAGAAAACGGGCAACGGGTAGCAATCAATTTGGTCGGAGAGGATTTTGGCGTTGCGTTTATGGCTGATACCGAAACGCTTTGGCTGAGTCGTCCGCAGTTTACTTATAAGGAGTACGGAGTATGAGCGCAAGTAAATCGGTATTTAACGACGACTTTAAACGCGGTATCGTTGCTTTGGCGGAAGAAGAGCGCGGACGGGTGCAGTTGTTTGTTGAAAGCGTTTCGGTTAACGGGGGCGAGAACGCGTTTAAGACCGTTTGTTTTGAAAAAAACAAACGAGGACGGGTGCAAATTAAGTTTTTTTGCAATCTCGTAGGGAAAGTGAAAATAAAACTTTCGATGGACGAAGTCGTTTTTTGGGAGAGATACGTTGCGTTTGACGGGTTTAAAACGCTGACGACCGACGGAAGTCTGTTTGTCAATGCGGGCAGGCATACGTTGAGTTATCGCGTCGAAAGCGTGAGCGGCATGGCGGAGGTGAGCGACGCTTCGTTTGTTTTGACGGGCGGCGGATTGATTGACGTTTTTCGTCCGCAGGTCTACTACGAGTGCGACGGGGAAAATTATTACCTGACGGAAAAGAAAGCGGACGGGTTTTACTTTTTTAAAAACACGGTCGATGACTCGGACGGGGTAAAAATAACCTTTGCCGACGGCGAAAATCCGCAAAAAATAAAGTTGAAGTACTTTGGCGAAAACCGATACGTTTTATTTAAAACGGAAGACGGCATCTGGAAGGTCGCGCCGTTTGATATCGATATTGCCGTCGTCGGTATCGGCGTCGAGTTGGTAAAAGCGTGGGATTGCGACGTGAGTTTTAGCGGAGAGGATAGCGGCGAGGTATATTTTGTGGTTGTCGGCGAGTTGTATCGGGCGGTAATAGACGATATTTTTACTTTCAAAAGGCAAAGCATGCCGACGAGGGTGGTTTTGGGCGAAAACAGGCAAAGAACACAGGGAGTGTACGTGTGTCCGCACGAGACGGATCAAAACAAAAACTATCTCGTCGTATGGGGCGCGAGCGAAGCGATAACCGCGATAACGACGCGCACTTTAAACGGATACGTTTACGAAATCGTGGCGACTGTCAACGAGCCGAATTGCGTTTGTGCTTTTGCGGTCGACGGCGTTTTTTCTCTCGGCACGATAAAAAACGGATTGTTTTCGGGGCGGGAGGTCAGACTTGTCGACGGCGGCGTCGACGTAACCGTTACTAAAAAACGATATTGTTGCGGAAACGTGGCGGCGTCGTACGGCGTCGATAAATTTGTCGTCTACGACGACGGAAAATACATTTTGATATGATAATATAAGGAGAAATAATGAGTATAAAACAATTGGACGACGCGTCCGAAACGTACAGAAAGTTGCTGGAAAAGATGGCGTCGATAGATAAAAAATACAGTTCTACCTATGAGGAGCAGACGATTGACGCGCCGGAAACTCTCGGGCTCGAAAAACTGACGTATACGATGCCCGACGATGACGAAATCGCAGAGATAGCGCGTCAGTATTACGCCGCGAGCAAGTCAAAGGACGCGCAAAGCATAGATACTTCTGCCGCAAAACAATTACAATCCATAGAGCAAAGGGCAAAGAGTATTCTCGAAAAAGCACTCGAGGGACAAACCGAGGTTGAGTCGGAGCGACGTGAAAAACTGAAAAAAACCGATTATTCCGCGCAAAAAAGAAACCTCACCGACAGCAGTGTCCGAACGGGGGCGTTGCAAAAGGTAAACGACCTTGCCGATTCCGCCGCGGCGACTATCGAGCGAAACAAAGAGAGTTCTTTAGCCGCGCTGGATAACGAAAAAACGGCGCTTGCCGATCTCACCAAGGAACAGTTGGAGGCGTTGGAAAAAATATACGATGAAAAAATCCTTTCAAAAATAGGAGAGTTAAAACAAGACGCCGCCAAACAGGCGGATAACGTCACGAAGTACAACAATTCGGTTGACGAAAAAGAGGCAAATTATAAAAAAAGTTTAGCCAGACAACTCGAGGAGTTGAAGGAAAAAGAGTGGGAGCGCGTAACGAAAATACTCGAGTTGACCGAAAAAATCGGTGCTACCGGAGTGGAGAGGCAAAAAGAAAAAGAAAAGTACGAAGCGGTAAAGAAGGTGCTCGACGAGTACTCGCCCGACGTCGCTTACGAGTTGTTGACGAGTACCGCGGCATTTCGCAATAATCTCGGTTCGTCTTACGAGCAATTGAAAGCGTATTACGCCGGGTTAAAAAACGGTTAGCGCCGTCGGACATCGAGCTTTTGCCTACTATCGGTTGAGATAAAGAAACAAATAAAAACGCCGTGTCGACGTAAAAAGCGCGCGGCGTTTTTTTTTGATTGTTTTTTTGTTTAAGCCAAAGACAAAAAATCGTTTTTTGCTTTGTCAGGTTTGGTCGGGTGCGGGTTGAAGTATCTCCGTCGGTCGGTTTAAATCGGCTTTTTTCAGCATTTTTTTGTATGAAACCCAAAACAGCAGTGCCTCAAAAACTATACACAACGCCCACGAAATCGGGTAGGACGCATATAGGACGGACAGCGTGTGGTACTTTGCGAATACCGTGTATATCCAGAATATTCTGAATCCGCATGCAAAAAACAAGGTGAGTACCATTGCTTCTACGGACTTGCCTATACCTCTCAGTAAGCCGCTCAGCGTATCCATTACTCCGCAAAGCAAGTACGGCGCGGATACCCATGACAGACGTATGAGTCCGTATTTGATGACGTCGTTTCGTATCTCCTCTTTCGCGTAAAGCGACAATAAAGGCGAACCCAGCAAATACGCGCCGAGACCGAGAGTAAGTCCTACGACCGAGACGCACGCGATACAAATCCAGAAAATATTTTTAATCCGACGTTCTTTTTTCGCGCCGATGTGTTGCCCGACAAAGGTAAGCGCGGTCTGGTGAAAGGCGTTCATCGACGTGTAGACAAATCCTTCGATGTTGCCCGCCGCCGTGTTTGCCGACATGACTACGTCGCCGAAACCGTTGATGCTCGACTGAATGAGCACGTTGGATATCGAAAAAATAGAGCCTTGCAATCCTGCGGGCAGACCTATTACCGCGATATCGCGCAACCGTCTGCCGTAGATTTTTAGTTTTTTGACGTAGAGTTTGTGAGGACCGTTTACCTTGATTAAGTATCTCACGACCAAGACGCATGAGACAAACTGCGAGATAATGGTTGCGTAAGCGACGCCGTCGACGTCCCTTTTTAAAACAAGTACGAAAAACAGATTGAGGAACACGTTGATGACGCCTGCCGTCACGAGGTAGTAGAGGGGTTGTTTCGTATTGCCCACCGATCTGAGTATAGATGCGCCGAAGTTGTATACCACCATAAAGGGCACTCCGCAAAATATGATGCGTATATAAGTGGTCGACTGATCGATTACGTTGTCGGGAGTGCTCATCCATTGCAAAAACGTTTTGCAACAGCAAACGCCGATTGCGCCAAACACGATACCTCCTATTACTGCCGTCAGCATCGCGGTGTGTACGACCTCGAATACTCCTTTGTCGTCTTTCGCGCCGAAACATCTGGCAACGCACACGCCCGCACCTACCGATAGCCCGAGTATGAGGTTGACGACGAGGTTGTTTAACGCGCTCGTGGCTCCTACGGCGGCGAGGGCGGTGTTGTTTGCAAAATTGCCGACCACGGCAATGTCTGCGGCGTTAAACAGCAACTGGAGTATGCCCGTAAGAATGATGGGTATCGTAAATTTTATAATGTTGGTTAAAAGGTTTCCGGTAGTGAGATCTGCGGTGGTTTTTTCTTGTTTCGCAGTCCCTCCGAGTATTTCTTCGTCAGTGTCTTTCATACCCCAATTGTATAGCGTTCGACGGCAAAAGTCAAGCAAAAGCATGTTTTGCTTGTGTGAGCGAAAAGGAAAAAACGGGTAACAAAAAACCGACCGAAAACTAACGATTGCAGTCGCGGTCGGTTTGCTTTTTTATCCGTATTGGTTTTTATCGAGTCGGCGTCCGAGTTGCCGTTTCGCCGCCGTCGGGCGAGGCTTTTTTCCCGAATATTTTTCGTCTGAAAAGGATGAGTTGCATTACGACGAAAAATACGACGAGCAGCCCGAAGGTGATGTACACCGACGCGGGCGAAGTGATTTTTTCGCTGCCGGTATAGATAAACGTCGCGAGTATCATGATTGGAAAGCCGAATATTATTGCCGGGAGATTTTGATAAACGAGGTTGTCCGCGGCAGGCGTTTCAAACCGTTCGTCGATTTCGCGGAGCAGTATTATACCCGTGCTTGCCGTACCTGTCAACATTCCGTAAAACGCCAAAAACTGTTGCGGCGCATAGTTTTTAAAGAGTTTTTCGCAAATAAATTTGATGTAAAAATAAGTGATTACCGCGCCGACGACGCCCATTACGAGCAGGGTACCGAGGTACTCTCCGATAGCGTCTATTCTTATTGCGGCGATACCTGCGACGACCATAAAGTCAAATACGAAACCGCTGATGCGGTTTAACATAAACCCGTTTAAAAAACTGCGCTTTATACGTCCTTTACGGCGCAAAGACATGACGACGCTTTTGACGGCTATGGCGAGAAAAGTGCCGATTAAAAAGTTGAAACCGAAAATCGTCGCACGCATGCTTTCGCCGAGGTTGAGGAGAGAACAGATGCCCTCCATTAAAAAATAACCGGCGGCGTATATCGCCACAACGATACCGATGAGGATGGTGAGTTTATCTACCGAACCGCTCATGGGTGTTTCGTCGGGGGCAACTATTTCGTCGAGGGAGAGATGTTCTTTTTCGTCGTTTCTGACGGTGATTTTCCCTTTTCGGCGCATTACGTTCATATAAATGACGCCGCCTATGCATGCCGACAAAAATCCCATTGCCGCTACTGCAAGTCCGAAACTTCTGCCGCTTTCTATGCTGTCAAAGCCCCACGGCATTTCGGGGTTTCCGTACAGACTGCCGTAGTTCATGGCTTGTCCGGTGCCTTGACCGTAGCCGAAAGGCAATATCACGCCTGCGCCTTCCCAGATGTCCGTGCCGATTAAAACCGCGACGACGGTAATGACGATGCCGACGATGCCTTGCAGCAAATACGTGCTCACCGTAGTTACGCCGCTGTCAAAAACTTCTCCCGCGCGTTGTTTCGTGAGTTTTTTACTGCCGGGACGCAATGCAGTGGCGATAAAACCGAGTCCGAGACAGTGATAAGCGAGAATTTCGAGTACGGTCATACCCGACAGGTTGCCGCTGTTGAAACAGGACAGTTCAAACAAATATTTTCCTCCGTCTTTGCCGCCCGTCGCGTAAAAAACGACGGTGGACACGACGAGCAGAATCAATCCGCCGAGTACCGACGACGGAATGAGCGAGCGTTTGAGCCATTTTATCTTATTGCGCAATACTTCGGCTAACAACACGGTAAGACCGACGGTGCCGAGAATGAGCACGAAACTCCAGACTTCAGAGTCCCAAAAATTGCCCGTAGTCATGTATGCCCTCCTTTTGATTTTTATATTTAAAAAAGAAATTGACGTATTTGACGGCGTTGAAACGCTCGTTGCCGACGACTTGAAAAACTTTGTCGTCTACAAATAACTCCAGCTTGTTTTTGCCGAGCACCGCCATAGACGTTATTTCGGTTAAAAACTCTTTTTTTATTTTGCCGTTTTTTGTTGCGATAACGATTTTGTCGGGGTACAACGTCAGATGCGATTTTTTATACAGCGGTTTTTTACCTTTCATGAGCAAGACGTCGTATATCGTGCAGTCGTCGTCGGTCAATGCGGAGTCGTTGTCGTCGGCGACGTAATCGACGACGAATTTTCGCTGCGCCTCGTACCATTCGTTGACGTTTTTAAAGGTCGGCGGAGTGCCGTCCTTTGTTTTAAATTGTTTGTCCGTCCCGTAAAAAACGGCCATGCCGCATTTCGTGCACGTTAATTCGTGCCCATGCGACTCGAAACGGCTCATGCCGCAGTGCGGACAATAAAACAAGGCTCTTTCCAAGTATTCCGCGCGGTGAGCGCAGTCGTAAATAATGCCGTCGTCATTGCTCTCGTCGACAAAAAGGCGGTCTTTTATTTCGTCGTAGAGTTGTTCGTCCGACATCGACGAGTATTGTTCGGGCGTAAGGACGCTTTCTACCGACGCTCGCACCTTGCCCGTCCGATACTCCTCCGACCATCTCGGTCGGACTCCGTATCCGCCGCGTATGATTAAAAACGCAACGGGCAGTTTTAACGCCTTTACCATTTTTGCAATTGCGGGGGCGATGTACTCGGTTTTTCCGCTGTAGGTGCGGTTGCCTTCCGGAAAGATTACGATTGACTTGTTTTGTGTGGCAATGCGTTTGCAGGTGAGTATGGTCGAGACGTTTTTTCGTCCTTTTACCAGCGGCACGGGCGCAAGCGCCCAACTGAGTAGTTTGCCGAGTCGTATCGAAAAGATGTCTTCGCTTGCCACGACGTAAGCGTACTCTTTAAGCGGAACTTCGACAAAAAACTGATCCAGTGGGGTCTGATGGTTGGACAAAAACAAGTACGGCTTGTCGCCTGTGTCAAAGGGCGCAAAAGTAAAGCCGCAACGCTTTTTTAAATAGGCGCGTACGGGCTTTTTTGCAATGCCGTATATCAGAGAATGTCTCTTTTTTACCCAATTTTTCATGATTAATATGGTAAGGCGAGTTATTTGAAAAAAGATTGAATAACGGTCGCGTTATCCGTCGATTTTTATCGAAATCGTTCTTTTGGCGTTTTTGCGGTTGCTTTGCGGTGGCGTAATAAAGTCAATGCCGTCGCGAGAGGTTGACGTATTGCGCATTATATACTATATATATTGATAGGCGTTACCGTTTGGCGGGGTGACGAAATGAGGAGCAAACGGTCGTCGCGTCAATCGTCGAAACGACATTTTTCGTCTATAAAACGCTCGAGGTCGGTTGCGACGGTACGGGCTTTTTCTATAAACGCGTGTGTTTTTTCTACAAACGCGTCGTCTTTGCCCGAAAGCGACCGCATGTTTATTTCGAGGTTGTAAACGCTGCACCTGATTGCCGTTGCCAACAAGCGACAAGCGATAAACGCGTCGGAAACAACCGATTTGTCGCCTTGCTCAACGCTGATTTTTGCAAAGTCCACGAGTGCCATGCAAGAGAGAATGGTTTGTCTGGGCGGTTCGCAAGCGTTTTTCAGCCCGTTGATTAAAGCGGCGGTTCGCGCGGCTTTTTCTTCATCGGTATTCTTTGGCAATTTGTAGCAATCCATCAGCGAGTTAAACGCCGCGGCGTCCGCGTCGGCGGCTTTCATTAGTTTTTCCTGATGCATTACCGCTACCAACATGCATTTGACAAGGTCGCGATTGACCGTGTCCGACTGCGTCGAAAGGTTTTTTTTGGTGGTTATATTTGAAACCATAGAGATAAGACCTGCCGCATGAGCCGCATCGATTGCCACTACCGCGCCGCCGCCGGGGGTAGGTGCGGTTGAGTTTAAGAGACGTAAAAATTCGTTTATAGAGATATCGCCGAACATATTTGTCCTCCGTGTATGATTTTATCAAAATCACGCGTTGTTGTCAATTGAAACGAAAAAAAAGAAAAAACGCCGACGAAACGTGCCGTATTTACGACTTACGAGCGGTGCGTCAAGCTCGAGTACGCGAAAAAAACATGCTAAACGATGCAATAAAAAAAATAAAAAAAAGTTAAAAAAGTTTCAAAAAAACGGTTGACAAGGGGAGGATGATGTG
>CAZTCB010000025.1:0-18894 GCA_964612455.1 uncultured Subdoligranulum sp. | reverse complement strand
TTTATCTTGTAGGGTACGGACACCCCGTTTTTAATCTACGATATAAACGATGGATTCGGTAACTTTAAATTAATCGTCCGCCGTATGCTTCTTTTTGATTGGCGGTCAAATTAAGCCGTTATTTTTTTCAATTGCGCAAACGGCGTGGACATGTGGTATCTGACTGCGGACCTTTTTTTTGCAAAATTTGGACGTAGGGGCTTGATTTTTTTTCGCATAAGTGCTATAATTAAGTCACTGATGTGACGCAATAACAATGATTTTAACAAAGAGAGGTCTGCAATGCCGCGAAATTTTATGTTTACCAAACAAGAAATAATAAACGCCGCACTCGATTTGACGAGAGAGCAGGGTTTTAGCGCCGTAACTGCTCGAGCCATGGGAACTAAACTCGGTACTTCGCATCGCCCCGTGTTCAGTTATTTTGACAGCATGGACGAGTTGAGGGGCGCTATCCTTACCGCGTCGGAAGAAATTTATCAAGATTATTTGAAAAAAGAGATGGCAAGTGAAAAGTATCCGCCGTACAAGGCGAGCGGTATGGCGTATATTCGTTTTGCAAGAGAAGAAAAAGAGTTGTTCAAGCTTCTTTTTATGCGCGACAGGACAAACGAGGACAAAAACAAACAAAGAGCGGAAGTAGAAATGCTTTCCGCACTTATTTGCAATCAAGTGAATATCGATAAAGAACGCGCCAAGACGTTTTATCTCGAAATGTGGACTTACGTCCACGGTATCGCTACCATGCTTGCGACAAACTACTACGATTGGAGTGAAGAACTTTGCAGTAAAACGCTTACCGACATGTATCAAGGCTTGAAATACAAATATGAAAATAAATAGGATTGAGTAAAACGTCAATCGAATGAAGAAACACGTTAAAAGTTTAACGATTTAAAAGGAGTAAAGACGGATTAGAGCTTTTTGGGCGCAGGTCTGTCTTTTTTTTGTTTTAAAAAACATACTGAAAAAACGATGATATTTAGCGCAAAGGTATTGTTTTTAATTTTTATTTGTGGTACAATAACAAAAACATTTTGCTGTATCCGAGCAAAAAGAAATAGAGTTTCACCATAATTTTGCGTGATTTTTGCATATTTCATCGTTCTGAATTGTCATGTACATGTAGGGTTTGTTGTCGGGTAGTAGTAAAAAAAGAAACGGGGCGACGCGGTAACGGGGGTAAAATGAGTTTAAAAAAAATAGCGAAAGCATTGTTGTATCCTCATATCGCCGTCATGATTGCGCTCGTGCCTGTTTCCGCGGTTTTGCTCGTTTATATTTTGACGCAGACGACGCAAAACTCCGTGTTTGCGTACCTTGCTTACTGTCTGGCGACTTATACGTTGACGATATGGTGCGTCAGGATACCGCGTTTGGTTGCTTTTCTAAAGCGATTTAAAAGAGAAAACGCGCTTTACAGGCGTTGGAGTCAAGACGCCCGTTTGCGCGTCAACGTATCTCTTTTGGTTTCGTTCGTCGGCAATTTGCTTTACGTGGCGTTGCAGTGTTGGCTTGGGATAAAAAACAAATCGTATTGGTTTTTTTCTCTAGCGGGGTATTACGCTCTTTTGGCGGCGATGCGTCTCGTTTTGTTCGGACGTTCGTCAACTTGCAACCCCGGCGAAAAAATGCGTGACGAGCTCGTCGTATATCGTGCTTGCGGTTGGATTTTTTTCGCAATAAACGTTTTTATTTCGTTCATAGGCTTTTTTATGGTGCATTTCGGCAGAACTTTCGTTTATGACGATATTACGACCATTGCCATGGCGACGTACACGTTTGCGTCTTTTACGTTGGCGATAGTCAACGTCGTCAGATATAAAAAATACGACAGCCCCGTTTACTCGGCGTCTAAAGCGATAGGACTTGCCGCCGCGAGCGTATCGATGTTTACGCTTACTGCCACGATGTTGACGGTATTTGGCGGCGAGGCAACGGACAATGTGCTACGAAAACCGATGTTGGCGGCTGTCGGAGGGGCGGTTGCCGTATTTATAAGCGTGATGGCGGTTTTAATGATAGCACGAAGTACCGCGAGATTAAACTCGCTGAAAAACGAGTCGGATATTTCGGAAATCGACAAAAATATTTCGTCACCGTCCGACCTTAATCAACGTAACTAAAAAATAAAAAGGAGGTAGTTTATGGCTACTAAAAGTATAAAAAGAATACTCGGTTTGTTTGCAGTGGTATTGGCGGTAGTGCTTGCGACTTTTTGTTGCGTTGCCTGCTCAAACTCAAACAACGAGGACGACTACGGGTTGTCTTTTCAAGCCAACGAGGACAAAAAAACCTGTCGACTGATAGGTATAGGCGATTGTACCGAAAAAACGATAGTTATTCCTTCCGTTTACAAGGGTATGACCGTTACGTCTATTTATCGCAACGCTTTTTCGGGGGCGTCGCTTGAGTCGGTCACCGTGCCCGGTACGGTTGAAGAGATAGGCGACGGCGCTTTTAAGAGGTGTCAGCGACTTAAAAAAGTTGTTATTCAGGAGGGCGCGACGAGTATCGGCACTTCTTGTTTCGAGGACTGTACCGAGTTGACGGAAGTCGTCCTGCCGTCTACAATAAAAACCGTCGGTACGGAAATACTCAACGGGTGTACCTCGATAAAAAAACTGACTGTGCCCTTTGTCGGTAGCAGTACTCGTGCCGAAAACGGCGAGGCTCTCTTCGGGTACTTTTTCGGCGAAACGGAGTTTGGCGAAGCGACCAAAACAAAACAGGAATATAAATCCGGGTTTTCGGTGGCTTATTATATCCCCAAAAGCCTCAGAGAAGTGACGGTACTCGGCGGAAAAATAGGTTACGGCGCATTTAGCAATTGCGGAGAGATTATCGGTATCACCATAGGACAAGGCGTTTCCGTCGTCAACAAGAGAGCGTTTTACAACTGCACGAGTTTGCTGACGGTTGATATCGAAGAAGGCGTCACCAATATAATGAACGAGGCGTTTTCCGGTTGCGGTTCGCTTTCAGCCGTTGTGTTGCCGGACAGCCTTACGAATATCGGTTCGGAAACTTTCGCCAAATGCACTGCGCTCGAGAGCGTTACGTTGGGCGCGGGGTTGAGAAACATCGGTGAGAGGTGTTTCAGAGGCTGCGCCGAGATAAAAGAATTGACAATCAAAGACGGCGTTGCAAAAATAGAAACGGAAGTGTTTTACGGTTGTACGGGAATAAAAACTCTCGATATCCCCGGCAGCGTCGAAAGTATCGGGCTAAGAGCGTTTGGCACATGCACGGGGCTCGAGTCGGTTACTTTTAACCATGGCACAACCAGAATACTCGAGAGTGCGTTTTACGGTTGTTCGTCGTTAAAGTCGTTGGATCTCGGCGATACGGTTTCTTCTATCGGAAAGAGTGCGTTTAGCGGTTGTTCGGAGTTGGCGGAGCTTAAACTCAGCGCAAAGTTGGACACGATAGGCGCAAACGCGTTTAAAGATTGTTCTTCGTTGACAGAGATAGAATTGCCGGCGTCCGTCAGCAGTATCGGTCTCGACGCATTCAGCGGTTGCGAAAGCCTTGCGTATTTCAATTACCTCGGCGACGTCAACTCATGGGTGAGTACAAAGTTCGGTTCTTACGCATCGAACCCGTTGGAGTACACGGGGAGAATGTATATCAAAGGCGAATTGTTGACTAAGGTAGAAGGCTTGACCGTCAATCATATTTACAATTATGCTTTCGTTAACTGTCGCAGCCTGCTCAGCGTGACAATCCCCGCGGGATTTACTTCCGCAGATATCGATTCGGAGGCGTTTATCGATTGCTCCAAACTGGTGGAGGTGGTCAACAAGTCGGATATAGAGTTGATTATCGGCGACAGAGGTAACGGATACGTTGCTCGCTACGCCAAGAGTATCGTCACGAGTAACGGCGAAAGCGGGCTGTTTGACGAGGGTGGATTTACGTGGCTTGCGGGAGCCGACGGCGATTATTACCTCGTTTCGTACAACGGCGACGCAACCGAGTTGACTTTGCCCGACTCCGTCAGGGGCGCAGAGTATCAACTCTGTCAGTACGCATTCAGTTACAACCAATTTATTACCAAAATATCGCTCGGCGACGGCGTCACGGCGGTGAGCAACTCCGCATTCTATTATTGCGTGCAATTGAAAGAGGTTGAATTTGGCGCAAACGTCACCGAAATAGGCGATTATGCCTTCAACTGTTGTTACTCTCTGACTACCGTCGATATCCCCGATAGCGTTACCGTTATAGGAAACGGCGCTTTCAAAAACTGCAAGGGGCTGACGACCGTAGTCGTAGGTAAAGGCGTGACCGAAATGCCCGAAGGAGTGTTTAGCGGATGCGGTGCGATAAAAGAGATGACTTTGCCGTTTGCCGGCGCGTCGAGAACCAATAGCGACGAAAACTGGCAAAATCATTTTGCTTACATATTCGGTACGGAGGATTTCGACGGCGCGGAGGCGGTTTACTTGTGGCGTAAAAACAATCAGAATAATCAGTCAAGAGCCGGCGGCTGGTGGGACGATGAAGATTACGCAAAGTATTACGAGACTGCGTACATGCCGGCAGAACTGACAAAAGTGACGATTAGCGACAGCGATATAAACGATTACGGTTTTTATAGAGTCAGTATAATAAAAAGCGTGATTGTCGTCAACGCAACGAGAATAGGTATAAATGCGTTTAGTCGCTGCTCCCATCTGGAATCGATTGAGTTACCCGATACTTTAAAGGAAATAGGCTTTAGTGCGTTTAATCGTTGTTTTGGATTATCCTCAATAAGTTTTCCCGACAGTCTCGTCACTCTCGGCACAGAATGTTTCGCCAACTGTTCAAATCTGAGCACGTTAACACTGCCGAAAAACATTGAGAATATTCCCCAACATGGATTTAGTGAGTGTTCGTCGTTGTTGAGTGTCGTTATCCCCGAAAAAGTCGTGTCTATCGAGGTCGGCGCGTTTTACGAATGTAGAAACCTCGTCATCGTAGTCAACAAGTCTTCGTTGGATATACAAGCGGGAAGCACCACCCACGGTATGGTGGCGTATTACGCAATGTTGGTTACCGATGACGAAAACGAGTCGGGTAAAACCGAAAAATCGGGTGACTTTACCTATATGGTTTTCGGAGAAAAGGTATATCTCACGTCATACGACGGAGAAGCAACCGACCTTGTGCTTGAAAAATACAACGGTAAATCGTACGTTATTTATAACAAAGCGTTTGCATATTGTGCGAAACTTCAGACGCTGACCATCAAGGAAGGCGTGACGGAGATTGGCAACCAGGCATTTGCAGGTTGTTACTATTTGAAAAAAGTAGTCATAGGCAGTTGCGTTGAGCGAATCGGCGCGAACGCTTTTGGTGCTTGTGTTTCTTTAACCGAGTTGGTTCTCAGCGAGGGCTTGACCTATATCGGGGACGAGGCTTTTTACATGACAAGTATCGTTACTCTGACCATTCCGGACAGCGTCACCGAAATAGGCGGTTCAATGGTCAAGTACTGTTTCGACCTCCGGTACGTCGTGCTCGGCAGCGGGATTAAGACGATTGCCGACAGCGCGTTTATAATATCTAAATCCAACAAGGATTCTTGGGGAGATGATTCTTGGGGTAACAGGGATAGGTCGAATTTGACTTCTATTTATTACAGAGGGACGGAACAGGATTGGGAGAAAGTCGAAAAAGGCGACAACCTGTACGGAAGCAAGGTAACTTTGTACTACTACAGCGAAACCAAGGTAGACGCCCCTGCCGAAGGCGTGTATTACTGGCACTATGAAAACGGCTCATGCGTCGCATGGAATACCCCTCCCGTCGATGACGACTCGGGCGATGATACGGGCGATGATACGGGTAAAGAAGGCAAGAGCGATTAAAAACGCAGACAACGATAAAGAGGAAAGGACGATTTGTCCTTTCCTCTTTGCTTTTTTAGTAGTTTAGTTAAGTTTGCTTTTTATGTTGTTTACCACCATATCGAGAGCTACGGTATTGTGCCCGCCCTCGGGGACGATGACGTCGGCGTAACGTTTGCTCGGTTCGACAAAACGGTCATGCATCGGTTTGACGGTAGACAGGTATTGATTGACGACAGAGTCCATACTGCGAGCGCGCTCGTTGACGTCGCGACAAAGGCGTCTGATAAAGCGTATGTCGGCGTCGGTGTCGACAAAAATCTTTACGTCAAAAAGTTCGCGAAGCTGCTCGTTTTCAAAAATCAATATGCCCTCTACTACGATTACGCGGCGGGGCTGTTCTTTCACCCAGTTGCTGCGCCGATGGACGGTATAGTCGTAGGTGGGGTGGTTGATTTCTTGCCACGCCTTGAGTTTGATTAGGTCGGCTATCAACAGGTCGGTGTCAAACGAGTCGGGGTGGTCAAAGTTTTTTTGCGAGCGGTCCTCAAACGAAAGATTTTCATAATCCTTGTAGTAGTAGTCATGGCTCAACAAGAGTACGTCGTCGGCGTTTAAACTATTGATGATTTTGTGTGCGAGAGTGGTTTTGCCGCTACCCGTGCCTCCCGCAACTCCTATAATGATTGGTTTCATGGCTTTTCCTTAAACTTTGTCGACGATAGGTCTCTCGATGTACGATTTTTTCCTTTTTAAGGCGACGACCGTCGGGATGACAGAGACGACCATTGCCGCCAGCAGCACGACAACCGTCAGAGGCTCTACGGGGGACTCCTCAGTGGCGGAGGTAAAACACGCGACGAGTAGCATCACGGACAGAGCCACGTCGGCAAGCGAAGCCACCGACATTATTATACCGCCGATTTTTCTCTTTTTTAAGCAAAAGAACGAGCCGACCACGCCGACTATACTCGTGACGACGCAAACGCCGCAAAAAGCATTGATAAAAGAGACGAAAGGCGTGACCTCGCCGCCCAGCCCGAGCGCAAGCCCGACTATCACGGAGAATAAAGAGAACAGTACGAAAGCAACGATGCCGAGGCAAAGATTGATTACCAGTCCGCATACGAAAGCGGGGATACTGCGTTTCATAAAAACACCTCTTTTTAAGGCGGTAAAACCGACCTTTTTTTTATTTTATCATGCTTAGTACAAAATTGTCAACGTCGGGGCGAAAAAGAGCTAAAAAAACGCTTATTTTTTTATTTGTATTGACATTTTAAAAAAAACGCTATATCATTATCTTGACGTACCATGTATTTAAGCATGGGTTAAAAAAGGAGGATATGATTATGAGCAGTAAAAAACTTTTCAGGTTGTTTGCAATTGTATTTGCGTTGTTGGTCGCAGTATGTGCTTTCGTGGCTTGCGATTCCGAAACAAATCCTGATCCCGCCCCGCCGCAGCCGCAAGAAAAATCGGCAGTCGTGTTGGACGCACCCAATCTGACCGTCGGCGAGGACGGCGTGGTCACATGGAGTGCCGTGCAGTTTGCCAATGGATATTTGTGTCAGTCGTCGGACGGTAAAGAAACTCGCCTCGCGAGTACCGAGCGCAATTGTACTTTAAAATCGGGAGAAACGGTACGAGTGAGGGCGTTGGGAGATGGTGAAGACTACCTCGACAGTCCGTTTTCTTTCGCTTGTTATTACAGCGAAACAAAAACCGAAACGGTTACAGAACCCGTATCGGCGACCAAACTCGCTAAACCCGTCCTATCCGTCAGCGAAGACGGACTCGTCACGTGGGAATCGGTTGAAAACGCCAAGGGGTACAAATACCGCGTGAGCACCAACCCTCAAAGAGAAGTTCCGTTGAGTGCCGATAGCCGTTCGTTAAAGTTGGGAAAGAGCCTGACCTTGTTTTTAAAGGCGACGGGTGACGGCGTAACGTATTTTGACAGCGATTATGCCGTGTTGGTGTATACGAAAGACCAAAGCAGTTCGAGCGAGGACGACGACGGCAGACAGGATACCAAGACGGTTGCGCTTGCCTTTATCGATTTCGTATACGACTCCGACAAAGAGCAACGCGACGCGTTTAGTCGTGTCGTCGCCGGAAACGCGTCAGTCGACGACGTAGTTGCGGTTTTCGGCAAGGACGGCTTGATGTGCGACTTTATCGATACGATGACCGTAGAAGTCGGCAGCGTCACGATGATGAGATTTTTCGTGCAGGTGGCTAACGTCATGACGTCGAATCAATACGAGGAGGAGCTTGCGCTTTTGCTCGATTTGCACGAAAACCTCATTTGTAAGATTTATACCGACGAAGAAATAGCCGATTTCTATAAAGCGTTTTTTACTCCGATAGACGCGGATTTTGTCAAGGGAGTTGCGGATTTCGGTAAAAAAGTAAACGACGGTGAGGAAGTCCCCGAAAACTTTACGTTTATATTCGTCGATTATTTGCTTGAGGTAATAGGCGACGACTATACTCCGACCGCATTGAAAAAAGATTTGCACGATAAAATCGACAAGATGGATACCGAGACCAAGGTGGGATTGTTGTTTTATTTGTCGAGTATGGCGGGAGAAGGCGACGGCGACGAGTCCGACGGCACTTTGATGGGTATGACTTACGACGAGGTATGTGAGTTATTGTCCGGCGCTTCGGACAATCCGATAGTGGCGATGTACGTAAAGATAATCGATGAGGCGGTTAAAGAGAGCATCGACCTCGTTATCGACGAAACGTATACGCCGATATACAATAAACTCGTCGAGATATCGAAACTCGACCGTATCCCCGTTGCGTCCGAGGAAAACGGCTATGACTACACGACTACCGAGGAATACGCCGCGCTCGACAAGGCGCTTAAAGAGCTTGCGACTCTCGTCGGACTCGGTGAAACCGTCGTCGACCCGCAAACGGGAGAAGAAACGTTTGTTCCCGACGACCTGATGGGTGTGTTCGGCACCATGGGAACAATCGTGGCGTTTTACGTGGCAGGTTAAACGACAAACTTTTTTAAGAGGTTTTTTATGGCAGACTACACGGTACAAGAAATCCGCACGACAGTAAGTACAGCCGAGTACGTCAAAGAATGCGTCGACGTCGAAAAATTTTTTAAGGCGTGTCAACAGTGCAAAGAAGGCTACCACAAACGTTGGTCTTGTCCGCCCTTTGACTTTTATCCGTTAAAAAAATGGTTGGAGTACGACAGGCTGACGTTGGTGGGCGTTGTGCTTGGCTTTAAAAAAGACACGCCGCAATCCGATGCGCTTGCCGCGCTCAAGGCGGAAAAAGAACGTCGGCTCGAGGCGTTGTTATGCGACGAAACGAACGAAAGTATGGTACTTTCGGCGGGCAAATGCGACGTATGCGACAAATGTGCTCGCGAAAGCGGTTTGCCTTGTCGTCACGCGGAGCGCATGAGGTACTCTATCGAGTCGCTTGGGGGAGACGTTTGCAAAACCGCCGAAAAATACCTCGGTAAA
The DNA here is from genome assembly GCA_964612455.1 of uncultured Subdoligranulum sp. Classification (GTDB taxonomy): domain Bacteria; phylum Bacillota; class Clostridia; order Christensenellales; family CAG-314; genus SFEB01. The sequence continues at coordinate 9,557 of CAZTCB010000025.1, read as the reverse complement.
CCGCTTCTTTGGATTAAAGACGGCGTTGTTCCCGAGTACATGATGCTCGTTTTCGGCGTGCTCGAAAAAAAAGTTAAAAACAGTTACAAGTATTTTCAAAACACCGCTTGCGAGTTTTATCCGTGCCATGACAAGACTTTTGACGGTTTCAACTGTTTGTTTTGTTACTGTCCGTTGTATAGATTTGAAAAATGTCTCGGTAATCCTTCGTACATAGAGTACGGCGACAAGAGGATAAAGGATTGTTCTAAGTGTACTTTTCCTCACCGTGCCGAAAATTACGAAAAACTGATAGCGTTTTTTAACGAAAATCTATAAAATATAAGGGCGAAGCGGTTTAAAAATCGGTTTTAAGTAAAAAAAAGAAGGGAAGATAATGCAAACTCAAAATATGACTAAAGGCAACGTTTTTAAGGTGCTGGCACTTTTTGCTTTGCCTATGGTCCTCTCGGCGACTTTACAACAACTTTACAACCTTGCTGACAATTACATCGCCGGGCATTGCCTGACTAATATCGACTCCTTTAACGCGGTCGGGATAGTGTATCCCGTCACGGTGGTTTTTCTCGATATAGCGATGGGATTCGGCGTTGGTTGCGGTATCGTTTGCGCTCGGTATTTCGGCGCGGGCGACAATGCAAACGTCAAACGCGTAGTGTTGACGGGGCTTATTTCGATGACCGTATTGGGGATATTGGTCACCGTCGGCGGTCTGGCACTCATGAAACCGCTACTCGGCGTAGTGATAGAGGGTGCCGATGGTTCCGGATGTTTCAACGAGGCGTACGCTTATATGATGGTGTACGTCGCAGGCGTGATTTTTTTGTTTATTTACAACTTTTCGATGTATGTTTTTCAGGCACTGGGAAACAGTAAAACTCCGCTGTACTTTTTGATTTTTTCAACGGTTTTAAACGTCGGGTTGGATTTGTTTTTCGTATACGTCGTTAAGATGCAGGCGGCAGGGCTTGCGGTCGGCACTATTATTTCCGAAGCAATCGCGGGAGTGCTGTCCGTCGTGGTTTTGCTTAAAAGCGTGTTCAGATTGTCGGACGAAAAAGTAGAAAAGTTTAACAAGGCGCGCTTTAAAGAAATCACGGCAATGGCTGTACCGTCGATAGCTCAAGGCTGTTTCGTGTCGGTAGGAGGAGTCTTGGTAATGTCCGCAATAACGACTTTCGGCGGCAACTCCGTCGCCGGCGGATACAGTGCGGCTTACAAGGTCTGTTACATAGTGATGAATATCTTTATGGTATTGAGCAACGCCTTGTCGACGTTCGTCAGTCAGCACGTGGGAGCGAAAAAATACGAGCGCATTATACCCGGATTTTGGGTTGTTTTGTTTGCATGCGCGGCTTTCGCTGCCGTCGCGACTTTGGCGATTTTGCCGTTTAAAGAGGGATGGGTGCGGCTGTTTCTTTCCGATACGGCGGAAGGCGATATCGCAACGATAATAGATGCGGGTAAAGCCTTTATGTCGTCGATGGTGCCGTTTTTCGTGTTGATAGTGGTAAAAATCGCGTTTGACGGCGTGCTCAAAGGTGGCGGCGATATGGTCGGCTTTATGGTCGGTACGTGTATCGACCTCGTCATGAGAGTCGTGCTGGCTTTCGTACTCGGTTACTTTTTCGGTTATCGCGGGATATTTTACGCATGGCCTATCAGTTGGTTTGTCGGCATGATTTCGTCGATGACTTTCTTTTTTGCCGGCAGGTGGAAAAAGAAATCGGGGTATACGGTGTCGAGACAGCCCGCGCCGTCGGTACAATGATACGTTTGCGTTAGTCAATCAAAATAAAAATAAAGGAGATACGGATGAAACAGTTTACCGTCACCGGCATGAGTTGCGCCGCTTGCGGCGCACGTGTCGAAAAAGCGGTGAGTAAGGTAGACGGGGTGTCGACATGCACGGTGAGTCTGCTTACCGCGACTCTTTGCGTCGAAGGAACCGCAACCGACGAACAAATAATAAAAGCGGTGGAAACAGCTGGGTACGGGGTAAAAACAAGAGATGAAACAACCGCCCAAAGCGACTCAGCCAAAGCTATAGACGATATAGAAAAAACTCAGACGCGCGCACTAAAAAAACGTCTCGTGGCATCGGTGGTTTTTCTCGTCGTTTTGATGTACGTCTCTATGGGGCACAATATGTGGGGTTGGCCCGTTCCGTCAGTGCTTGAAAATCACGTCGTCAACGGTTTCGTGCAAATGTTTCTTGCCCTGATTGTGATGTTTATCAACCGACGCTTTTTTATCAACGGAGTAAAAGGCGTGCTGCATGGCGCTCCCAATATGGACACGCTGGTTGCGTGCGGCTCGGGAGCGGCGTTTGTTTATAGTACTGCGGTGCTCGTAAAAATGTGTGTTTCGGGCGGGACGGGTGCGTTAAATCACGATTTGTACTTTGAGTCGGCGGCGATGATTCTTGCGCTTATCACCGTCGGAAAGATGCTTGAGGCTCATTCAAAAGGCAAAACGACGTCGGCGCTCAGGGGATTGATGAAACTCGCGCCAAAGACGGCAAACGTCATAGTCGACGGTTGCGAAAAAACCGTTTCGGTATCGCAGTTAAAGGTGGGCGACCTGTTTATCGTCCGCCCAGGTGAAAATATCCCTACCGACGGAGTGGTCGTAAAGGGAGAGAGTTCGGTTGACGAGTCGGGGCTTACGGGGGAAAGTATCCCCGCGGACAAGTCCGAAGGGGACGAAGTTTTTGCCGCGACTACCAATAAATCGGGAGTTATGTACTGCAAAGCGGTAAAGGTAGGCGAGGACACGGCTTTTTCTCAAGTAATCAAGACAGTCAACGACATTACGGTTACCAAGGCGCCAATCGCCAAGATTGCAGACAAAGTCGCCGGAGTATTCGTGCCGATTGTCATGGGTATTGCCTTAGTCACTATCGTTGTTTGGCTCTTGTCGGGACAATCTTTCGGCTATGCGCTCGCGCGCGGTATTTCGGTTCTCGTCATTAGTTGCCCGTGCGCACTCGGTCTCGCGACGCCTGTAGCTATAGTGGTAGGCAGCGGAGTGGGCGCGAAAAACGGGATATTGTTTAAAACGGCGACTTCTCTCGAAGTAATGGGGCATGTCAGCGTTGTCGTCCTCGACAAAACCGGCACGATAACTCAAGGTCATCCCGTAGTGACGGACGTCGTTGCCGTCGGCGGTGACGAAAGAGAGTTGCTTTCGTTGGCGTATTCGCTTGAAAAAAACAGCGAACATCCGCTTGCCGTCGCGGTTTCGGACGAGGCAAAGTCAAGGGGATTGACTCCCGTCGACGTGACGGGGTTTACGGCGCTCGCAGGCAACGGTCTGACGGGCAAAGTGGGGAAAGATACGGTAACGGGTGGCAGTTTAAAGTTTATTTCCGAAAAAATCGATTTATCGGACGAAATAAAAATCCAAGCCGAAAATCTGTCCAATCAAGGTAAAACGCCGCTATTCTTTCTTAAAAACGAAACTCTACTCGGTATAATAGCGGTCGCCGACAAATTGAAAGAAGACGCTTGCGACGGCGTCAGAGAGTTGAAAAATCTCGGGCTCAAGGTCGTAATGCTGACCGGTGACAACAATCGCACCGCCAAAGCGATAGCGACGCAAGTCGGCGTCCATGAGGTGGTTTCCGACGTGTTGCCCAACGGGAAAGAAGCGGAAATCGTCAGATTGTCCTCTTTCGGCAAAGTGGCTATGGTGGGGGACGGGATAAACGACGCCCCCGCATTGACGCGTGCCGATGTGGGCGTGGCGATGGGCAAAGGTACCGATATAGCGATAGACTCGGCAGACGTCGTGCTCGTCAACGGCGGAGTTAAGGACGTTGCGGCGGCTATCAGGCTGAGTCGCGCCACTACGAGGATAATAAAAGAAAATCTCTTTTGGGCATTCGTTTACAACGCTCTCGGCATTCCTCTCGCTGCGGGAGCTTTCGTCACTTTGTTCGGTTGGACGATAAACCCGATGTTTTGCGCGGCGGCGATGAGTTTGTCGAGTTTTTGCGTGGTGAGCAACGCTCTGCGACTCAATCTCGTCAAGCCTTACGGCAATGCGCGTAAAAAAGGCGTAAAAAGTCGTAACGAAAAAACAGAAAACAAAATACAACCGTTAACGGTAAAGGAGTCAAAAACGATGAAAAAAACGATGATTGTTAAGGGAATGATGTGCCCTCACTGCGAGGCGCGCGTAAAAAAGGCGTTGGAGGGCATAGAAGGAGTTATTTTGGCAGAAGTCAGCCATGTCGACTGTACGGCTGTGGTTTCTTTGTCGGCACCCGTTTCGGACGAGACGTTAAAGGCGGCAGTGGAGTCGCAAGACTATGCGGTCGAAGAAATACGACAATAAAAAACCGTTCGTCTCGACGCTGAAACGAAATACAGATTTAAAAACCGCGTTGTTCTATTAATGAATGCGGTTTTTTTTACGCCGCAAACCGATACGAGCTTTTGTCAGCGTCTTTTTTTAATTATTATTTTTCAAAAAAAGTCAAGTATTTTTAAAAACCTATTGAAAAAAAAACATGGCTGTGGTAAAATAAATACAAGGAAAGACGGATATGGCACGTTTTAATTTTTCTGACGAGTTAAAAAAAATATCTGAAGCGGCGCTTGTAGAGGTACGCAAGACGGGCAACGTGGTTTTTTCTACTCACGTGTTGCTCGGTATGCTGACTACCGATTGCAAAGCTAAAGATTTATTGTTAAAGTACAAAGTTTCGCCTACCGTTTTTAAAAAAGCAGAGGTTTTCGGCAACAGCAACGTTGCGGTTTTTTCTGAGGAACTCAACGACGCGCTCGATATGGCTGACCGTATCCGTATCCACGCAAAGCACAAGGAGATTAACAGTACGCATTTGTTGCTGGCGTTGCTCGTCACCGAGTCGGCGGTCAAACAGGCTTTTGAGAGGGACGATTACGACTTTTCTCCGTTAAAAAATTATCTTGTCGAAAAACTTTCCGCCGCTCCGTTGGTCGACGTAATCGACGGTAAAGAAGACCTCGGGCCATTGGAGAGTTTCGGTTACAGCATGACCGCACGCGCAAGAGCGGGTAAATTTGATCCCGTCATAGGGCGAAAGGACGAAATCGACCGCATGGTAAGGATACTTTGCCGTCGCACTAAAAACAATCCCGTATTGACGGGAGAGGCAGGCGTCGGCAAATCCGCTGTGGTAGAAGGTTTGTGCAACCTTATCGTCAGCAACAGAGTTTCGGAACCGCTAAAAGGAAAAATCATTTTCAGCCTCGATATTGCGGGATTGCTTGCGGGTACGCGTTTTCGCGGAGAGTTTGAGCAAAAGTTTCACGACGCGATTAGTTATATTCAGCAACGAAAAAATATTATTCTGTTTATCGACGAAATCCACAATATAATCGGCGCAGGCAGCACGGGTGAAAGTAAAATGGATATAGCCGAGATACTCAAACCCATTCTCGCGAGGGGCGAGTTGCAGACTATCGGCGCCACGACCGCGGACGAGTACAATAGGTTTATTGCCAAAGACGCCGCGCTCGAGAGACGTTTTCAGGTCGTCAACGTGGAGCAACCTACGGTAGAACAGACGGTAGAGATACTAAAGGGACTTCGTCGCAAGTATGAGGAGCATCACGATATCGTCATTACCGACGAGGCTCTCGAGGCGGCGGCAAAACTGTCCGACAGATACATTACCGACAGATATTTGCCCGACAAGGCGGTGGACGTGATAGACGAGTCGTCGAGCAGAATTCGCCTTGACTCCGCTATCGATACGTCGGAAGTCGACGCTCTCAAAGAAAAAATCGCATTGTTGACGGCGCAAAAAGAGGCAGTCAAGAGTACCGACGACTTCGATACCGCGAAAGCGTTGATGGCGAGGATAAAAAAACTGACAATAGAGCTTGAAAGGTTGACGAGCCTTTTGCCCGAAAAAACCAAACCTACGGTGACTGAAGAGACGGTGGCTCAGACCGTTTCGCAGTGGACGGGTGTCCCCGTAGCCAAATTAAGCGAGAGCGAAAGCGAAAGATTGCTCAATCTCGAAAAGACTTTATCCGACAGCGTGGTCGGGCAGGAGGAGGCGGTAAAAGCCGTTTCTACCGCCATGCGTCGCGCGAGGGCGGGGTTGAAAGATCCCAAACGCCCGATAGGCAGTTTTATATTTGTAGGTAGCACGGGTGTCGGCAAAACCGAACTTTGCAAAGCATTGGCTAAAAACATGTTCGGCGACGAGAGGGACATCATCACTATCGACATGAGCGAGTACGGCGAGTCCAACAGCGTCAGCAAACTCATAGGCGCGCCGCCGGGATTTGTCGGGTACGAGGAGAGCGGTCAATTGACCGAAAAAGTCAGGCGCCGTCCGTATTCCATCGTTTTATTTGACGAAATAGAAAAGGCAAACAAAGATATATTCAATATATTTTTGCAGATACTCGACGAAGGCAGATTGACGGACAATAGGGGCAGGACGATAGACTTTAAAAACACCGTCATCATCATGACGAGCAACGTCGGTGCGGATATAGCGACGGCAAATCGAGATATGGGGTACGAGCAACTCAGACAAACGTACATGAGCGCGTTAAAAAAGACTTTCCGCCCCGAGTTTTTAAATCGAGTGGACGATATCGTCGTGTTTCATCCGTTGACGATGGCGGCGTCGTTAAAGATAGCGGATATTTTTGTCGGACAACTCGCAAAGCGACTTGAAGAAAACGGCTTGTACGTTAGTTTTTCTCAGTCGGCGATACGTTTGCTGGCGGAAAAAGGCTATAGTGCCGAGTACGGCGCTCGTCCGTTAAAACGAGTTATTCAGCGGACGGTAGAGGACAAACTGTCGGAGGCGTTGTTGGCGCAAAAAATAAAAAAAGGCGATTCGTTAAGGATAGACGCCGTCGACGACAGAATACTTTTTAGAAAATAATCAGATAAAAACAGCGCGTCAACGCGCTAAAAAATAAGGAGGACTACTTACATGAAATTAGACATCGTAGCAAAAAATTACACGATCAGAGGTAATCTCGAGGCAATTATCGACCGAAAATTGCAAAAACTCGACAAGTACTTTCCTGAAGAGCCGACGGCAAAAGTAGTTTTATCGGGCGACGGCAAACGTTGTCGCCTTGAGTTGTCAATCAACTACAATCATCAACAGTTTCGTGCCGAGGTGGAAGGGGACACGATGTACTACAACATCGACGTCGCTTTGCCCAAGCTCGAACGCCAAATAATCAAACACAAAGAGAAACTTGCAGACAAGACGGGCAAGCAACCCGTGGTCAAAGACGACGACTACGTTTACGTCACCGGCGTGGATGAAGAAATTACACCCGAGATTGCAAAAGTCAAAAAGTTTGCCATCGAGTCCGTCGACGTTAAAGAGGCTATCGCTCAGCTCGATTTGCTCGATCACGACTTTTATATCTTCGTCAACTCTGCGACCAACAACGTAGAGGTCGTCTATCGCCGTCACGACGGCAAAATCGGCTTGTTGCAACCGTATATGTATAGAGATTGATGCGGTATTGCAATCTGTACCGATAACAAATACAAAAAGCGCGATTTCGCGCCGTTAACACGAGAGTTTAAGTCAAAATTAAATTAAATTGACAAAAACCGAGTCCTGTGTTTTATCGGACTCGGTTTTTATTTTAAATATATCATTTTATTACAAAGTAAAAATTAAAAATTTTTTTCGGAGAAAATTAAAAATGAAATTGCACCTTTATTTACGTTTATTGTTGTTAACGACGACGTTTTTTTGCCAAACGTCCGTTTTCATGCTACGTTTCGTTGCAAAAATCCAAAACCTCATTAATCGGTAAACAATAGACTATGCCGTATATCACGTTTCCTTCGGAGTCTTTGGTTCTGAATGTTGTTAAACCAATCAATCTGCCTTTTTTATTCAACAATGCTCCGCCGCTGTTGCCCGACGTAACCGTCAAATCACATTGTATTACTTCTTTGGTATTGCCGTCGTATTCTATGTTTACTTTCGGCATGCTCACGGTACCGCAAGTAATCGCCAATCCGTAATTTGCCCCGTTGCCTATTGCGTATACGCTTTCGCCAAAACGTATGTCGTCGGAGTTTCCTGTTTTTATAGCTTTGACCTTTATCGACTCGTCGGTCAGTTTAAACACGGCGATATCCTTGCCTCTGTCGTACTTGAGTAGCGTCGCCGCGCGGTAGTTTTCTTCGTCGGTAAAACGTACGTAACATTCTTCGTACGCGTACACCGTCCCGAGTTTGGTATAAGTCAATACGTGCGCGTTTGTCACAAATTTTCCGTCGTCGCTTATACAAACCGCAGTGCCGAAACTCTCGCCGGCATATCGGTCGCAAGCCTTAAATTCCACGACGCTCTGTACGGATTTTTTAAAAACTCTTTCGGGAGAAGGCTGTGCCAAAAGAAAACACCCCGTAAACGCCCCCGCCAAAACTACAATCACCGCCAAAATTGAAAAAATTTTCTTTTTCATAATAAATTTCCTCCGAAACAAACGGTTTGTTAATATTTTCTTACCAGCTCGAGGGTGGGGTACTTGCCGTCAAATATGCCGTCGGTAGTAAAGGTGAGAGTGACCGTTTCGTTAAACTTTTCGCCTTTCTTTTCGTAGGTACCCGTAGAAACAGGCTCTTGACCTTCTTGCGGGGTATACTGCTCGTCGTTCTCTCGGACGTATATCTCAAACCCTTTTTCTTCGGGCAACCACTTGAATATATAGTACTCTTCTTGCGCGTCGGCGGATTTTTTTACGGAGATTAATACACATTTGTCTGTATTCCACCAAATTGGGGTACGTGAATAGAAATTCAACACTGTATAATCGTCCGACGTATCCGATTTCCACCGAGTACCATATTCCCACGCGTCAAAATCGTCCGCGTCGAGACGATTGAGAGTCAGTACTATCCGCTCAAATTTTTCATCGAACAACTCAACTTCTTCATTTGTACCGACAAGTTGATCGTTTTTATTAAGATCGCCGATACAAATTATATCTGTAACGTATTCTACCTCTCTGTCGAAGGGGGGGGTTATGTAGTAATAGTCAGGAACATCTTCTCTGCGTATGCGTATTAAGAGATTTCCTTTAAACGTGGGTTCAAACTCCGCAGATATTTTTTTACCGTCCAGCAATATCCAACCTTCCGACCCGCTAATGCCGACGATACCGCGAATATACATTTTATTGTTTTTTTCGGTATATTCAAAGTATTTTTCTTCGCTGGCATTCGGCAAAAAATGAGAAACACACCCGACAGCCATGTAAACGAAGGAGACAGAAAGTACAATTAATAAAACAATTGAAATTATTTTCTTTTTCATCTCGTAATCACCCATCCTTTCATAAATGTGTTAACCAGAGTGCCGTCATCTGTGGTGAGATCAAAATAATCGCCTATAGAATGACCGTCAATAACGTGACGGCTCAAATCATCATCATTGTATGCCGTGTACACTCCGTTTGTCTTGGTAAAAGTAACGTAGTGCCCACCGAGTGTTTTATTACCGGAATCATCCTCATAAGTAAACCAATAACACAGTATCGCTATCTGGTCGGAAGATAAAT
>CAZTCB010000024.1:0-20082 GCA_964612455.1 uncultured Subdoligranulum sp. | reverse complement strand
CAATAAAGGAGAAAAGAAAAATGAAAAGGAACAACAAAAAAGGCTTTACTATCATCGAGTTGGTAGTAGTCATCGCGGTTATTGCCATTTTGGCGGCGGTACTTATCCCGACCTTTAGCAGTATCATCAAGAAAGCCAACACTTCGGTAGATATCCAAGCGGTACAGCAAATGAACACCTTGCTCGCCACGCACGTAGACGGCTCGATTAAAAACGTCAGCGACGCGATAAAAGCACTCGATGAAGAAGATATCGACCTCGACAACTATAAAGCGTTGCAAAAGAATCACTATTTTTATTTCGTGATGAATGGCAAGACGCCGATGATTATTTATACCGACGCAGAAGATAACGTTCTTTACCCTGAGGTGACCTTGGCAAACGACGTTCAATGGATGTCTTTGTCTGGCGAAATTCCCACGGATGCCAGTTGGGTTGATAATGCGAAAACCGAAGATGGTGTTCGTTCTGCGACAATTGCCAGTGGCGAGCAACTTGCAGATTTAATGAGCAAATACCGTAACAATGATGACGCCGCAACCAGCGTAACAAAGATAGAACTCACCGGAGACATCGACCTCAAGGGTAGCTCGGAGACATTTGGTGACGTAACGAAAGCACTTACTATAGACGGTAGCAAAGGCGAAAACGGTACTACGGATTATTACACTATCAGCGGCTTGCGTGCCGATACGAATTCTGTTGTTCATACCTATCAAGAAGTTAATAAAAAGAATCAATGTTATGGTTTGATAAATGCTGCAAAAGGTGGGTCTAATATAACGATTAAAAACGTCAATATTTCGGACGTTGTCATTACGGATAGTACCGGCAATACGGATTTCGGTCGTTCCGCAATCCTTATCGGTAACGTTTACGGAAGCTCTAAGATCACTATAGAAAACGTAAACATTGACAATTGTGCGGTTTACGGAGGCGATAAAGTTGCTGTTTTGATCGGCGGTACGGAAAACAACTCCGGGGGTAGTAATATAACTATAAATAACGTAAAAGTAACTAATACGACAGTATTAGGCGGATGTTATGTTGCAAAAGCGGTGGCTTGCATCTGGAGCGATTTGAGTCTGACATTTGAAGGCTGCGATTTTAGCGGTGTGACGGTAGGTGTAGACGAGGCAGTATTTAAAACTGCAGATTTTTTTGGTACTGAGATTGACTTTGTTACCGGTGAGCTGATAACCTCTGCGGAGAAGTATACGGATGAAATTAAACAAAGGTTCAGTTATGACTCAGGAAACAATACGTATGCTCGCTGTACAGTTACTATAAAAGGCACCGCCTACAACTACTACTGTGGTATTACTACGGAAGACTACTATTGGAAAGACAGTAAAATTAAAACAGATAATGACAAAAGTTACCAGTGTAATAAATCAGGTAGTCAAAATATAACAAAGAGTAGTAGTTAGTATAAATTGCGGTATTACTTTAATTAACCGCAAATATAGAGTAAAAACGTTGAAAAACAGGATAACGAGAATTTTCTCGTTATCTTTTTTTTGCGGAAGATTCGTTTGCGGAGATAAGCATAAACAAAAAAAACGACAATACAATTTATTATGGACAAACTCGATTGTACCGAACTGACGATAAAAAAAGTAATGGAAATTTTACCGGCAAGATTTGTATCGGCGTTAAAAACGATATGCCTTGATGAATTGTGCGAAATAAGATTAAGGACAGGACAACCCGTTTTAATGGTATTTACCGATAAAAAAGCGTACCTAAGCGAAAAGGGTTTAACAGCACATGCCAATCAAGCTTTGGTACCTACGTACGACGAAATAGAGCAGATGGTTTTTTTGGCTTGCGACAAGTCCGTGTATGCTTGCGTCGATCAGTTGCTCGGAGGTTTTTTACCGTTGCCGGGAGGCGGGCGCATCGGCGTCTGCGGACAAGTCATGCTTGACAGCGGCAGACCGAGTGCATTAAACGGTTTTTCTTCCGTTAACGTCAGAATTCCGCATAACGTAAAAAACTGTGCTTTACCAGTAAAAAAGTTTTATTCTTTTCCGCTTAAAAATACTTTGGTAATATCAAAGCCTTTTTGCGGAAAAACCACTTTTTTGCGTGATATGGTATATCAGTTGCGCGAAGATAACGTAAACGTATTGATTATCGACGAGAGGCAGGAAATAGCGGGTATAAAAAACGGTAAGAGTTTGTTTGGATTAAACGGTTGTTGTGACGTATTGAGCAATTGTCCGAAAAAATATGCCGTAGAATGGGGAGTGCGTTCTATGGCTCCGCAGGTAGTGGTGTGTGACGAGTTGTTTATCGAGGACATGGATATAGTGGCAACTGCGGTAGAAAGCGGTATAAAATTTTTTGCAAGCGTACATGCCGACAGTATAGTCAGTGCGGCAAACAAACTGAGATTGAACGAAAAAAAGACCTTTGAGAGATTTGTTTTACTGAGCGATAAGAGAGGTATAGGGACAATCGACGGTGTTTATGACGAGGAGTTTAACAGATTGGCATGATAAAGGTTATCGTTTGTATTTGTATTACCGTCGGATGTGCTTACGTCGGCAATTCCTTTAATAAAAGATATAAAGAAAGATACAATCTGTTTTTTTGTCTCGTTTCTTTTTGCAATGCGTATGAAGCAAACCTCGATTTCTTTAAAAAAAAGTTGGAGACTTTTATTATTGAGTTTATTGGCTCCAACGGAAACGAAGATTTTTTAGCACTGGTTAAAGTAAATCTCGGTATAGGCGATTGCGAAATAAAAAAAGGATTATTGAAAGAAAAATTAAACAAAGCCTTTCCTTTGTTGACGGATGAGCAACATACTCGCATCATTGATTTTTTTAAAATTTTAGGCAAAGGCGATGCGTCGGGACAAAAAACCCAACTGAAGACATATGAGTACTATTTTACCGAACAGCTAAAAAAAACCTCGGATGATTTTGAAGTTAAAGGAAAAACGTGTAGTAAGTTGGGGGTGTTGGGCGGAATATTTTTAAGCATACTGGTGATTTAGATGGATGTACAAATAATTTTAAAGATAGCCGCTATCGGTTTGTTGACTGCGATTATCAGTATTTTGCTGAAGAAATCGGATAAAGACGATATTGCTACTTTAGTTACCGTTGCGGGGCTTGTAATTGTGCTGTTTATCGTAGTCGACATGGTTGCCGAACTATTTGAAACGCTCAAAGATTTATTTGAGTTAAAAATATTTAAGTATGAATTTATTTAAAATAATTGCGATAGCACTTATCGCTGTTATTGCTATCGTATTATTGCGGCAGACAAAACCGGAGATGGCTTTGATTGTCGGTATAGGCGCATCAATCATAATAGTTTTATCTGTTATGGACGAGCTTTTTGAGGTCGTATATAGTTTTTATTCGATGGCGGAGGCTACAAAAATAAATAAGGACATATTCACTAATATATTAAAGATAATCGGTATAGGCTACGTTGCGGAATTTGGCAACGGAATCTGCGTGGATAGCGAGTGCAAGGGCATAGGAGAAAAAATAGTTTTTGCGGGCAAAATAGCTATCCTGATGCTGGCTTTACCGATAATAAAGTCCCTCATTGCCGTCATCGTGGAGATTTTGCCATGAGAAAAACGATAATTATTTCAGGTGTTTGCATAGCGTGTATTGCTTTGTGTTTGTCTTTCGGGGTTGCGCCGACTGCGTATGCCGAAAACGATATAGAACAACAGCTCGAAGAAACGGTGCAAAAAGAGTTTGACGAAATAGACTGGGACAGTTTGCAAGACATTCTCGATGAGGAGAGTGACGTGGGAATATTGGGAAAAAGTTTATCCGAAACAGCCAAGGAGATACTTTCGGGAAACTTCGATACCGACGCAACGGGTTTTTTGCAATACTTGCTAAATGTTTTTTTTGACAAAATAAAAAGCATTTTACCTATTCTGTCAGGCATAGCAGTCGTATGTATCCTTTTGGGGGTGGTGAGCAGAACCAAGTCAAACTTGTTGGGTGAAACAACAGGAAATTTAATCAACTTTTTTTGTTTTGCTACCGTGTTGTTGTTAACATTGTCGGGTATCTGGAACCTTTTGTCGGTTGCGAGAGAAACGATTTATTCTATAAAAAAGCTTTCTGACTTGACAATGCCTGTTTTGCTGACGCTGATGACTGCTACCGGGGCAAAAACGAGTGCAAAAGTTTATACGCCGGCGGTTGCTTTGCTTACTGGCGGAGTTACCGAAATCATTGCGCAAGTCGTATTGCCGATATTTGTTTTTTGTGTTGTATTTTGTATTATTTCAAATATTTCGCAAGAAATCAAGTTAAAGCAATTGTCGCTTTTTTTTAAAAACGTAAGTAGTTGGATACTCGGTATTACGTTTACTATATTTACGGGGTTTTTATCGATACAGGGATTGACTGCGGCAACGATAGACGGTGTAAGTATAAGGGCAGCAAAGTTTGCGACAAAGACGTATATCCCGATACTCGGCGGATATCTCGCAGACGGTTTTGATTTGATATTAACCAGTTGCGTGCTTATAAAAAATTGTTTCGGAGTTGTTGTGTTGATAGTGCTGCTGTCGATAGTATTGTCGCCTATTATATACATAGTAGTATTCAATGTTGGGTTACATGCGGTTGCGGCTTTTACGGAGCCGATAGCGGATAGTGCGATTGTCGGTTTTTTAACGGATATAAGCAAGAGTTTGTCGATATTGTTTGTGTCTGTCATAGCCGTTACTTTTATGTTACTTATAATGATAATGCTTGTTATTTTTTCGGCAAACGTGATATGAGGGGCATATGGGATTGAGTGGCTGGGTAATGAGCATAGTGGGAATGGTGGTATTGTCCGTTGTTGGCGATATAATACTGCCGTCGGGAAAGATATCAAAGACTATAAAAGGGGTTTTTGCTTTTATTACGGTACTCGTGATAGCGTCGCCTTTGCCAAAATTGTTTGACGGGGATTTTGAAATCTTTTCATCGTTCGTGGGTAATGGCGAGTATTCTTTGGACGGAAATATCTCTCAAACTATTTACGACATGAGAGTTAAGCAGGCATATAGCCAAGTGGATACGGCACTTGAAACGATTGGGGTTTTTAATACCGAAATAACGATTGTATCCGAAAACAACGATACTTTTCCTTTGATAGAAAAAATCATTATAAATTTGGACAACGCGGTAATAAACGAGACGAAAGACAATATAATAACATCGGAAAGGATAAGACAAGTCGTAGCGGAATCGGCGAGCATAGATAAAGAAAAGGTGGTTGTGTTTTATGAATGAGAATGGCGAAGAAAAACAAGATAAAACCACAGAGCTTGCAGAAAAGAAAAAGATAGGCGGTAAACGGTTTTCCTCAAAATTTTTAGAGGTCTTTATCGTAGTCGTCGTTTGCGTGATTGCATTGTTGATATTCACCGAACAGTTTGATTTTTTTGGCGGCGACACGGAGAATGTTGATATTGGTACTGCGGTGGATTTTGAAACCTACGTATCAAATTTAGAAAACAAGTTGGTTCAAACGATAAGCAATATAGACGGAGTGGGAAAAACCACCGTTGCGATTACGTTTGCCGACAGCGTAAAAAAAATATATGCTTACGAGACCGTCGCCGAAACAAGCGGCGGTACGGAAGAGCGGGAATTGGTATTGTACAAAGGAGAGCCGATAGTACTTAAAGAAGAAATGCCCGAGATATTGGGAGTAGTTGTGGTTGCAAAAGGCGCCACAAATGCCGCCGTAAGGCTAAATATAGTGCGTACGGTACAGGTGTTGTTGGGGGTGTCTTACGACAAAATAGAAGTTTTTGCTTATAAATCGTAGGAGGTAAATTATGACAAAGACTAAAAAAATCATTATTGCAGTATCTATGTTGCTCGTTTTGGCTGTTGCCGCGTATCTCAATTTTGCCCTGCTCGACAATGAACAGACGGCAGGCGCCGACGGAGATTCTGTTGCTACAAGTACGTTTTTCTCGACTTATCGTAGTAATTGGGATGAAATGCGAACCGAGGAAATCAATAACTTAAACGAAATTATTGCAGTAGAGGGAGAAGAATACGCAGAGGCAAGAGCCAACGCAACCGCTCAAAAACAAAAAATTATAGAACTGATGGAAACCGAGATGTTGTTGGAGAGTTTGCTAAAAGCCAAAGGGTACGAAGACTTGGTGATAACAATAGGCGTGGATAGTAACAACGTCAACGTTATCGCCGCCAAAGAAACTTTGACTCTGCAGGATACGGCGATAATATATAATACGATAGTAGAGGAACTCGGTGTTTCGCCGGATTACGTAAAAATATTATCCATTTAGGATAAAAGTATTGTATTTTTAACCTTTTTGTGCTATAATCCTTTAAAAGTAGAGGTAAAGGCGAATGAAGATTATTTCTAAAGGCGACGAAAAGGGCAAGGTAGTTTATTGCAGTGATATTTTATATAATCTTGTGCTTTGCGCAATGAAAGAAGTTGACGGCGTTATCGATTTGGATGTCGGCAATATTAAGGCGGCAAAAAAGCAAAAGATAGTAAAAATCGAAACGGAAGAGCATCAGGTTTACGTTGACGTTTACGTCAAGGTTCGTCCCGACATTAAGGTACCGGAGGTTGCTTTTAACATTCAGCGAGCCATTAAAAACGCATTTGAAACGATGGTCGAGTTTAAGGTAAAAGAGATAAACGTACACGTTATAGGAGTTAAAGTCGACACTCCTGCAGATCAATAGCGTAAAAAACCCTTTGGCAGTACGGTCAAAGGGTTTGTGAATTTACAATGGAGGACTGTATGCGCAAGGACGCAAGAAAAATTGCATTTAGTTTGATTTATGAGTACCTTTTTACAAACGTCAAAGACGATCTGTCGTTGGAGCAGTTCATAAAGAAAGAAGATGCCGACGATACCGTATTTGAAATCACCGGAGCAGACAAGCATTTTATCGTTGATATATATAACAACGTCGTTAATAATATAGACGTTTATCGTCAAAAGGTTGCGGCGCTTGCCAACGGTTTTAAAGAGGAGCGATTGTTTAAGGTGGATTTGGCAATACTAATGATGGCTTTTTACGAAATAGATACTCGTATGACGCCGTTAGAGGTTGTGATAAACGAGGCGGTCGGCTTGGCGAAATTGTATTCTACCGACAACAGTGCTTCTTTTATTAACGGGATTTTGGCGCAATACGTCAGAAATACTAAGAGTGAATAAGAGGTTTTATGACGAAAATCCTTGATGGGAGAGAAGAATATAAAAAAATATTGTCGGCGCAAGCCGCGCAGACGCGAAAGATCGCTTCCCGAGGGTATGGCGTCGGCTTTGCAATGATTTCGGTCGGTGACGACGACGCAAATTTGCAGTACGCTTTGGTTAATAAACGCGCATGCGCAAACGTCGGTATAAACGCGACTTACGAAGTTTTACCGGGTGATTATACGACAGAGCAGGTTATAGATAAGATAAACGAGCTTAATAACAACCCTGCCGTCAACGGGATAATGGTAATGGCGCCTTATCCTGCGCATATCGACGGAAGTCGTATTAATGCCGCAATCAAGCCTGAAAAAGATATTGACGGACAAACCCCGCAAAGTATAAGTAATCTTTATTCCAACCAGAATAAAAACAATACGTTTTATCCCTGTACTCCGTACGGTGCGATGAAACTTTTAAAAAAATATAAGATAGAATTAGACGGTAAAAACGTTACGGTTGTAGGTCGCAGTACCGTAGTGGGCAAGCCTATGGCGGCGTTACTGCTTAATGAAAATGCAACGGTTACGATTTGTCATACTCATACCAAAAACTTAAGAGCAGCATGTAAGAATGCGGACGTTATAGTTTTAGCGGCAGGAAAGGTCAAACTGTTGGACAAGAGTATGGTCAGAGAGGGTGTCGTCGTAGTCGATTTTGGCACTAATTTTGTTGACGGCAAAGTGGTCGGTGACGCCGATTACGATGCGTTGCTCGGAATCGTCGGCGCGATTACGCCTGTGCCCGGCGGTTGTGGTCCTATGACTACCGCCGTTATGATAGAAAATATAGTTAAAGCCGCCAAGAGACAGTATAAAATAAGATGATTGTCAATGTAACGCAGTATAACAATTTTATAAAAGCACTTATAGACAACGAGCCCATTTTGTCAAAGATGAGCGTTTGCGGCGAGATATCGAGTATAAAATTGGCAGGGGAAGGCATCTTTTTAACGCTAAAAGATGCTTTTTGTCAAATGGATTGTTTTTGTTATCTCGATAAAATTTCGCCAAACGATTTACAGCGGCTCGAGCTTGGTGTCGAAGTGGTTGTGGAAGGCAGTACTTCTTTGTATAAAAACGGCAAGATTAGTTTTTTTGTTAACAAGATAAAGCCTTTGACTGCCAAAGGAGAACAATTTCTCAAAATGCAAGAGCTTAAGAATAAACTTGAGAAATTGGGTTTTTTTTCTAAAGAACGAAAAAAAACATTGCCTAAGTATATATTCAATATAGGTGTTGTTACTTCTTTTAACGGTGCCGTGTTGCATGATATATTTAACGTCGTATTGCGTCGTAATAGGTATGCAAAGTTGTATCTTTACGATGCGCGGGTGCAAGGAGAAGACGCGGCAGTGCGAATAGCACAGGGGATAGACGCCTTGTCAAAACAAGACGTAGACGTTATTATTATTGCGAGAGGTGGCGGCAGTAAAGAGGATTTGTCGGCATTCGACAGCGAAGAAGTAGCAATAGCGCTAAGAGATTGTACCAAACCGACCATATCGGCAGTCGGACATGAAACGGATTTTTCCATATGTGATTTTTGTGCCGATTTGCGCGCGGGTACACCGTCTATAGCGGCGGAATTAGTGACAGATTTTGACGCGTCAAAAGACTTGATGTCGGTCTTGGATAGATTGTATTGTAATATGACTGAAATAGTAGAGTGTAAACATTTTGATTTTGGCGATTTGGTGCTAAAAATCGAAAATGGCGTAAAATTAAAAAAGGAAAAGTTTTGCAATAAACTATCTGTCGGAATGGAGAAAAACCTGTATTGCTTAAAAAATAAGCTTGATACGGCTGCAACCGCCACCGATTTGTTATCAAACAAAGTTAAGGTGTTGTCCCCTAAGAGCGTATTTAGCGCAGGCAAAGCGATTGTTACGAAAGCGGGAGAGAGAGTTTCTTCGGTCGGCGTATTGAGTGAGAATGACGAGGTGAGCGTATATTTATCCGACGGAGTAGTAAAAGCAAGAGTATGTGGGGTTAAAAATGGATTTTGAGCAAATGTTGGTAAAATTAAACGAAATTGCAGATAAGTTGGAGGATAAAAACACTTCGATAGAGGAGAGTTTTGCGCTTTTTGACGAAGGTTTAAAGATTTCTACCCAATGTGCGGAATTGCTTGACAAATATTCGGAGCGTTTCAATGAAATGAAAGCCCAATGGAGTGCTCTGCAGAGCAAGTTGAATCAAAATGACTGACGTTTTTTTGGATAATCTCAATGCATTGATTGCTAAAAATCGTTATCTTGGCAATAACTATGCTTTTGTGGCTGCAAATTATGCTTTAGGTACCGGCGGCAAGAGGTTCAGATATCGCCTTTCTCTCGATACGGCAAAAACGTTCGGTGGAGCGGACAACGAAAACGCTTTGCGGCTCGCGTTGGCGGTAGAGTTGATTCACAATTATTCGCTCGTGCATGACGACTTGCCATGTATGGATAATGCTGATATGCGTCGCGGGCAACTTTCTTGTCAAAAAAAATTTGGTGCGGCGCAGGCTACTTTAGCGGGGGACGGTCTTTTAAATCTGGCAGCAGAGATTGTTTTAGGCGGTTCTTTTCAACGTAATTATTTAAAGGCTGCCGAGTATTTGTTTGATTGCGCCGGGTTAAGCGGGATGATTTACGGGCAATCCGTCGACGTACAAAGCAAGGAATTAAGTTTTGAAGAGTACTGCGAACTGGCAAGATTAAAGACGTCAAAATTAATATGCGCATCTGTCGTTCCGCAAGCGATTTTGGGTAATGCAGAAGATGACGTTATAGATTGTTTACGCGAGTATTGCGAAAAATTAGGGTTGATTTATCAATTTGTAGACGACATGGCGGATAAAGATGAAGACGATAAAAAAAGTTCCGTATTGAGTTATTTCGATCGTGATTATACAAAAAAATATATTTTGCAATCGGCAGAATATATTAAAAACCTACTGAATAAGATTAATGCGGAAAAAAAGTTTGATTTTTTGCTTGAGTTTACAGACGACGTAATATCTCGCATATAATATAGTGAAAATGCTTGCAAAAATAATTTTTTTGTGGTAGAATATATTTCGGTGGTGCAGTATTCTAGTCAGATACTGGAGCGTTGAAAGCGGGGATAAAATATCGCTAAAGGGCACATCGATGAAGTTTCTTGTGCTTCCCTTCGTTGCCCAAACGAGGGGTGGTGCTGGAAGTTAAGAATTTTGGGTAAGAAGTAACGGCATATTTCCTATCCCATTATTCGTGGAGACTCAATACGGTAAGAGTAGCGCATAGCGAAATTACTGCTTGAGATTAAACCTGCTATGCGGTGATTAAAAAGCTGTGTACAGAGTAGCCTGCTTTGAGTGGCGGCTTGGGATTAAAGAACACAACGCGTCGGGTTGGCCGATTCGACGGGGCGATTGCTTTATGAAATTGGCGCTGCAAAAGAAGATAGACGTTTTAGCGTTTGTTAAGGAAAACTTCTAGACTGTTTGATTGACGAAATAGGGATTATAGTACGGACTTAGTGGCGATTCAGTTGTGCGTTTGGTGACGGCGCACCCTTGGATTTAAAAGGAAACTGCTCTTGTTTTTTCCGGCGACGGGGAGTATCCGAGGGGGAAATCCTACTGAACCTTATGCCGTAAGGTTTACTTATTTTGTTACCACCTTAATTTAAAAACAATATGGACAGAAATACAATTAAAGAATCTCAAGAAACATCAGACAAAGACGGTAATCCTCCGAGTAATGCGGGGGATTTTTCCGACGCTAAAACATCGGCAGATTTACAAAAACCAACTAAACCGAAAGATTTAAGCCAAAAAAACGTTAAAAATAATAAAAACAAAAAGAAACACTCAAAAAAAGTAAAAATACCTTGGGTTGTTGTCGTTTGCCTCATGACGTTGGTTTTGTCGTTCGTATTTGGTATTGTTTCGCAGTTGGTTGTGGACGATATTGACGAGCATAATATTTTTATCGCATACTTGTTGGTATTGTTTATAATTTTCGTATCTATTCTTGCCGATATTATCGGTGTGGCAGCTACTTCCTGCGATTCGGAGCCGTTTTTGGCAATGTCGGCACGAAAAGTCAAGGGTGCGAAGTTGGCTGTCAAATTGTCAAAAAACGCCAACGTTATCAATAGTACGTGTTGTGACGTAATAGGCGATATTTGTGGCATTATATCCGGCGCATGCGGTGCGGCTATAGTTGCGGTAATGGCGATCCAGGATGATACGCAGCACTTGATAGTAAGTGTGGTTTGTAGCACGTTGATTGCGGCTTTAATGATTACAGGCAAAGCAGCGGGAAAGAAGATTGCGATAAAAAACGGCACGAAAATTATTTTTGGTCTTGCAAGAGTTTTGTCTGTTTTTTCTAAGAAATAATGTTAGAGAATATCGATTGTCCGGCTGATTTAAAAAAATTAAATATTAAGCAATTGCCCGAGTTGTGCGAAGAAATCCGTGCAAAGTTGTTACAAACGGTGCTTAACAACGGCGGGCATTTGGCAAGCAATCTTGGCGTAGTGGAGTTGACTGTGGCTCTCCACTACGTTTTTGATGATGCGGATAAAATAATCTGGGACGTCGGTCATCAGAGCTACGTACACAAAATGCTGACGGGAAGAATGGGCAAGATCGATACCTTGCGTCGGTCAGACGGGTTATCGGGCTTTACTGACGTCAGCGAGTCGGAGTATGACGTTTTTGGCGCCGGGCATGCAAGCACTGCCGTGTCGGCTGCTCTCGGTATAGCAACGGCGAGAGATATAAATAATCAAAGTTTTGACGTCGTGGCAGTAGTCGGTGACGGAGCCTTGACGGGAGGATTGTCTTACGAGGGGTTAAACAGTATCGGCGATACTAAGATGTTTATTGTGTTGAATGATAATAATATGTCGATAGGTGCTAACGTTGGCAGTGCTACAAAAAACCTATCTAAGATGAGAGTCAGCAAAGGATATCTTAATTTTAAACACCGAGTAAAAAGGGTATTAAGCAAGATACCTCTTGTGGGTAAGCCGTTGATTAAGCTTGGCAGAAACATTGTGCGGAGTATCAGGCTGAACAGGTTGCGCAATATTTATTTTGAAAATTTCAACATCAAATATATAGGTCCCGTAAACGGTCATGACGTTAAAGAACTTGTATTTTATTTATCTAAAATAAAAAACAATATCGATAAACCTACAGTATTACATTGTTTAACAAAAAAAGGAAAAGGTTTTGAAGAGGCAGAAGAGAATCCACAAAAGTACCATGGGGTTTCTCCAAACGGAATCTCGTCTAACAGCGACATGTCCGATGCCGTCGGCAAAGTATTGACGGAAATGGCGGTGGATAATCCGAAAATAGCGGTTATTACTGCGGCGATGGCGGACGGAACCGGTACAAGCGTATTTAAGGAGGCATTTTCCAAGAGATTTTTTGACGTCGGTATAGCAGAAGAGCATGCGGTTACGTTTGCGGCGGGGCTGGCGGCTCAGGGGTTAAAGCCGTATTTTGCGGTATATTCTACGTTTTTACAACGTGCGTACGATCAGATTATTCATGACGTATGCTTACAAAATTTACCCGTCACGTTTTGTATTGACAGGGCAGGTTTTGTCGGGCAGGACGGAAAAACCCATCAGGGCGTATTTGACATTTCCTTTTTATCTGCAATTCCGAATATGACGATTTTGGCTCCTGCAACCGTAGAACAGCTAAAGCAGATGCTGAGGTGGAGTGCTTTTCAAAATTTTCCGATAGCGATACGTTATCCCAAATATAGCGTTGACTTGGTTTGTGAACAAGATTGCGGATTTAGTTTTCCTAAGTGGAATTTTTACGGAAATCCTGATTCTGATATTTTCTTGTTCGCGGTCGGGGGTAATGCGCTGTCGATATGCCTGAAAGTTAAAAACGCTCTCATGGATAAAAGTGTTTGCGTTATAAATGCGTGTTGTATCAAGCCTTTTGATTACGAGTTTTTAAACAGCTTAAAGCTCGATGATAAAATAATAGTTACGCTTGAAGAAGGAATGATTTGTGGCGGATTTGGATATTTGCTCGACGACTTTATCGTCGTTAACGGTATCGCTCCGAAAAAAGTCGTACACAAGGGAGTGGGTGAATGTTTTGTCGAGCACGCTACGATAGCGGAACAACTCGAGTTAAACGGGCTGTCTTTTTCGGAAATTCTTAACACAATCAACGAGATTTTATAAAAACATTATTATATGGTTTTTGACTAAAAACAATTGCATATTTTTATGATTTTGTGTATAATAATTCAGGTAAACATGAGAGTTATTGTTGCACAAAACGATAAGAAAGACGTTAACGATATCGCATACAAAAAGTTTTGTGCTTATGCCGCTGATTATGGCATAAGCACTTCTTGTGTTTCGGATTTAAATGATTTAAAAAGGCTTTTGTCGAAAGAAAGGTACGATTGTATTGCCGTTTTCGGCGGGGATGGCTCGACGTTGAGCTTTGCACCGATTTGCGCGGAAACCGGAATTGCTATATTATCGATTAACATGGGGCGCGTCGGTTTTTTATCTCAACTTGAATTGCAGGATCTTGACATTGGGTTAAAAATGTTTGCGAGCGGGGATTATTTGACAGAAGAACGTAGCATGTTGAGCTTATACGACGGCGAAAATCACTTTTTAGCGTTAAATGACGTTGTTTTTTGCAACAAGGTAAGGAGCGGGACGGTTGAGCTTAACGTTTTTGTTGACGAAAAATTCGTAAATCGCTATATAGGCGACGGTCTGATTGTATCTACTCCGACGGGGAGTACGGCGTATTCTTTGGCGGCAGGCGGACCGATAATATATCCTGATTTAAACGTTACGTTGCTTACTCCGTTGTGCGCTCATTCTTTGAGTCGTCGTCCAATCGTTATATCGTCGGATAGTCGGGTATCGGTTGAGTATTTTGAAAACGTTCAGTGCATTGCGGACGGCAAGGTGTTGTCGTTGACGGGCAAAAAAAACGTAGTAAATATAGAAAAATGTAGAAATAAAGTTAAGTTTATACGATTTAAATCTGCTGATTTTTTTGCAAAGTTATTTAAAAAATTTGCAAGTTGGTCGTAGTTGGTTTTGGGGGAAAGAATAAAATGTCGAGAGCTAAGAGGCAGTCGAAAATTTTAGAAATAATTAACAATAGTTCGATAGAAACTCAGGATGAGCTGGTTAAAGAGTTGTCAAATAACGGCTATAAAGTGACGCAGGCAACAATCAGTAGGGATATCAAAGAGCTTGGTTTGATAAAAGCCGCTACAGACGGCGGAAATTCTCGTTACGTTACCGTTAAATCGGTAGATTACATTATATCTACAAAGTTGATCAACGTTTTTAAGGAAGCCGTTGTGAGTTTTACTACCGCCAATAACATGGTTGT
Organism: uncultured Subdoligranulum sp.; assembly: GCA_964612455.1. Taxonomy (GTDB): domain Bacteria; phylum Bacillota; class Clostridia; order Christensenellales; family CAG-314; genus SFEB01. Next base: position 5,456 of record CAZTCB010000024.1, on the reverse strand, counting down.
CGTTAAGACTTTGTCGGGTTGCTCTACAAACGTTGGCATGGTCGTAGAACAACTTAATATTCCCGAGCTTGTCGGTTGCGTGAGCGGATATGATACTATCCTTATGGTGACTCAAACTCCGGAAGATGCACTTACGCTAAAGTCCAAATTAGAAACAATAGTGGGGTAACGAAAAAAGATGTTGAAAAACCTTACGGTCAGAAATATCGCGCTGATTAGTAATCTTTCGCTTGAGTTTGGTGCCAATATGTGTGTTTTGACAGGAGAAACCGGTGCCGGAAAAAGTATAATAGTAGATAGTCTTGCTTTCGTTCTCGGAGGTAAAGCCGACAAAAGTCTTATCAAATACGGTGAAGAAAAAGCGACGGTAGAAGCGGTTTTTGAAACGGAAAATGACTCCTGTGCGTTAAAATTGTTGGCTGAATACGGATTTGACGACGATAGCGACGGAACGGTAGTGCTGTATAGGACGATGAACCTGCAGGGGAAAAACGAATGTAGGATTAACGGAAGGATTTGTACTTTGTCTGTGTTGAGGGCGATAGCGTGCACTTTAGCCGATATTTTCGGGCAAAGCGATCATATAAATCTTTTGCGAACCGATACTCACCTTTCAATTATTGACAATTTTAAAACACCTCCGTTGATTTCTGATTTGTCGGCAATAATTGCACAATATCGAGACCTTAAAGGAGAGTTGGGTAAATATGGCGGCAGCGAAGCAGAACGTGCACGCGCTATTGATTTGCTTGATTACGAGATACGAGAGTTAACCGAAGCCGAGTTGTCTGAAAGCGAAGAAGAAGAGTTAACGGTGACTAAAGATAAGGTTGCTAACGTTGAAAAAATTGCCGAAGCGTTGAAAGGGTGCTTGTCTCATTTAACGCAGAGTTGCAATATTTCATCGGAATTGTGGCTTGCGAGCAACTCGCTGCAAAACGTAATTAAATATGATGACGAAATTGAATGCGTCGCCGAAAGATTGAAAAATGCAAAGTACGAATTGGATGATTTGACAGGGGTAGTAGAAGCAAAAATAAACGAATGTGATTATAATCCCGCGCAAATTGATAAAATTACAGAGCGGTTAGCCGAAATAAAGCGACTTAAACGTAAATACGGCTGTAGTGTAAGTGCTGCATTGGATTATCTAAGGTCGGCAAAGGAGAAATACGACGACTTGCTTAATTCCGTTGAGCGTATAGAAAATATTTCTGCAAAAATGGATTTGCTTAAAACTCAGGCATTTGATTTGAGTAAAAAGATAAGGCAGTTTCGTAAGAATTCCGCGGCAGAGTTTTGTGCGCTCGTAAAAAAAGAATTGAGCGATCTCGGGATGAAAAATGCCTCTTTTGACGCGGTGTTTAATGTGGAACCGTCGTTGGATGATTTTGTTCCTTCTGAAAAGGGGTTTGACACGGTGGAGTTTATGTTTTCCGCCAACAAAGGCGAACCGCAGAAATCGCTCTCAAAAGTTATTTCAGGTGGCGAGATGTCAAGGTTTTTGTTGGCGATAAAAAACATAACTGCAAAAATTGAAAATATTCCTACCATGGTGTTTGACGAAATTGACGTCGGATTGTCAGGTGCGGTCGCTCAGATGGTCGCGATAAAGTTGGCAAATGTCAGCAGAAATTATCAATGTATCGTGATAACGCACCTGCCTCAGGTGGCGGCAATGGGTGATAACAACTACGTTATAGACAAATACGTCGAGAACGACAAAACTTTAAGCAGAATCACGGTTGCGGATAACACGTTAAAAACGAAAGAGGTGGCGCGACTCATGGGCGGCGAAAATATCGGAGAATACGGCATCAGGCACGCTTGCGAAATGATAGAATGGGCTGACGAAATAAAAGGCAAATTGCAATAAATAATAATTAAAAATTTCCTCAAACTAAAATTATTGTTTGAGGTTTTTTTATGAAAAAAAATAACGGTTTGTTTTGGTTTATACTATTATTCGTACTATTGTTGGGGGTAAATATCGTATGTGGTTGTATTTTTATGGCTACAAAACCCGCAAGCATTTTTTATCATGGATATGATGAAAACGCAACGAGTGTATTTGCCGACGAAAATTGCATAAGTGAAAAAAATACGGAGTTCGGATTTTGCGATAACTTTCAACAGCTTGTTTTAAGCAAACGTAACAATACGATAGATAAAAAAGTATATCTTGGCGGTAAAACTATAGGAATGTCGTTTGACGATGAAGGCGCAATAGTTATAGGTATTAACGAATTTTTGTCTACGCGAGGATTGATAAGTCCGGCTGCCGACAGTAATCTCCGCATAGGGGATGTTATTACCGAAATCGACGGGAAAAAGATAACTAATTCGTCATCATTAGCAAATGCATTACAAGATATCGGGCACAAAGATGTAAAAATAGTAATTAAACATGGGCAAATAGTTGAGGAAAGGACGATAAAACCTGATTTTGACATTATATCAAAGACTTTTAAGCTGGGATTATGGGTAAAAGATGCAGGTAGCGGTATAGGTACGTTAACGTTTATTGAGGACGACGGTTATTTCGGTAGCCTCGGGCACCCTGTCGTTGATAGCCAAAGCGGCGAAATACTTAAGGTTGACTCGGGTAGCGTGTACACTTGCAATATTTTAAGTATAGAAAAAGGTATAAGCGGTAAAGCCGGAGAGTTGAGGGGAATAATTAATAACAATAACAAAATCGGAGACGTCATCACTAACAACAGGTATGGCGTCTACGGCAAAATCGATAAAGGCTATTATGGCGGCAATAACGAAAAAATGATACAAGTGGCTGCGGCAAATGAAGTAAAGCCGGGTAAGGCAAAAATAATTTGCACTCTCGATTCGGATATTCCTAAAGAATACGACATCGAAATAGTAAAAGCGGCGGTTCAAAATAAAGTACAAGATAAGGGTATGGTTATACGAGTTACCGATAAAAACTTGCTGGAGTTAACCGGAGGTATAGTGCAAGGTATGAGCGGTAGTCCGATAGTGCAGAACGGAAAACTTGTAGGAGCGGTTACGCACGTATTTGTCAGCGATCCTACGCGCGGATACGGGATTTATGCTGAATGGATGCTTGAAACTGCGGAAAAAATCAAATAAACTCGTATATTTTAAAAGGTGACGGCATATTTTTTTATATGAATAATATGGCGTATAATGTAAAAAATCTTAGTCGAAGAGTTAGAGACGTTTTAAAAAACGATAAAAAAGCGTTTTTGCTTTTAGCTGTTTTAATGTTAGTCGGTTTCGTTTTGGGATTTATCTTTTACGATGTTATTTTGGCGTCTGAACTGATTTTTTGGAATGATAAGGAAGGAATATTGTTTGTAGTTAAAGAAACAAAATTTTTTCCTTATTTTTTCTCTTTGTTGTGGTTGTATTTAAAAGCCTTGTTGTGCTCCTTCGGCTTTTCATTAATAAAAAAAGGCAAGTGGGGCATTTATATTTTGGCTGTTTTAAACGGGTTGACTTTCGCAACCTTGATTGTTGTTATTATGGATTTGCTCGGCGTAATCGGGATGGGGTACATTGCTGTTTCTATATTAATATTTTTGGCGGTATTGTTTATACTGTTTTTTTCTTATCGCGCAATTGAAAAATGCCAATGTTATGGACATGGCTTTAATAAACCCAAAATACTATTTCTGGCAAAGTACTATTTATTATTGGTATTATTTGCAGTGATATTCTCATTGCTGATTACTTTGGTTGTTTTTATTTTTTTGAGACTATTATTCTCGATAGTTTGATTAAAAAAATTATCAATACTTGATATGTCTTTTACGGTGTGTGAAATTTTTAATGCGGGGAAAGCGGTTGTTTTTAGATATGGTTTAATTCTTATTGAGACGTATATATTTGTTTTTTTTACTCAACCTATCGTTAAAAGGAGTAAGAAATGAAGAAGGTATGTTTATTGCTATTTTCGTTGGTTTTGGTCATTGGCGTGGTGTGTGTTCCAAAAACGGCGCTTGCACATGGTGATGAGTTGTCGCTCGGAAAAAACGCAAAAAGTTGCGTTTTGGCAGATGCCGAGACTGGCGAAATCGTATATCAAAAAAACTCTACAGCTAAACTTCCGATAGCGAGTATGACAAAAATCATGACGCTGTTGGTGGTTTATGACAATATCAATGCGGGAAAGCTCTCATTAAGCGATGATATTACGGTAAGTGCAACGGCTGCAGGAATGGGAGGAAGTCAGGCTTTTTTAGATGCCAATTCTGTCCACAAGGCAAGTGACTTGATTAAGACAATTGTAATCGCATCGGCAAATGACAGTTGTGTCGCTCTTGCAGAGCATATAAGCGGCAGTAAAGAAGGGTTTGTAAATGAGATGAATAAAAAAGCACGTAGTATCGGTTTAGTCGCTACAAATTTTGTTAATTGTACGGGGTTGCCTGCATTAAATCAATACTCCTGCGCCGTAGACTGCGTAAAGATGTTTTCGGAGTTGATTAAGCAAAACAATAATTACTTTGATTATAGCAAAATTTGGATGGAAGACTATAAACATCCTGACGGCAGAATAACGCAATTAACTAATACAAACAAACTCGTAAGATTTTTTAACGGTTGCGACGGTGGAAAGACGGGATATACCGATGAGGCACGACATTGTCTTTGTGCTACTGCGGTAAAGGGAGAAACGAGATTAATTGCTTGCGTGCTTGGCGAACCGGATAGCAAGACGCGTTTCGCCGAGGTTTCTCAAATGCTAAACTATGGCTTTGCAAATTATTTTAATAAGATAATGTTATCGAGAAACGATGCGATATCTGTTGAAATTAAGGGCGGAAAGAAAGACTTGATTTTGGCAAAGCCTAAAGATAATTTAAGCGTATTTTTATCAAAATCAGAGGATGTCGAGGTTTACAAAGTTGTGACTCAAATCGATAAAAAAATAGCGCCGATTGCTAAAGGGGAGATTATCGGAACCGCATTTTTAGTTAAAGAAAACCAAATTGTTTCGAAAACTTATTTGTACTCCACAGAGGAAGTATCCAGAAAAACCTATATCGATACGTTGCAAGATATCGCTGAAAATTGGTAATGCGGCTGTATTCTTGTTAGCTTCGGAATATAGAACCTTAGAGTTTTAAATTTTTGATAAGCGGTATCGTTAACGGAAGTAGTGGATAAAAATGGCTCATAGTGTACGCTAAGAGAATTATTTAAATATGTAGTATCGGTGAAGAGGAAAACGGGAAAATTCTCGTTTTTGGGCAAATCCAAGCGTAGAATAATTTAATAAACCTTAGTAAAAAAGCCGTGTTGAGAGTGATCTCGGCACGGCTTTTTATATTGTGAAAATTAAGAGAAACTTGTAGACAGAATATACATTCTGTCACACTTTTTTTCTTTTTAAAAAAATTATAAGCCTATTTTACGAGTTAGTCAAGCAAAAACAAGCCTTAAAAGTAAAATTGTCGGAAAAATCCGACAAT